>NZ_JBFAUZ010000085.1:0-24366 GCF_040679555.1 Spirillospora sp. NPDC052242
ATCCGGCCTGCCGGCCGAATCGTTAAAGGCACTGGCTTTTAACACGCTGTTGAGTTCTCAAGAAACGGACACCCACCGCGCTCGACCGGCTTTCGCTGGTCTCGCCCCGGGGCGACTGTTCTTACTTTATCGGTTCCGGCCGGTTTGTCAATTTCCGGCTTTTCCCGATGCCTTTCGGGTTCCGCTTGCGCGGTTCCTTCCGGGCGGTGTTGCTATTTCATCAGATCCGGCCGGTTTGTCAAAATCGGCCGTTTCCGACCCACCACCGATCGGCGGACACGGCGAAACCGCGTCTGCTTGGTCGGGTGTGGTTCCCCTTCGGGCCGGCCGCCTCGCGGCGTCCTGGCTCCCCTGTGGGGCGGAGAGAACATTATGCCCCCGGGGTCGGGACGTCAAACCGGCGCGCGAGAATTTTTCTGCGAGCCGGTCGGCGGGTGCCGGAAATGTCCCGGGAGCGGGCCGCTCACCTGCGCTGATGCCCGGAACGGGCGTCAGGCGGACTGGGCCAGGTAGCCGCCGAGGAACAGGATGCCCTCGGCGCCCGCCCAGAGGAACGCGGCTGCGGTCAGCATCATTCCGAGCCTGTCCGGGTGACGCCGGACACGCGGCAGTGCCAGCGCGGCGAGCGTGATGGCGATGGCGGGGATGACGACGGCGAGGGAGGCGAGGACGGCGTTCTCGAAGCTCGTCGCGCAGGTGGGGTCGTGGGCTCCGCCCACCTCGCAGAACGCCTGCTCGCCCCAGCCGCCGAACGCGGTGAACGTCCAGAGCGCTGCGAGCACCACGACGGCCACCGCGGGGATCGCGGGCGAGATCCACCACTCGCCGGTACGTCTCGGAGCGACTTGCACGTCGCCTATCTACCCCGCCATGCCCTGTTCCAAAGGGGGTGTACGGCACCGAAATAGGTGCGGATCGCGGGGCGCCACGGGTTGGCGGGCACGCCGGGATACAACACGGCCACGGCGACGCAGTACTTGCTGATCTTCACCGGACGAACGCCCTGGTCGCGCAGGATCCGGTCCACCGGGGCCTCGCCGCCCTCGGACTTCGACTCGATGAGGACGACGCCCGGATCGGCGGCGATCGTGGTGCCGGCGCCGTCGGTGCACGTGAGGGTGGTGTCGAAGGTCACGCGTCCCGGGCCGGACAGCTGGACGAGCGTCGAGCGCAGATAGTCGGTCGTCGCGCTGGTGACGACGGCCCGGGGCGGGTTCGTCCGGTACGCGGACAGCAGGACGTCCTGCAGGAAGGCGCGCGCGGTGCCGTCGAGGGTCGCGCGGCGGGCGGCGTCGTAGGGCATGCGGCGCTTGTCGGTGGCGTTGCGGGCGTCCGACAGCTTGACCTCGAACATGCACTCGCCGCTGTCCATGTACGTGCGGGTCCGCATCTTGTAGCGCTGCCGGCGGCCCTGCCGGTGCTGGCGGAACGTGAGGAGGTTCGGGGTGTCGAAGTAGGTGGAGGAGTAGCGGAAGGCGCGGCGTCCGTCGATCTCCAGGGCGGCGTACTCGCCGTCGAGGCGCGGGAGCATCGCGTCGCACAGCTCGGCGGGCACCAGGTACTTGCGGTCGACGCGGGTCTGGAGTTCGGCGCGGTCGAGGACCTGGGCGAGGGACATGGACGGCAGCGCCCCGGTGAGGCGCGCGACCGCGGCGCTCCCGTCGACGGCCAGGTCGGTGAGGACGGTCATCGCGCCTCGCCTCTCAGGGTGGACGCGGGACGCGTCGGGTACGGGGTGCGGATCTCGGCGGGGCGGGGCTTCGGGGCCGCCCGGCGGTACCGGACGTCGACGATGGAGACGTCCCGCACGTAGTCGACCTCGGTGACGGTGCAGGACAGGACGGTGCCGCCGAGGCGCTGTTCGAGGTCGGCGTGCAGGGCGGCGGGGTCGGCATGGACGACGTCGAGCGTCACCACCTGGCGCTGGGTGCGGGGCGCGAGGCGGGGGTGGTCGGCGAGGTACATCATCGTGAGGAGCACGACGTCGAGCAGGACGGCGAGCCACGGGATGACGGCGGCGATGCCGTTGACCAGGCCGAGGGCGAGGGCGACGAAGTAGTAGCCGACCTCCTCCTGGGTGATGGCGTCCGAGCGGAGCCGGATGATCGACAGGACGGCGAAGAGCCCGAACCCGACGGCGACGTCGGCCCGTTCGGCCAGCAGCAGCGAAACCACCGTGAAGACTCCGACGTTGACCGCTATGTAAGCCAGCCGCAGGTCCTTGCGGTGGTGCCGGCGGAAGTAGATCACGTGCGCGAGCACGGTGATCGCGGTCAGGTTCGCGGCGAGGCCGTACAGGACATGTTCAGCCACAGGTTCCTCCTGGTTGCGGTCTGGTTCATCGAGTACGGTTCCCGGCCGCGATGGGACTCGGGTGAGAGCCACATGAAAGAGCGTTCATCGAGCGCGCGACCTGCGATGCGGCGCCTCGGCCGGATGAAAGCCTTCTCATGTGGGCTTAACCGTGGGTTCGGGGAGCGCGTGCGAGGTTGGCGGCATGTCGGTTTCAGTACGCAGGTGGTGCGTGGGCGTCGCGGTGGGCGGGGTGTTGCTCGTCGCCGCGGTGGTGGGCGTCGTCCAGGCGCGGGAGAGCACGCCGCCGTCGCTCGGCGGGACGATCGAGGTCAGCGAGTCGCCGGGGACGAACGGGCCCGGACCGTCCGGGGCGCCGGGGGCGTCTCCGGGCGGGGGCGCGTCGCCCGCGCCGAGCGGGGGGCCGGGCGGGCGGGCGGTGTCGCCGCCGCCGGTCCAGCCGGGCGACGACGACAATGACGACGGAGCCTACGGGGACGACGACGGCGATGACGGGTGAGGTCCGGGTGACCGCGCGGGCGCGGATCGTCGGCTGGATGCTGCTGCTGGTCGGGCTGGCGCTGGCCGGGTCGGTGACGGTGACGTGGTCGGTGCTGTCGGCGCGGCTGAACGACCGGGTGAACAACGAGCTGACGCACGAGGCGAACAAGCTCCGCAGCTACATGAAGAACGGCGTCGACCCGGCCTCGGGGCAGCGGCCGGCGAACCTGACCCAGCTGCTGGAGGGGTATCTCGTCCACAACCTGCCGGACGGCTACGAGACGTTCTTCTCGGTCGTGGACGGGCGCACCGAGAACCGCAGCGCGCAGGATCCGCTGGCGCGGCTCGACCTGGACCGGGCGTTCGTCGCGAAGGCGGCGCAGGCGAAGCAGCCGACGTACGGCTGGGCGGAGTCGAGCGCGGGCGACGTCCGGTACGCGGTGCTGCCGGTGCGGATGGCGGGCGATCCGCGGCAGGCGGCGCTCGTCGTCGTCGAGTTCCGGGACGCGCTGCGCGACGAGGTGAACGAGACGACGCGGGTGCTCGGGTTCACCGCGTTCGGGGCGCTCGCGGTGGCGGGCGTGGTCGGGTGGCTCATCGCGGGGCGGGTGCTCGCGCCCATCCGGCTGGTGCGGCAGACCGCCGAGCAGATCGGCGAGTCGGACCTGACGCGGCGGCTGCTGGTGCGCGGCAACGACGACGTCGCGGCGCTCGCGTCGACGTTCAACCGGATGCTGGACCGGCTGGAGTCGGCATTCGCGGCGCAGCGGCGGTTCCTGGACGACGCGGGCCACGAGCTCCGCACGCCCATCACCGTCATCCGGGGGCACCTGGAGCTGATGGGCGACGACCCGGACGAGCGCGAGGAGACGCGGACGCTCCTGATGGAGGAGCTCGACCGGATGAACCGGATGGTCAACGACCTCATCATGCTCGCGAAGGCGGACCGCCCGGACTTCCTCGACCTCGGCGAGATCGACCTCGCCGACCTGACGGTGGACGTCGTCGCGAAGTCGCGCGGGCTCGGCGACCGGCGGTGGCGCGTCGGCGCGGTCGCGGAGGTGCGGGTGCTCGGCGACGCGCAGCGGCTGACGCAGGCGCTGATGCAGCTGGCGTCCAACGCGGTGCGGCACACCGGCGACGGCGACACGGTCGAGGTGGGGTCGGCGGTGCGGGACGGGTCGGTGCTGCTGTGGGTGCGCGACACCGGGCCCGGCGTCGCCCCCGAGGACCGCGAGCGGATCTTCGAGCGGTTCGTCCGGGCGGGGTCGGGGCCGCGGCCGACGGAGGGGTCGGGGCTGGGGCTCGCGATCGTCGCGTCCATCGCGAAGGCGCACGGCGGCGGGGTGAGCGTGCACAGCCCGCTGGAAGGCGGCGCCCAGTTCGTCCTGGACATCCCGTTGCGTCCGGTGGTCGACGCGGGCGCGACCACGGTCGTGATGACGGCCCCGGAGGTGTCGCGGTGAACCGGATCCTGATCGCCGAGGACGAGCGGCGCATCACGTCGTTCCTGGAGAAGGGGCTGCGCTCGAACGGGTTCACGACGTCGGTCGTGGCGGACGGGCTGTCGGCGTACGAGCACGCGCGGACGGGCGAGTTCGACCTGATGATCCTGGACCTGGGCCTGCCGGTGCAGGACGGCTTCACGGTGCTACGGCGGCTCCGCGGCGAGCGCGTCACCATGCCGGTGATCATCCTGACGGCGCGGGACACGGTGGCGGACACCGTCGCGGGCCTGGAGGGCGGCGCGGACGACTACATCGCCAAGCCGTTCGCGTTCGAGGAGCTGCTCGCGCGCGTCCGGCTGCGGCTGCGCACGGAGCGGATCCCGGAGGCGACCGTGCTGCGGGCCGGGGACCTCGACCTCGACCTGCGGACCCGGCGGGCCCGCATCGACGGGCGGACCGTGGAGCTGACCGCGCGCGAGTTCGCCCTGGCCGAGGTGTTCTGCCGGCACCCCGACCAGGTGCTCACCCGCGAGCAGCTGCTCAGCCAGGTGTGGGGCTTCGACTTCGACCCGGGGTCGAACATCGTCGACGTCTACATCCGGTACCTGCGGCGCAAGCTGGGCACGGCCCGGATCGAGACGGTCCGCGGCGTCGGGTACCGGCTGCGCCCGTGACCGCGCCCCCGGCCGCCGACCGTCCGGCCGGGGGCGCGCGGTCAGGTGATGTCCTTCGACTCGTGCAGCGTCATGTCCATGACGATCGCGGTGAGCGCGGCCATCGTGCGCAGCGGCTCCGGCACCGGGTCGAAGATCTCGACGTCGTACTTGTCGGCCGTCGTCAGCAGGTGGGTGACCACCCCGGCCCACTTCTTGCGGACGTGCGCGACCTTCTTCCCGTCCGTGTCGCGGACCGCGAAGTTGTTGCGCGGGATGTCCACCTCGACGTCGCCGATCGCCGTGCCGTCCGGGTCCTGGATGGCGTAGAAGCGGCCGACGCGGCGGGTGACGAACGTTCCGACGACGTCCCCCTCGGGACGGCGCACCTCGGTGAGCGCGCGTCCCTTCTGCTTGTCGACGACGAGGATCGGCTCGCCGTCGGGCGTGCTCAGCAGCACCGCGCGGGCGTCCAGGTCCGACTTGCCGGGGAAGGCGGTGCGGAGCGCCTCGCCGCGCCGCCGGTCGGTCTCGTCGGCCACGGCGACGGTCGTCCCGTCCCCGTCCATGACCCGGTACTTCGACTTCGCGAACGGGCCCCTGCGAGGCTGTTCGACCCTGAACACCGGGGAGCTGAACACTTCGCTCACGCGTCCTCCCGCCTTCCCGGCCCGCGGCCGCGGGCCGCCTCCGTGGCGTCCGGCGCGGTCCGCGCCGTCCAAGCGGCGATCCTGCCAAGGGCCGCGCGCGAGGGAAAGCCCCGGACGGGCGACGTCGCCGTGCGGCGGGTCAGCCGGGGATCCAGTCCTTGCCCTCGTAGAGGATCAGGTCGATCGCGAGCGGCGACACGACCACCAGCGTGCGCAGGGGATCGGCGGTCGCCCGGTGGATCTCCAGCCGGTACTTGTCCGCGCTGAGGGCCATTTCGGTCGCGAATCCCTTCCATTTCTTGTCCATCTGCGCGACGTGCGTCCCGTTCGCGTCGACGATCCGGAACTTGCGCATCCAGGGGCCCGCGTCCATGGCGCCGATCGGGCGTCCGGCCGCGTCCAGGACGTCGAAGGCGTGCCGGCGGTTCGTCGCCCGCCGGATCGACCCGACGACGGTGCCGTCCGGGAGGCCCGCCTGCGCCCAGTCCGACCCGCCCTGGACGGTGAGCAGCGGATGCCCGTCCGGGCTCTCCACATGGACGACGCGGCCGGCGCCGCCGTCACCGAGGACGACCCGGAACGTCTTCTTGAGCGCCGACACGTCGCCCTCGGCCGCGCGCGCCACCAGCGTGCCCTGACCGTCGAACACCTTGTACTCGGAGCGGGCGGAGGGGGCGCGCCGCGGCTGGTCCACCGTCAGCACCGGGGAGTCGAAAAGCTGGTACACGGCTCGTGCTCCTTGCGAGTGGGAGGGACGTCACCCCAGGCCGGCGAGGTCGGCGAGGAGTTCGGAGGCGGTGACGGGGTCGAGCGCGCCGCGCGGGGGCGCGGTGAACCGGACCTCGCGCAGCGTCTGCTCGGGGAACACGTCGACGGCGAGGACCGCGATGCCCGGGGCCAGCTCGACGACCAGGTCGGGCGCGTCGCCGGGGAGGCGGCGGACGACCGAGTGGTACACGCCGCCGTCCTCGGCCGGGCCGCGCTCCCAGCCCTTGCGCAGCAGCCCGAGGATCGCGCCGGACGGGACGGTCGCGCCCTCGAAGCGCGCGAGCCGCCCGGTGTCGCGCTCGGTGCCGCCGAGCTCGTCCACGTGCCGTCCGAGCTGCGGGAACGGCTGGACGATCTCGTAGTCGGCGAACAGCTCGGCCCACGCCGCGACCGCGCCGCCGAGGTCGAGGGGGTGCGCGATGCCGATGCGCGCGTCGTCCGGGAGCCGCACCGGGGCGTCGGCGGCGTCGGCGAACGTCCGGTCCTCGGCGATCCGGAACGCCGTCCCGCCGGTCGTCCAGACGAGCCTTCGGGCGATGTGCCGCAGCAGCGGGTGCCGGACGAAGTACCGCTCGAACTCGTCGGCGGTCCACCGGCGTCCGGTCGTCATCGCGCGTTCGAGCCGCCGGATCTGGTCGCCGGCGATGCCGCGCACGTCCTTCTTCAGCGCCGCGAACCGCTGGTACGCGGCGGGCGCGAGGTCGGCGTCGTCCTTCGCGCCGGGCTTCGGGAGGGCCTTGCGGTGCTTGCCCGCCTCGTCGATCACGAACGGCCGCAGTTCCTCGTCGAACCCGACCGTGAACCGGCGCGGGCCGTAGTCGAGGACGAGCGTCCCGGCGTCGTCGAGGCCGAGGTCGGGGACGAGCCGGTCGGCGAGTTCGTCCGGGGAGAGCCCGCGCGCCTTCGCCGCCATGGCCAGGCAGTTCTCGGCCGTCCGGCGGCGGCCGGGGGCGGACGCGCGCTGCGCGACGCGGTGCAGCTGGATCAGCGCGGTGTCGGTGCCGATCGCCCGCAGCACCTGCACGGCGTGCTTGTCGGTGCCCGACCCCGGCCACTTCAGCAGCAGGGCGCCGAGCCGCCGGGCGGCGTCGTCGTCGGCCGTCCGGCAGAGCTGGTCGAGGACCCAGCCGCTGCGGGACGGCGTCCGCTGCGCGATCCAGCGCTCGAAGATCGCGCGGCCGAACGCGGCCAACGACGCGGGCTCGCACGCGTCGAGCGCCTCGTCGAGTTCCGGGTTCGTCGTCGGCTCGCCGCCCCACGGCAGGGCCACGTAGAGGGTCAGTGCGCCGATGAGGTTCTCGATCGCCTCCGGCGGCAGCATCCGTCCGTCCCGCAGACGGACCTCGGGCAGTTCGTCCCGGTTCAGCCAGGTGGCCGTCAGGGGCCGGACGGGCTTGGCGGGCGGCTCCGCCGGTGCCTCCTGGGCGCTCTCCTCGGCCAGGAACCCCTCGACGGCCTCGGCCGCGCGGTCGCCGTACCGGCGGGCGGCGTCCACCACGGCCGGGACGCCGTGCCGGGACGCGATGTGGGCCAGCGCCGCCCGGGCCTTGTCACGCGGGACGCGCGCCTTGCCCAGCGCGTCCGGCACCAGGAACGGCACCGCGTCGGCGCCGTGCCCGGAGAGCCACTCGGCGGCGACGCGCCGGGTCGAACCTTGCGACAGCCAGTGGGCCATCAGCACGGCCGTCTCCAGGTCGAGGAGGGGCAGCAGCGCCCGGTCGCCGCCGTAGCGGCGGTCGACCTTGGCGTGCGGGAACACGATGTGGTGGGCGTCGAGTCCGAAGCGGGCCAGCAGCGCCTTGAGGTCGTCGCCCCTGGGACCCGAGCCTCCCTTGGGGTTGGTGCTCCAGTCCGCCAGCAGCGGCCGGACGAGCTCCTCGGGGGCGCGCTTGAACATGTACGTCTGGCACGGCGTGTAGGTGACCGTCCCGTCCTCGTACGCCCGGACGAGCCCCTCCCACCCTTCGCTCTCCAGGATCGCCTTCTCTTTGTCGCCGAGATAGGACGGCCTGTCGCAGAGCTTCAGCCATTCCTCCCGCTCGCCGTCCGCCCACACGAGGCTCCGGTCCGCGGGCGGCTCCAGGCCCGGGACGAGCGCGGCCCCTTTCGCCGCGGCCCTGGTCGTCTCGCGGTACGCGCGGGCGTCCCGTTCCCAGGGCGGGTCGACCAGCAGCCGGGGCAGCGCGTCGCTCATCCCGATCCTTCCGACGTCGGTGAATGTGGGGATCGGACGCACGTGTTCGAAGATCGGTTCACTCGTTCTCGGGCACGCGAAAGGGGGCGGTCCCGCGGGACCGCCCCCTTTTGCAGCCGTTCACCCGATGCGGGTGGGCGTGGACCCGATCAGAAGTCCATGCCGCCGGCGTCGGGCATGCCGCCCGCCGGGGCCGCGTTCTTCTCGGGCTTCTCGGCGATGACGGCCTCGGTGGTCAGGAACAGCGCGGCGATCGACGAGGCGTTCTGCAGCGCGGACCGGGTCACCTTGGCCGGGTCGAGGATCCCGGAGTCGAACATGTTGACGTAGTCGCCCGTGGCGGCGTTCAGGCCCTCACCCGGCGTCAGGTTGCGGACCTTCTCCACCACGACGCCGCCCTCGAGGCCGGCGTTCACGGCGATCTGCTTCAGCGGCTCCTCGAGCGCGCGCTTGACGATGTTGGCACCCGTGGCCTCGTCGCCCTGCAGCTCGAGCTTGTCGAACGCCTTGGTGCCGGCCTGCAGCAGCGCCACGCCACCGCCGGGGACGATGCCCTCCTCGACCGCGGCCTTGGCGTTGCGGACGGCGTCCTCGATGCGGTGCTTGCGCTCCTTGAGCTCCACCTCGGTCGCGGCGCCGGCCTTGATGACCGCCACACCGCCCGCGAGCTTGGCCAGGCGCTCCTGGAGCTTCTCGCGGTCGTAGTCGGAGTCGGTGTTGTCGATCTCGGTGCGGATCTGGTTGACCCGACCGGCGATCTCGTTGGCGTCACCGGCGCCGTCCACGATGGTGGTCTCGTCCTTGGCGACGACGACCTTGCGGGCGCGGCCCAGCATGTCGAGCGTGGTGTTCTCGAGCTTGAGGCCCACGTCCTCGCTGATGACCTGGCCACCGGTCAGGGTGGCGATGTCGCCCAGCATGGCCTTGCGGCGGTCGCCGAAGCCCGGGGCCTTCACGGCCACGGACTTGAAGATGCCGCGGATCTTGTTGACGATCAGCGTCGCCAGCGCCTCGGCCTCGACGTCCTCGGCGATGATCAGCAGCGGCTTGCCGGACTGCATGACGCCCTCGAGGACCGGCAGCAGGTCCTTGTTGGCCGACACCTTCCCCTGGACGATCAGGAGGTACGGGTCCTCGAGGACCGCCTCCATGCGCTCGGGGTCGGTCACGAAGTAGTGCGAGATGTAGCCCTTGTCGAAGCGCATGCCCTCGGTCAGCTCGAGCTCCAGACCGAAGGTCTGGCTCTCCTCGACCGTGATGACGCCTTCCTTGCCGACCTTGTCCATCGCCTCGGCGATCATCTCGCCGATCTGCTGGTCGCCGGCGGAGATGGAGGCGGTGGAGGCGATCTGCTCCTTGGTCTCCACGTCCTTGGCCAGCTTGGACAGCTCCTCGCTGACCCGCTCGACCGCGGCCTCGATGCCCCGCTTCAGCGACATCGGGTTGGCGCCCGCAGCGACGTTGCGCAGACCCTCGCGCACGAGCGCCTGGGCCAGCACGGTCGCCGTCGTGGTGCCGTCACCGGCGACGTCGTCGGTCTTCTTCGCTACTTCCTTGACGAGCTCCGCGCCGATCTTCTCCCAGGCGTCCTCGAGCTCGATCTCCTTGGCGATCGACACACCGTCGTTGGTGATCGTGGGGGCGCCCCACTTCTTCTCCAGCACGACGTTGCGGCCCTTGGGGCCGAGCGTCACCTTCACGGCGTCGGCGAGCTGGTTCATGCCCCGCTCGAGACCGCGACGGGCGTCCTCGTCGAACGCGATCATCTTTGCAGCCATAGGCTCCAAGTCCTCCCGGAACAAGGTGGCTTAGACGGATCGAGCCGACGCCCGCGACGGACGACCCCGGCCGACGACTCCCATTCCGCCGCCGCTCCGAGGCCTCATCGCCCCGACCCAGACTGTGAAGTTGTCACTCTCCACAGTGGAGTGCCAACCGTTTTTTAGCACTCTACCCTGTCGAGTGCAAGCAACGCGCACCCTCCGCGAAGGAAGGTTCGTCTACCTCCCCAGACCCACCCTGACCAGCCCCGGAGCCGCTACCAGGGGCGTCCTGAGCGTGTCGTCGGACACCTGCCGAGGTCAGGGCGGGGGGTCGCTGCGGAGCGGTCTTGGGGTCTCGGCTGCTACCGCGAAGCCGGACGTTCTGTCCCATGGCACCGCTGACCAGAGGCTTTCCAGCACCGTCCATATGCGGTCCACCAGCGGCCAATCCGGGCGGGCACCGGTCAGGGTGATGACGGCCATGAGGTCGCTGCCCCAGACGCCGTGCTCGTCGTCCGGGTCCGCCGCGATCACGTCTTCGGCGATGGACCGCACGCCGGCGTGGATTTCCAGCAGCAGGTAGTCGGCCGCCGGTCTCTGCCGGTCGGTGCCGGTGACCAGCCTGAAGCTATGGACGGCATCGATTTCGGGTTCCGGCCACTCGCCCGGTAGATAAGGCCCCTGTTCGCCGAGGAGAGGCGGTCCGTTCTCCAGTAGAGCATCCAGCACACGGTCCATTGCCCCTGCGGCAGTCTCCTGTTCTGCTCCTTTACAGAAGAACACGAGTCTGTAGGTCATAATTGCCCTCTGGTGCCGGCAGTGATGTCAATGCGTGTGCCCATGCCCTGCTGCGGGTGTGGTGTTTCGCGTGTGGCGAGGTCTGGATAGCTTTGGGGCTTGGGTGAGTTTTCGGTTGGCGGCTTATGCCGTGTGCGTCGAGGACGGGCGGGTGCTGCTCGCGCGGCATGTGTCGCGGGCGGGTGAGAGCAACTGGACGCTTCCGGGCGGCGGGGTCGAGCACGCGGAGGATCCGTTCGACGCGGTGGTCCGGGAGGTGGCCGAGGAGACCGGCTGCGACGCGGTGGTCGAGCGGTTGCTGGGCGTCGACTCGCGGGTGATCCCCGCGGCGGAGCGCGCCGTTCCGGGCGGACCCGAGCACCACAACGTCGGAATCTTCTACCAGGTGCGCATCACCGGGGGGCGGCTCCGGCCCGAGCCGGGCGGCGCGACGGCCGAGTCGGTCTGGACGCCGATCGCGGACGTCGTCCGGCTGGGGCGGTCGTCGCTGGTGGATGTCGGGCTCGCCCTGGCGCGGACGCGGCCGCCGACCGGGCACGTCGCGGGGGTTCCGGTCGGCGGGCCGGTCCGGCACTGATCAGGTGGCGATCGCTTTCCGGAGGGCGTCCAGGCGGGCGTAGTGGTCGTCCAGCCATCCGTCGGGGACCTCGATGGTGAGTTCCACCGCGGTGAGGGACGCCCGGCCGTCGACCACGGTCACGTGCAGGCGGTCGTCGTCGTCCAGTTCGAGCCAGATCTCCGCGCCGCGGCCGTCCTCGCGCCAGGCCGTGTTGTCGCCCCGGTCGAGGTCGTCGAGGACCTCGCCCCACTCGTCGAGCTCGTCGGGGAACACGGTGCTCGGCACCCGGCCGTTCACGAAGGGGCTGCAGACCTCGATCTCGCCCGTCAGGACGTCGCCGTCCAGGGCCGTGAACCGGTGGACGACGCCGTTGCCGAGATCGTCCGCCAGATGGATCAGGTCGGGCACATCGCTAGCCGTCATCGCCACATGCTAGACACCGCGGGCGCCCGGCCGCCGCCGGAACGGGTGCACATATGGGGACCGGCGCCGGTTCGCGAGGTGAACGGCGGCGGGATCGGGGGGCGTTTTTCGGCGGCGGTTCCGATATGTGAACGACCGCTCCGGACGTGGTGTCCGGAGCGGCCGTTCGGGATCGATCCCCGCCGACCGGCTGGGACGGTCGGCCGCATTGCTGTCCTGCGGTCGGTGGCCATGGTCGGCACGCTGAGCACCTGCCACCGCTCGGCGGGGCCGCGGACTACTTCACGGAGTCCTGCTCGGACCCCTCCACCTCGTTGATCGCGGTGTTGCCCTTGCCGTCCTTGAGCGTGGTGTGGAAGTCGCCGGTCTTCACCGACTCGTTCCCGACCTCGGGCGACGCCTCCGGCGAGCCGGTGACGTTGCTGAACGCGAGGTCGCCGGGGCCGGACTCGGCGACGATGGTCGGGCCGTTGACGCCGACCTTCGAGTGCTTCGCCGAGAACACGGTGTCCGGGCCGCCCTTGTGGTCCCCGTGGCCGCCCTTGTGGTCATCGTGGCCACCGGTGCGGGCACTCTGCTCGGGCGTGCCGGCCTCCTCGCCCTGAGCCTCCTGGGCGTGGGCCTCCGGCTTGGCCTCGGGCTTCGCCTCCTGGGCGTGGGCCTCGGGCTTGGCCTCCTGGGCGTGAGCCTCGGGCTTGGCCTCCTGGGCGTGAGCCTCGGGCTTGGCCTCCTGAGCGTGGGCCTCCTGAGCGTGGGCCTCCGGCTTGGCCTCGGGCTTCGCCTCCTCGGCCTTGGCGTGCTGGCCGTCCGCCTCCTTGGCGTGGCCCTTGCCGTCGCTCTTCACCGAGTCCTGCTCGGCGCCCTCGATCTCGTTGACGACGGTGTTGCCCTTGCCGCCCTTGAGGTCGGTCTTGATGTCGCCGGCCTCGACCGACTCGTTGCCCACCTTGGGCGACGCCTTGGGCGAGCCGGTGACGTTGCTGTACGCGAGGTCACCCGGGCCGCTCTCGACGACGTAGACCGGGCCGTTGTGGCCGACGGTGGCGTTCTCCACGATGAAGACGTTGATGTCCTTCTTCGCCGTGGCCTCCGGGGCCGCCATGGCCGACGGCGCCAGGAGGATGGGCGCACCCATCGCGATCCCGCCGATCACCGCCGCACGAGCAATGCGATTCATGCCTTTCCCTTCTGTTTGCGAAGCGACGCGCTCCCTGCTGGAGCACTCAGCCCCAACTCTTCCAGGAAAGAAATGACGCAACACTCAAGTCCTCGGCCAACATTTTCCAAGATCATCCCAGCAAAAGCGGAGGCAGAGAAAGCGAGTACCCAGCCGAGCACGGGTCTCGGGAAAAGAGATGATCACTAGAATTGAACCCGTTATGTCCAGTTATCCACCAATGTAGCCGGTGGATATATACCGCAAAGCGCCCGGCATACTTCGCGTGGTCGGCGCTGTCACCCGACACCGGGACGAGCGACCCGCCCGGCGCACGTCCGACGTGCGCCGGGCGGGTCGGGTCGGGACGGGCGGGACGGGCGTCAGCCGCCGGCGACCGCGGGGATGATCGAGATCTGGGTGCCGGGCGGGGTCGGGGTGTCGAGGCCCTCGGCGAACCGGACGTCCTCGTCGCCCACGTACACGTTGACGAACCGGCGGATCTTGCCGGCGTCGTCGAGGATGCGGGCGGAGATCCCGGAGTAGCCGGCCTCGAGGTCGGCGACGACGGCGCGCAGGGTCTCGCCCTCGGCCTTCACCTCCGCCTCGCCGCCGGTGTAGGTGCGCAGGATCGTCGGGATCCGCACGGACACGCTGCTCATTGCTCGGCTCCTTCTCGTTGTCAGGCGAGGCCCGCGGCGCGGAACGCTTCCAGGGACGGGGCGATGTTCGCGCTCGGCGCGACCACGGGGGCGACGGCGTCCAGGGTCTTCAGCCCGTCCCCGGAGTTGATGATCACGGTCTCGGCGGCGGGGTCGAGCGCGCCGTCCTCGATCAGCTTGCGGAGGGTCGCGACGGTGACGCCGCCCGCGGTCTCGCCGAAGACGCCCTCGGTGCGGGCGAGCAGCCGGATGCCCTCGACGATCTGCTCGTCGGTGACGTCCTCGATGGCGCCGCCGGTGCGGCGGGCGACGTCCAGGACGTACGGGCCGTCGGCGGGGTTGCCGATGGCGAGGGACTTGGCGATGGTGTCGGGCTTGACCGGGCGGATCACGTCGTGCCCGGCCTTGAACGCCGCGGACACCGGGGAGCAGCCGGCGGCCTGCGCGCCGAACACCTTGTAGGGGCGGTCCTCGACGAGGCCGAGCTTGATGAGCTCCTGGAACGCCTTGTCGATCTTGGTGAGCTGGGAGCCGGACGCGATCGGGACGACGATCTGGTCGGGCAGCCGCCAGCCGAGCTGCTCGGCGATCTCGTAGCCGAGGGTCTTGGAGCCCTCCGCGTAGTACGGGCGGACGTTGACGTTCACGAACGCCCAGTCGTCCTGCTCGCCGGCGATCTCGGACGCGAGCCGGTTCACGTCGTCGTAGTTGCCGTCGACCGTGACGAACGTGCCGCCGTACACGGCCGTCGTGATGATCTTCTGCGACTCCAGGTTGGACGGGACGAACACCGCGGAGCGGATCCCGGCGCGGGACGCGGCGGCGGCGACGGCGTTCGCGAGGTTCCCGGTGGACGGGCAGGCGAGCACCTTGAAGCCGAGTTCGCGGGCGGCGGCGAGCGCGACGGCGACGACGCGGTCCTTGAACGAGTGGGTCGGGTTGCCGCTGTCGTCCTTCACCCAGAGCTTCTGCAGGCCGAGGGCCTCGGCGAGGTTGTCGGCGCGGACGAGCCGGGTCAGGCCGGGCTCGGTGTTCGGCGTGGACGCGACGTCGGACGGGACGGGCAGCAGGCCGCGGTACCGCCAGATGTTGCGGGGCCCGGCCTCGATGTCGGCGCGGGTGATGCCGCCGAAGTCGTAGGAGATCTCGAGGGGGCCGAAACACTCCTCGCACGCGTAGTGCGGGCCGAGTTCGCGGGACGTGCCGCATTCGCGGCAGACGAGGGCGGTAGCGGGGCCGAGGTCGGCGGTGGCAGGCGTGTTTGCCATGAGGGCGAGGCCTTTCTCCCCATCTTTCCTGCGCCACCTTGGTCGCAGGCCGGAGTTGGCACCTTCTCCCGGCCGGCCTCGCGGGGGTCGCGAGCGCACACGAGCCGGGTGGTTGCCGGGGCTTCGCAGGGCCGGTCCCTCCACCCCTCTGGATGAGCGGTATTCAGTTGTTCGAGCGCTCTTTGGGCTCGTATGCGTGACTTTACATGACCTGACCGGATCGCAGACAGGTGGGTTCCACGCTGTGAGACGTTACCCGGACGTGCTCTTGATCACGCGCCCTCCGTCTGCGGCTGGACGCCGGACACCGGCGGGACGCGGTCCGCGGGGCCGCCGGGCGCCTGGGTGGGGTCGAGGAAGACGTGCCGGACGAGCGGGTACCGCTCGCGCAGCCGGCGGTCGATGGCGCCCGCGACGTCCTCGGCCTCGTCGGCGCTGATGTGGTCGGAGAAGTGGACCTTCGCGGCGACGAGCAGTTCCTCGGGGCCGAAGTGCATGGTGAGCAGGGACTCGACGCCGGTGACGCCGCGCGCCCCGGCGATCTCGGCCTGGATGCCGCGCTGCACGGCGGGGTCGGCGGCGCGGCCGATGATCAGCCCCTTGCTCTCCCGGCCGATGACGAACGCGAGCGCCGCCAGCAGCACCCCGATCAGGACGGACGCGAGGCCGTCCCAGAAGTCGGACCCGGTGAGCTCGCGGAGGCCGAGCCCGGCGGCGGCGAGCACGAGGCCGATCATCGCGGCGGAGTCCTCGAACAGGGCGGTCTTGAACGTGAGGTCGGGCGACCGGCGGACGTGCTCGACGAGGTCGTGCTCGCTGCGCCGGGTCTCCATGCGGGCCTGGTGGAAGGCGCGGATCCAGGACGTCCCCTCGAGGACGGCGGCGAGGCCGAGGACGGCGAAGGCGAGGCCGGCGCCGCTGTCGTCCCGGCTGTGGCCGGTCATGGTCAGCACGCCCTCGAAGATCGAGTAGCCCGCGCCCGCGACGAAGATGGCGCCGGCGGCGAGCAGGGACCAGAAGTACCGCTCGTTGCCGTAGCCGAAGGGGTGGCGCCGGTCGGGGCGCCGCGCGCTCCGCCGCAGGGAGATCAGGAGGAAGACCTGGTTGAGGGTGTCGCCGACGGAGTGGGCGCCCTCGGCGAGCATCGCGCTGGACGCCGACACCAGCCCGGCGATGATCTTCGCGAAGGCGAGGAGGAGGTTAGCGGTAAGTGCGACGAGCACCGTTTTCGTGGTCTCTGTCCTGCTCATCCGAGCCCGCTACCCGTCGCAAACCCCCTTAATCCAGGCGATCGCGCCACCTTCCCCCTACCTCCCGGGTCACGTTGAAGCGCCGCGACCCCAACTGAGACCCTGCGGGTATGAGTCGAGTGCTGGTGGCGTCGAACCGCGGCCCGGTGTCGTTCTCGCTGTCCGACGACGGCGCGCTGACGATGCGCCGCGGGGGCGGCGGCCTGGTCTCGGGCCTCGCCGCCGTCACCGGCACGGCCCCGGACGGCAGCGGCGACGCGGCGCCCGGCGCGGCGCCCGGCGAGGCGCATGGCGGCGCGGCGGACGAGGCGTCCGGGCGGGCCGCGGACCCGAGCGTCCTGTGGGTGTGCGCGGCGCTCGGCGACGCGGACCGGACGGCCGCGCGGCGGGCCCCCGACGGGCGCATCGACCTCGCGGGCCACGACACCGGCGGCGCGGCGGTGCGGATGCTCGACATCCCCGCGTCCACGTTCCACCGCGCGTACAACGAGATCGCGAACTCGACCCTGTGGTTCGTCCACCACCTGCTGTACGACACTCCGCGGCGCCCCCACTTCGACGCCCGCGCGCGCCGGGACTGGCAGTCGTACGAGGCGTACAACGCGGCGTTCGCGGACGCGCTGGCGCGGGACGCGGCGCCGGGCGCGAAGGCCGCGATCCAGGACTACCACCTGTCGCTGGCCCCGCGGATGCTGCGCGAGCGGCGGCCCGACGTACGGATCGTCCACTTCTCCCACACGCCGTGGGCGCCGCCCGAGTACTTCCGGCTGCTCCCCGACGACATCGGCGAGCAGCTCCTGCTGGGCGTCCTCGGCGCCGACCACGCGGGGTTCCTGACCGAGCGGTGGGCCTCGGCGTTCCTGGACTGCTGCGCGCTGCTGCCCGGCGCCCGCGTCGACCGCGCGGCCCGGACGGTCGCGTGCGGCGGGCACGTCACGCGGGTGGGCGTGCACGGGCTCGGCGTGGACGGGCCCGCCCTGCGGGAACGCGCGGCGGAACCGGACGTCGCGGAACGGGCGCGCGCGCTGCGCGAGCAGGTGGGCGACCGGCAGCTCATCGTGCGCATCGACAGGACGGAACTGTCGAAGAACATCGTGCGCGGGCTCGCGGCGTACCGGGAGCTGCTCGTGAACCATCCGGAATGGCGCGGACGCGTGGTGCACCTGGCGTTCGCGTACCCGTCGCGGTACGACCTGCCCGAGTACCGCGAGTACACGGAGGCGGTGCGGCGGGAGGCGGAGCACATCACCAAGGAGTTCGGCACCGACACGTGGGAGCCGCTGATCCTGCAGGTGAACGACGACTACCCGCGCTCCCTGGCCGCCTACGGGCTCGCGGACGTCCTGCTGGTGAACCCGATCCGGGACGGGATGAACCTCGTCGCGAAGGAGGGCCCGGTGCTGTCGCGGGGCGGCTGCGCGCTCGTCCTGTCGCGGGAGGCGGGCGCGGCGGCCGAACTGTCCGGCGACGCGCTCGTGGTGAACCCGTACGACGTGACGCAGACGGCCGAGGCGCTGCACCGGGCGCTGCTGATGCCGCGGGACGAGCGCGCGGCGCGCCGCACCCGGCTCGCGGCGGCCGCGACGGCGCTGCCCCCGCAGCGCTGGTTCGCCGACCAGCTCGCGGCGCTCGACTGACCCGCCCGGACGTCCGGACGGGCGCGTCACACGTCGGAGGTGAGCCGGGCGCGCTCGGGCGGCAGGAGGCATTCGACCGGGTTCGGCTCGTGGTGGCGGCGCCAGCGTTCCCGGACCGCCTGCTTGCGCTGCGCCATCCGCCGGTGCGCGCCGACCCTGGCGTACCGGGCGAGGTGCGCGGCGGCGGGCCGGGGCAGGCCGCTCGGCTCGTACCCGTACTCGGCGAGGCGGTCGCCGAAGGCGGCCTCGGCCAGGCTGATCTGCCAGGGGTCGAGCCGCTGCGCCCACGAACCGACCTGGACGGACGTGACGGCGTCGTGCGTGCGGCCGTGCCAGCGCTTGCGCAGCGGGACGGTCCGGCGCGCGAGGCCCTGCGGGCTCGTCATCGCGGGGTCGAAGTCCTCGCCGAGGAAGGCGCAGAGCCGGATCAGCTCGTCGGCGGGGTCGGCGACGAGACGCTCGTACTGCAGCTCGTAGTACGTGTCGGGGCCGAGCCGGGACGCGAGGCGGCGGCCCTGGTCGATCGCCTCCCGCCACGCGCAGATCGCGTGGTGGATGTCACGGTCGTACCAGGGCATCTCCTGCAGGGACGCGATGCAGTCGCGGCCGTCCCGGACGAGGTGGACGAACTGGGCGTCCGGGAACATGCGCAGCAGCGCGCCGGTGTGCCGCGCGTAGCTCGGCCGCTTGTCGCCCCAGCGCGGCTTGCCGAACCGGCGGGCGTACGCGCGGAACACCACCCCGTACGCGGAGCCGAGCGTGGGCGGGGCCGCGGCGATCTCGGCGGCGATCTCGGCGGCGTCCAGTCCGAGCTCGTGGAACTTCGTCTGGGGCCGGCCGGTGATCCACTCGGCCAGCGCCCGCCTGTTCGCACTGTCCCGCAGGTCACCGAACTCGCACCGTTGCGTATAGCCGGGGAGGACGAACTTGGTCTCGGGGGCGATCGCGATGCGCCGGTGCGAGTGCAGCATCAGCTGGAGCATCGTCGTCCCCGAGCGGGGGCAGCCGATGACGAAGATCGGTCGCTCGGAACGGGCGGCGGGACCTGGTGACATGCACGGAATGCTCGCGGCGGCGCGCGCGCCGCGCCCGGCGCATCGACCGATCGTTGCGGCGCGATTACCCAGCCTTGACGCCCGCCGCCCCGCGGATGTCCGGACGTTTCGCGGCACGTCGCACTACGTGCGCCGTACTACGCGCGTCGCGCTACGCGCGTCGCGTCCGCCGCCTGCGCGGTGTCAGGTGTAGGACTCGCCGAGCGTCTGCCGCACCTGCCGCCGCGCCTCGTGGATGCGCGACTTGACCGTCCCGAGCGGGAGCTTGAGCTGCTCGGCGATCTCCGCGTACTCGAGCTGGGAGACGTCCCGCAGGACGAGCGCCTGGATGAGGTCGGGCTTGCGGGCCTCGAGGTCCTCCATGGCGTCGAGGATGTCGACGCGGGAGCCCGCGATGACGCTGGTACGGCGCGGGTCGGGCCGCTGCTGCGGCAGCTCGCCCGCCTGCTCGACCGAGCGGCGCTTCAGCGACCGGTAGGTGGAGCGCGCCGAGTTCGCGACGACGACGTGCAGCCACGTGCTGAACCGGGAGCGGCCCTCGAACCGGTGGATGTTCCGCGCGACCTGCAGCAGCGCGTCCTGGCACGCCTCCTCGGCGTCCTGCCGGCAGGGCAGGAACCGGGCGGCGTGCCGCAGCACGTCGGGCTCGATCTTGCGGAGGAGGTCGTTGAGGGCGGCCTGATCGCCCTGCGCGGCCCGCAGGGCCAGCTCCTCGGTCCGTTCATCGAATGCCATGCCGTGCCTCAATGCTCGATCGCACACTCACCCCGTTTGTTGGGCATGATACGGGAGTGTCCTTCCCACCGAACGTCGACCGTTACCGAATCGATCGCGCCCTGGGTTCCGGGGCTTTCGCGTCCGTGTGGCTCGGGCACGACGACGCCTTGGAATCGCCGGTGGCCATCAAGGTCCTGTCCGGGAGCCTCATCGACGACCTCGACGTGCGCAACCGGTTCCTCGAAGAGGCGCGCATCCTGCGCAGGGCCGACTCCGAGCGTCTCGTGCGAGTGCACGACATCGGCGAGCTCCCCGACCGGCGCCCGTACTTCGTCATGTCGTACGCGGACCGCGGAACGCTCGCCGACCGGATGCGCGAACGGCCGCTTCCGGTCAACGAGGCCATCGCGCTCGCCGAGGAGATCGCCTACGGGGTCGAGGTGATCAACGCGCTCGGCGTGATCCACCGCGACCTGAAGCCGTCGAACGTGCTGTTCCAGTCCACCCCGGACGGCGGCGAGAAGCTGCTGATCGCCGACCTCGGGCTGGCGAAGGCGCTGGCGCACGCGTCCGGGGCGTTCACGCTGCCCGTCGGCACCCCCGGCTACATGTCCCCCGAGCAGGCCCGCTTCGGCGGCGGCCTGGACGTCCGCGCGGACGTCTACGGGCTGGGCGCGCTGACCTACCACATGCTCGCCGGGCGCGCCCCCGGCCCGGCGCCGGTGAAGTCGCCGCCGAGCGAGCTGCGCGAGGGCGTGACCGCCGCGATGGACCAGGTCGTCCTGCGCGCGCTGGAGGTCGACCGGGAGAACCGCTGGCCGACCGCCGACGCGTTCGCCGAGGCCCTCTCCACCCTCATCCCCCCGTCCGCGCGGTTCGCCGCGTCGCAGCCCTCCGCGCCGGCTGCGCCGCCCTCGACCCCGTCGGCCCCGTCGGCCCCGCCGGATCCTCCCGTGACGATGCTCGACGAGACCGCGCCGCCCGTGCCGTCCGCGTCCGAACCGGCCGCCCCCGCCGAGCAGCCGATCGACCCGGACGCCACCGTGCTGGACTTCCGCCGCGACGAGACGCCCCCGTCATCGCCGTCGTCCGCGCCGTCGTCCGCGCCGCCGTCGTCCTCGTCCTCGGCCGGGGCGGTGCCGCCGAGCATGCAGACGCGGTTCGACCCGCCGCCCGCCGCGGACGGCGACCAGACGATCGTCGACCATCCCGGTTCGCGTCCGGGGGACGGCGGCGGGTTCGGTCCGTCGCAGCCGTCCCAGCCGTCGCAGCCGCCGTCGTCCGGGCTCGCCGACGGCGCCACGGTGGCGATCCCCTCGCAGCACCCGTCGTCCGCGCCCAGTACCGACGACCAGCGCACCGCGGCGTTCCCGGCCGGGCGGCCGCCCGGGCCGGTGCCGCACTCGGGCCAGGGTGCCCCGCCGCCGACCGGCTTCCAGCCGCCCCCGCCCGTGCAGGGCCAGGGGCGGGGCGGCGCGGGCGGTGCCGGCGGCGGACCGGGCGGACGGCTCAAGGGCGCCGGCGGCCGGTACGGGACGCCGCTGATCATCACGGCGGTCGTACTCGCGGTCGCGGTCGTCGCGGGCCTCCTGCTCGGCACCCTGTTCTCCGGCGACGGCGGCGGGTCGGGAGACGGCGGCGAGGAGAACGCGATCCCGAAAGACTTCGTCCAGATCTCCAACAACGGCGGCAAGATCAAGGCGGCGGTGCCGAAGGCGTGGCCGCTGCAGCAGGCGCAGACCTGGGCGCCGTCGATCGTCGGGCTGAACGACCCGCAGGATCGTCCCGTCCTCCGCGCGACCACCAACGTGGACGGCTTCCAGGGCGACGGGGCCGTCCCCGGCGTGTTCATCGGCGTCACCACCGACCTGCGGCAGGGGCAGCTCCCGCCGCCCACCGCCGCGCGGCACCCGCAGTGCCGGCAGGCCGGGCCGGAGAACTACACGTCGCCCGACAAGGCGTTCGCCGGGACGATCACGCGGTTCACCGGCTGCACGTCCGGGACGGCGTCGGTCACGGAGGTCGGGCTGCGGCACCAGTCGGGCAAGTTCGGGCTGTGGATCCGGGTGAAGGAGACCGACGACCGCAAGGCGACCACCGACATCCTCGACCACCTGCAGGTGACCGGCCCCTGATCCGGCGCCCGCGCCGCTTCCCGCCAGTACGTTCGCGCCCGGGCCCGCTCGTCCTCGACGAGCGGGCCCGGGCGCTCCGCGTTCGTGCGCCGTCCGGGGCCGGGACTTGCCAACGACAGTTTGCCGATATATCGTTAATGCATCGCAACCGATCATAGAAGGAGACAGCGATGCATGCACACGACATGCGGGGCCCCGGCCCCTTCCAGCGGAAGGAACAGCGCGCACGGCGCGGCGGCGGCCCCTTCGGCCCCGGAGGTCCGGGCGGCCCGATGGGCCCCTTCGGCCCGGGCGGACCGGGTCCCTGGGGGCACGGCCACCGGGGCGGCGGGCGCGGCGGCCGAGGCGGGCGCCGCACCCGGCGCGGCAACGTCCGCGCGGCCCTGCTCGCGCTGCTCGCCGAGCGCCCCATGCACGGCTACGAGATGATCCAGGAACTGGACGAGCGCACCGGCGGCGTCTGGCGTCCGAGCCCCGGCTCGGTCTACCCCACCCTCCAGATGCTGGAGGACGAGGGCCTGGTCACCAGCCGCGAGGACGGCGGCAAGCGGCTGTTCGAGCTCACCGACACGGGCCGCGCGGAGGTCGCCAAGCAAACCACCGCCCCCTGGGAGGAGGTCACCGACGCCGCGGGCGAGAACGTCCTGCGGGGCCGCGAGGCCGTCGGGCAGCTCATGGGCGCCCTGCAGCAGGTGATGGCGGTCGGCAGCGAGACGCAGAAGGCGCGCGCGCTGGACGTCGTCAACGACGCCCGCCGCCGCATCTACGGGATCCTCGCCGATGACCCCGAAGCGGAGTGACCCCGGTCAGGGGCCGTCGCGCACAGCGCGACGGCCCCTTTTCCATGCCCCTCAGCTCGGGAAGGGGGCCGGCTTGGCGAGCCGGTCGTTCATGTAGAGCTGCCGCCAGATGTACAGGCCCAGGTCCGTGCCGTCGATGCGGCGGTCCACCGGCACGGTGACCGTCGCCCGCACCAGGTACGACGAACCGGGCGGCATCCACTTGTCGCCACCCTCGCCCGCGACCAGTTCCCCGCCCGCCAGGGTCTTGACCACCCGGCTCTTGGTCGGCGGCGTGCACATGTCCTCGGGCACCCCCGCCTGCGGCATGCAGCGCCCCCGCGCGTCGGCCGCCACGAGGTCCGCCTTCACGAACACGTCCCCCGGGAAGTCCAGCAGGACCCGCTCGTTCTTCGGGTTCGTCAGGAGGTACTCGATGTACGGGTAGGACGTCCCGGACGGGGCCGCCGACTGCGTCGACGGCATCGCCGCGTCGCTCACGCCCGCGGTCACCGCCGCGATCCGGTAGCGCGAACCGTCGGCCGTCCCCACCTCGACCGCCTTCCCCGCCTCCGGCA
Organism: Spirillospora sp. NPDC052242; assembly: GCF_040679555.1. Lineage (NCBI taxonomy): Bacteria > Bacillati > Actinomycetota > Actinomycetes > Streptosporangiales > Thermomonosporaceae > Spirillospora > Spirillospora sp. NPDC052242. The sequence goes on from NZ_JBFAUZ010000085.1 coordinate 23,287, forward strand.
GCGGGACGGACGCCGTCCCGTTCGGCCGCTCGCCGCCGCCCGCACCGCCGAGCGCCGCGTTCCCGGCCTCGCCCTCCCGCCCGCTCGACGTCACGACGACCCCCGCCGTCACGAGCCCCGCCAGCGCGACCACCGCGGCCGCGACGAACCCCGCACGCCTGCCCGCACGCCTCCCGGACCGCCCGCCGGGCCCCTCCGGCCCCGGGTGCCCGTCCGGACGCGCCCGCTCGTCCGCCGCCCGCTCGGCGCGGGCCCGCTCCCTGCGCCCGCGCCCACCCCGCGTGCCGAGCCGGACCTGGACGCCGCTCGTCTCCCGCGTCCCCATCGGCCCGGTCGTGGAAGCCGCCTCATCCCCGGCCCCCGCACCCGGCCCCGCACCGGACGCCGACGGCTGCGGCATCGCGGGCCCGGACGGCTGTCCCGCACCGGGCACGAACCCCGGTCCGTCGCCGGGTGCGAACACCCGCCGATCCTCGGGTACCGACGCTTGCGCCAGCGCGGGCCCGGACGGCTGCGTCGTTCCGGGGGCGGCGGGTCGGTGGTCGCCGGGTGCGGTGGGCGCGGGCGGCCGGTCGCCGCGGTAGACGCCGTCCGTCCGGTACGGGCCTGCGGCGGCGCCGGGCGGGCGCATGCCGGACGTCCCCGGCGCCTCCGGCACGGACGGCGTCCATCCCGGGGGTGGTCCGTGGACGATCGGGCTCGTCGGCGCGCCGGGCGGGATCGGGGTGCCGGGTGGGGGCGGCGCGGCGCCATGGGAAGGGGTCGGCGGCGCCGTCCCGTCGGAACGACGTGGCACCGTCGGGTCCATGTTCACCGTCCAGCCTCCCCAAAGCCTCGTGCGGTTTCCCCCTGTGAGCACCATATTTTGACCTAATCGTCACCGGAATCCACAGGTGCCCCCGTAGTCGAGCGAGATCCAACAAAAGCGGACGAGGCTCTTATCACTCGCAGATAGCCCGGGGAGGGCGGGGGCTAGATCGTTGATGGGGTTGTTGGGTGCCCTAGTCAGTGGTCGTAGGCGATCAGTGATCGTTTGACCGGGGCGCCGATGAGCCAGTTGTGCCAGATGGCGGCGTTGAG
>NZ_JBFAUZ010000086.1:0-23235 GCF_040679555.1 Spirillospora sp. NPDC052242
AACATGCCGACGAGGTCGTCGAGGGCCTCGTCGGTGCGGCCCGCGATCGGCGAGCCGATCGGCACGTCCGTCCCGGCGCCCAGCCGGGTGAGGAGCGCGGCGAACGCGGCCTGGGCGACCATGAACGGGCTCGCGCCGGTGTCCTGCGCGAGGCGGCGGAGCCCGTCGAGGGCGTCGGCGCCGAGCCGGAAGCGTGCGGTCGCGCCCCGGTGGGACGCCTCGGCGGGGCGCGGCCGGTCGGTCGGGAGCGGCAGCTCGTCCGGCAGCCCGGCGAGGGCGTCGCGCCAGTAGGCGATCTGCCGCGAGATGAGACTCTCGGGGTCGTCCTCGGAACCGAACAGCTCCCGCTGCCAGAGCGTGTAGTCGGCGTACTGCACCGGCAGCGGCGCCCACTCGGGCGCCCGCCCCTCCGCCCGGGACGCGTAGGCGGTGACGAAGTCGCGGGCGAGCGGTGCCATCGACCAGCCGTCGCCGCCGAGGTGGTGCATGAGCAGCAGCGCGACGTGCTCGTCCGGGGCGATCCGGAACAGGTGGGTGCGCAGCGGCGGTTCGGCGGAGATGTCGAACGCGTACCCGGCGGCCGTCGCGAGCCGCATCGGGAGTTCGGCCTCGGTGGTGTCGGTGATCTCCAGCTCGGGGCGGGCGGCGGCCGGGTCGAGGACGACCTGGCGGGGGACGCCGCCGTGGTCGGGCAGGATCGTGCGGAGCGTCTCGTGCCGGGCGACGAGGTCGCCGACGGCGGCGTCGACCGCGGCGACGTCCAGCGGGCCGCGGATGCGCAGGGCGGTCGGCATGTTGTAGGTCGCCGACGGGCCCTCGAACCGGCCGAGGAACCACAGCCGCTGCTGCGCGTACGAGAGCGGGAGGGCGTCCGGCCGCTCGCGCCGCTCCAGCGGCGGGCGGACCTGCTCGGGCTCGGCGCCGGCGTCGAGGAGGGCGGCGAGCCCGGCGACGGTCGGCGCCTCGAACAGGGCCCGGACGGGGATCTCGGCGTCGAACGCGCGGCGGACGCGGCTGACGACCCGCATCGCGATCAGCGAGTTGCCGCCGAGGGCGAAGAAGTCGTCGTCGGCGCCGATCCTGGCGCGGTCCACACCGAGCAGGTCCGCGAAGACGGCGGCGACGGCCACCTCGCGCGGCCCGGACGGCGCCCGGTACGCGGCGGCGGGCTCGGCCGCGGCGAGTTCGGGCCGCGGCAGCGCCTTCACGTCGACCTTGCCGTTCGGGGTGAGCGGCATCTCGTCGAGGACGACGACGGCGGCGGGCACCATCGACTCCGGCAGGTGCGCGCGCAGGTGCGCGCGGAGCTCCTCGGGGTCGGGGTGCTCGCCGGGGGCCGCGACGACGTAGGCGACGAGCCGCTTCTCCGTCGCCTCCGCGACCGGTTCGGGGACGGGCGCGCCCGGCAGGTCGAGGCCGGTGACGGTGACGGCGCCGCCGGACGCCACGGCCGTCTCGAGGACGCCGCGGTACCAGCCGGCGAGCCGCTCGACGGTCTCGCGGTCGAACAGGTCGAGGGCGTACTCGATCGTCCCGGCGAGGGCGCCGGAGCCGTCCCGCGCGTCCTCCAGCAGGAACTCCAGGTCGAACTTGGCGACCCCGGCGTCCACCGGCTCGACGGCGACGGTGAGGCCGGGCAGCTCGACGGACGCCTCCGGGTTGTTCTGCAGGGTCAGCATGACCTGGAACAGCGGGTGCCGGGCCAGCGACCGGGCCGGGTTCAGCACCTCGACGAGCCGCTCGAACGGGACGTCCTGGTGCGCGTGTGCGGCGAGGTCGGTCTCCCGGACGCGGGCGAGCAGCTCGGCGAACGCCGGGTCGCCGGAGGTGTCGGTGCGGAACACGAGCGTGTTGACGAACACGCCGACGAGGTCGTCGAGGGCCTCGTCGGTGCGGCCCGCGACGGGCGAGCCGATCGGCACGTCCGTCCCGGCGCCCAGCCGGGTGAGCAGCGCGGCGAGCGCGGCCTGCAGCACCATGAACACGCTGACCTGGTGGTCGCGGGCGAGGGCGCGCAGGCCCGCGGCGAGGTCGGCGGGCAGCTCGAAGGGGACCTGCCCGCCGCGGTAGGACGCGCGCTCGGGGCGGGGCCGGTCGTGCGGCAGCCGGATCTGGTCGGGCAGCCCCGCGAGCGCGTCCGTCCAGTACGCGATCTGGCGGGAGACGAGGCTGTCCGGGTCGTCCTCGGAACCGAACAGCTCCCGCTGCCAGAGCGCGTAGTCGGCGTACTGGACGGGCAGCGGCGCCCACTCGGGGGCGCGGCCGTCGCGGCGCGCCAGGTACGCGGTGATCACGTCGCGGGCGAGCGGCGCCATGGACCAGCCGTCCCCGGCGATGTGGTGCAGCACGAGCATCAGCAGGTGCTCGTCGTCGTCGCGCCCGCCGGTGGCGCCGAGCCGGTACAGGTGGGCGCGCAGGGGCGGTTCGGCGGCGAGGTCGAACCCGCGCGCCGCGTCCATGAACAGGGCGCCGCGCGGGTCGGCGGGGTCGGCGTCCGCGACGGTGAACGGCACCTCGACCGCGTCCGGCGGGAGGACGACCTGGTGCGGTTCGCCGTCCGCGTCGCCGAACAGGGTGCGGAGCGGCTCGTGCCGGGCGACGACGTCGCGCAGCGCGGCCCGCATCGCGTCGACGTCGATCGCGCCGGTGAGCCGCAGCGGGATCGGCATGTTGTAGGTGGCGGTGCGGCCCTCGAGCCGGTTGAGGAACCAGAGCCGTTCCTGCGCGGGCGACACCGGCAGCGGGTCGGGGCGTGCGGCGGCGGCGCGCAGCGGCGGGCGGGCCGGGCCGGCCGCGGCGGCGGACGCGGCGTGCGCGGCGAGGCCCGCGACCGTCGGGGTCTCGAACAGGGCCCGGACGGGCAGTTCGGCGTTCAGCGCGGCGCGGGCGCGGGCGACGACGCGGGTGGCCTTGAGGGAGTCGCCGCCGAGGTCGAAGAACCCGTCGTCGATGCCGACGCGGGGCAGCCCGAGGACGTCCGCGAAGATCCCGCAGAGGATCTCCTCGCGGGCGTCGCGGGGGCCGCGCGCGGTCGCGGCGCCGGAGAAGTCCGGTTCGGGGAGGGCGGCGCGGTCGAGCTTGCCGTTCGGGTTCAGCGGCATCGTGTCGAGCACGACGATCGCGGCCGGGACCATGTACTCCGGCAGCGTCCGCCCGGCGAACGCGCGCAGCCCGGCCGGGTCGGGGTCGTCGCCGACGACGTATCCGGCGAGGACGGTGTCGCCCGCGGCGTCGCGGCGGGCGACGACGACGCTCTGCGACACGGCCGGGTGCGCGGCGAGCGCCGTCTCGATCTCGCCCAGCTCGATGCGGAAGCCCCGCACCTTCACCTGGTGGTCGAGGCGCCCGAGGTACTCGATGTGCCCGTCCCGGTTCCAGCGGACGAGGTCGCCCGTCCGGTACATCCGCTCGCCGGGACGGTCGCCGAACGGGCACGCGACGAACCGGTCGGCGGTCAGGCCGGGGCGGTGCAGGTAGCCGCGGGCGAGGCCGTCGCCCGCGACGTACAGCTCGCCGGGCGTCCCGACGGGCACGGGCCGCAGCCGCTCGTCCAGCACGTACGCGCGGGTGTTCGCCATCGGGCGGCCGATCGGCGCGTTGCCGCGCGCGTTGCCGTCGTCGTACCAGCCCGTGACGAAGATCGTCGCTTCGGTGGGGCCGTAGATGTTGGAGATCCGGGCGTCCGGCAGCAGCGCGCGCAGGTCCCGGACGAGCTGCGGCGGCAGCGCCTCGCCGCCGAGCGCGATGTCGCCCGCCTCCAGCCGCAGCCCGCCGCGCGCCAGCAGCGCCGCGACCGCCGACGGGACGCCGCTGATCAGCGACCCCGACCAGCCGCCCCGCTCGGCGACCTCCAGCAGGTCGCGGACGACCTCGATCTCGCCGCCGCAGGTCAGCGGGACGAGCCATTCGAACACCGACACGTCGAAGTTCAGCGACGTCGAGAACAGCACCCGCGCCATGCGCTCGCAGCCGTAGGAGTCCCACGACTCGGCGCAGAAGTCGACGACGTTCGCGTGCGAGACGACGACGCCCTTGGGCCGCCCGGTCGAACCGGACGTGTAGATGACGTACGCGGCGTGCCCGGGACGCAGCGGCCGGACGCGCTCGGCGTCGGTCACGTCCGCCGCCGGAACGTCGCTGTCCGCCAGGTCCAGCGCGTCGATCTCGATCCGCGCGATCCCGCGACCGCGACCGGCGCGCCCGTCCGCGACGGCGCCCGCCCCCGCGTCGGCCGCGACGGCGGCGTCCGGGAGATGTGCCGTGGTCGTGGTGATGACGGCGGCCGGGTTCGCGTCGGCCAGCATGTACGCGATGCGGTCGGGCGGGTAGGCGAGGTCGATCGGCTGGTAGGCGGCGCCCGCCTTCAGGACGGCCAGCGCGGAGACGACGAGGTCGGCGTCGCGCGGGAGCGCCAGCGCCACGAAGTCCTCCGGGCCGACGCCCAGCCCGATCAGATGCCGGGCCAGGCGGTTCGCGCGGGCGTTCAGCTCCGCGTACGTGAGGCGGGCCGCGCCCGCGACGACGGCCGTCGCGGCGGGCGTCCGGGCGGCCTGCGCCTCCACCAGGTCGGGAACGACGCACGGCTCGACGTGCACGGCGGTGTCGTTCCACTCGTCCAGCAGCAGCGCCCGCTCGGCGTCGTCGAGCAGGTCGATGGACGACAGCGGGCGGCCGGGGGCCGCCGCGACCTGCGCGAGGAGGCGTTCGAGGCGCGCGGCCATTGCCCGCGCCGTGTCCGGCTCGAACAGGTCGAGGGCGTACTCCAGGCGGCAGTCGATCCCGGCGGGCGCGCCGGACGCGTCGTGCCGCTCGTCCACCAGCAGCGCCAGGTCGAACCGGGACACGCCCGGGTCGACCGGTTCCAGCTCGACCGTCAGGCCGGGCAGCTCCACCCGCGCCGACGGGTCGTTCTGCATCGAGATCATGACCTGGAACAGCGGGTGCCGCGCCATCGACCGGGCCGGGTTCAGCACCTCGACGAGCCGCTCGAACGGGACGTCCTGATGCGCGAACGCCGCGAGGTCGGTCTCCCGGACGCGGGCGAGCAGCTCGGCGAACGTCGGGTCGCCGGACGTGTCGGTGCGCAGGACGAGCGTGTTGACGAACACGCCGACGAGGTCGTTCAGCGCCTCGTCGGAACGGCCCGCGACCGGCGAGCCGATCGGCACGTCCGTCCCGGCGCCGAGCCGGGTGAACAGCCCGGCGAGCGCCGCCTGCAGCACCATGAACAGGCTCGCGCCGTGCTCGCGGGCGAGCGCGGCGAGCGACGCGTGCAGCTCGGGCGGCAGCGCGAACGCGTGCTGCGCGCCCCGCCCGGACGCGCGGGCCGGGCGCGGGCGGTCCGCCGGGAGCCCCAGCTCCTCGGGGAGCCCGTCCAGCGCGGCCCGCCAGTGGGCGAGCTGGCGGGAGATCGGGCTCGCCGGGTCGTCCTCGTCGCCGAGCACCGCGCGCTGCCACACGGCGTAGTCGGCGTACTGGACGGGCAGCGGCGCCCAGTCCGGGGCGCGGCCCGCGGCGCGGGCGGCGTACGCGGTGATGAGGTCGCGGGCCAGCGGCTCCATCGACCAGCCGTCGCCCGCGATGTGGTGCAGGACGAGCAGCAGCAGGTGGTCGCGGGGCGCGACGCGGAACACGTGCACCCGCACCGGCGGCTCGGCGGCGAGGTCGAACCCGCGGGTCGCGGCGGCGAACACCGCGGCGTCCAGCCCGTCCGGGCCGCAGTCGGCGACGACCGGGTCCGCCGCGGCCTCTTCGACGGGCAGGATCCGCTGGCACGGCTCCCCGCCGACCTCCTCGAACACGGTGCGCAGCGCCTCGTGCCGGCCGAGCATGTCGCGGGTCGCGGCGCGGACGGCGGCCAGGTCGAGGTCGCCGCGCAGCCGCAGCGGGATCGGGATGTGGTAGGTCGCGGACGGCCCCTCCAGGTCGTGGATGAACCACAGCCTGCGCTGCGCGTACGAGACGGGCAGCGGGTCGGGGCGCTCGGCGGGGACGAGCGGCGGCCGCGCGTCGCCCCCGCCCTCCTCCTCCGCCAGCCGGGCCGCGAGCGCCGCCACGGTCGGCGCCTCGAACACCGCGCGGACCTTCACGTCGGCGCCCAGGACGGCGCGGGCCCGCGACGCGACCCGCGTCGCCTTGAGGGAGTCGCCGCCGAGGTCGAAGAACCCGTCGTCGATCCCGACCCGCTCCACGCCGAGCACCTCGGCGAACACCGCGCAGAGCGCCTCCTCGCGGGCGTCGCGCGGCGCCCGTCCGGCGGCGGCCCCCGCGAGGTCGGGCGCGGGCAGGGCGGCGCGGTCGAGCTTGCCGTTCGGGTTCAGCGGCATCGCGTCCAGGACGACGACCGCCGCGGGGACCATGTACTCGGGGAGCGTCGTCCCGGCGAACGCGCGCAGCTCCGCCGGGTCGGGGGCGTCGCCCACCACGTAGCCGACGAGGACGGTGTCGCCCGCGCCGTCCTCGCGCGCCACGACGACGCTCTGCGACACGGCCGGATGGGCGGCGAGCGCCGTCTCGATCTCGCCGAGCTCGATGCGGAAGCCCCGCACCTTCACCTGGTGGTCGAGGCGCCCGAGGTACTCGATCTCGCCCGCGTCGTTCCACCGGACGAGGTCGCCCGTCCGGTACATCCGCTCGCCGGGCGCGCCGAACGGGCACGCGACGAACCGGTCGGCGGTCAGGTCCGGGCGGTGCAGGTAGCCGCGCGCCAGCCCCTCCCCCGCCAGGTACAGCTCGCCGGGGGCGCCGGGCGGCACCGGGCCGAGCGCCGCGTCCAGGACGTACGCCCGGGTGTTGGCGACCGGCCCGCCGATCGGCGCGTGCCCCGCGGTGTTGCCGTCGTCGTGCCACGCCGCCGCGTAGACGGTCGCCTCGGTGGGCCCGTAGATGTTCGAGACGCGGGCGTCCGGCAGCAGCGCCCGCAGGTCCCGGACGAGCTGCGCGGGGAGCGCCTCGCCCGCCAGCACGACGTCGCCCGCCCGCAGGTCGAGCCGTCCGGTGCCGAGCAGCGCCGACACCGCAGACGGGACGCCGCTGACGAGCGTCCCCGACCAGCCGCCCCGCTCCGCGACGGCGAGGAGGTCGCGGACGACGTCGATGCTCCCCCCGGCCGTGAGCGGCGCCAGCCACTCGAACACCGACACGTCGAAGTTCATCGAGGTGGAGAACAGCACCCGGGCGAGCCGGTCGGGGCCGAACTCCCGGCCCGCCCACGCGCACAGGTCGACGACGTTCGCGTGCGAGACGACGACGCCCTTGGGCCGTCCGGTCGAACCGGAGGTGTAGATGACGTACGCGGCGTGCCCGGGTTGCAGCGGCCGGACGCGCTCGGCGTCGGTGACGTCCCCGGCCGGGCCGCCGTCGCCGTCGGCCAGGTCGAGGGCGTCGATCTCGATCCGCGCGATGCCGCGCCCGGCACGGCCGGCGGGACCGGCGGCGGGCACGCCCGGCAGGGCCGCGGCGGAGGTGGTGATGACGGCGGCCGGGGCGGCGTCGGCCAGCATGTAGGCGACGCGGTCGGCCGGATAGGCGAGGTCGATCGGCTGGTAGGCCGCGCCCGCCTTCAGCACGCCCAGCGCCGCGACGATGAGGTCGGCGTCGCGCGGAAGGGCGAGGGCCACGAAGTCCTCGGGGCCGACGCCGCGCTCGATCAGGTGGCGGGCCAGACGGTTCGCGCGGGAGTTCAGCTCCGCGTACGTGAGCGCGTCGCCGTCGCACGTGACGGCCGTCGCGGCGGGCGTCCGGGCGGCCTGCGCCTCCACCAGGCCGGGGACGACCGCCGGGGCGACCGGGGCGGACGTGTCGTTCCACTCGCGCAGGACGAGCGCGCGCTCGGCGTCGTCGAGGAGCGCGACGTCGCGCAGGGGCGTCGCCGGGTCCACGTCGCCGAGGGCGCGCAGGAACCGGACGTAGCGGTCCTGGTGCGCGGCGACCTCGGATCCGGTGTACAGGTCGGGGTGCGCGTCGAAGTCGATGCGCATCCCGGTGCCGTCGAAGTTGTCGTAGATGTTGATCGACAGGTCGTCGATGGGGCCGGTCGTGATGGCGTGCATCCGCGCGGGCAGGCCCGCGAAGTCGATGCGGTAGTCGAACGCCATGATGTTGATGACGGGCCCGTACAGGCGGCGCCGCTCGCCGAGCAGGCGCAGGTCGCGCAGCAGGTCCTCGCGGCGGTACCGCTGGTGGCGCAGCGCGCGGGCGGCGGCGCGGGTCGCGGCGCGGACGAGCCCCTCCACCGTCATGTCCGGGGCGACGGTGACGCGCAGCGGCAGGATCGACGCGAGCATCGCCGGGGTCTCGAGGGCGACCTGGGTGGTGCGTCCGCTGACGGCCAGGCCGAGGACGACGTCCTCGGTGCCGGTCATCCGGGCGACGTACGCGGCGGTCGCGGCGATCGCGAGGCCCTGGGTGGCGGTGCGGAGCCGGCGCGCCCCGGCGGCCAGGCCGGCGGTCTCGTCCGGCGGGATCACCGTGATGCGGGTCAGGTAGTCGGCGGTGGGCTCCGCCATGCCGTCCGCCAGGCTCACCGCGACGGGGCGGTCGGCGAACCGCTCCGTCCAGTACGCGCGGTCGCGTTCGAACTTCTCCGAGCCCCGGTACGCCGCCTCCTCGGCGAGGACGCGGCGGTAGTCGCCCTGCTCGGCGGGGACGTACTCGCCGCCGTTCGCGAGCGTCGTGTACACCTCGGCGGCGCGGCGGGCCACGATCGAGCCGCTGTAGGCGTCCTGGATCGTGTGGTGCGCCCGCAGGAACCACCAGTGCAGGTCGGGCGAGAGCCGCAGCAGCTCGGTGACGTACAGGTGCTCGGCGTCCAGCGGGAGGGGCTCGGCCATCCGGGCGCGCATCCGGGCCCGCGCGGCGGCGCGCGGGTCGGCCTCGGCGCTGAGGTCCACGAGCGGAATGGTCGCCGTCGCGTCCGGGTCCAGGATTTGGTGCGCAATTCCGTCCCGTTCCACCAGCCGGACGTTCAGCGCGAGCGCCTCGTGCGCCGCGATTCGCGCGACCCGGTCGAACAGTCCGTGGTCGAGCCGGCCCTCGATCTCGATGTACTGCGCGAGATGGATCGGCGTTCCCGGCGCCAGTTGCTGCGCGTACCAGACGCTCTGCTGAGCCGCGGAGAGAGGAACGAACTCGGTGGACGACATCAAGCGGCACTTTCCGGGTCGGGGAGGGTTTGCTTTGTGCCCGGCAACGGCGCCGCAGCGGCGCCGGGTCCGATGGGCGGAAAACCGATGAGAATGACCACAGAACTGATCGGGCTGTCCCCGTCCCCTTTCCCCGAGTCCCGTCGGATGCGCGGCGGCCGCGATCCCGGACTGCGCCCTGTGGTCCCGCTGATACGGAGCGCCGCCGCTTTCCGCCCCCGGCGAGACCTCCCGCGACCCACGTTCTACTCAGGAGTAGCGGTGCCACAGTCAAGCAGCCGGGTCACAGCCCTCGCAATCCCCTCGAAAGTAGAACTTGACCTCGAATATTGCTCACAGGAGTGACAAAAGGACACGGGTGGGGGAGGTCGCGGGATGCCGCGGACGCTCGCCGGGTGACAAAGGTTGGCAACCGAATCCGGTCAATGCGATTACCGACCGTTAACTTGCGCGCCCGCGCACCCTCCGCTACCTGGCCGGATACTCGTGCACGACCACCGCCGCCGCGCCCACCGACGGGTGCCGCTGCAGCACCGCCTCGATCTCCCCCAGCTCCATCCGCACCCCGGAAATCTTCACCTGCCGGTCGACCCGGCCCAGGTACTGCAGGGTCGGCCGGTCCTCGCCGCCCGCGCCCGCCGGCAGCAGCCGCACCGCGTCGCCCGTCCGGTAGAGGCGCCCGGTCGGCGACGGGCCGAACGGGTCCCGGTAGAACGCCTCGCGCGTCCGGTCCGGGTCGCCCAGGTAGCCGCGCCCGACGACGACGCCGCCGACGAACAGCTCGCCGGTCTCGCCGACGTCGCACGCCGCCCACGTCCCGTCGTCCAGCGCGCGCAGGACGTACAGGCGCGCGTTCACGATCGGGGTGCCGATCGGCAGCCGCAGCAGCTCAAGGTCCCCGGCCGTGACCGTGTGGTGGGTGACGTCGTCGGAGCATTCGGTGGGCCCGTAGGCGTTCAGCAGCCGCGCGTGCGGGACGGCCGCCAGCCAGCGCCGCGACAGCTCGGCGGGCAGCTCCTCGCCGGTCGCGATCATCCAGCGCAGCCCCGGGAACGGCGGCCCGTCCGCCCGCTCCGGCAGGTCGTCCAGCAGGTGCCGGACCATCGTCGGGACCAGCTCGACGACCGTGACCGCGCGCTCGTCCACCAGCCGCGCGAACGCGGGCGCGTCGTGCGCGACGTCGTCGCCGACGATCTCGACCCGGCCGCCCAGCAGCAGCGGGCACAGCATCTGCCAGATCGAGATGTCGAAGCCGAGCGGGGCGGTGAACGCGACCGCGTCGGCGTCCGTCAGCTCCAGGTCGACGATCTTCGCCCAGAGGTGGTTGAGCATCCCCCGGTGCTCGACGACCGCGCCCTTCGGGCGTCCCGTCGAACCCGACGTGAACAGCACGTAGCGGGGCCGGTCGAGGGCGTCCAGCAGGGGCGCGCCGGGCCGCGGCGCCAGGTCGCGGGCCGCGTCGGCGCGGACCGTCCGGACCCCGGCGTCCGCCGCGCCCTCCAGCAGCGCCGGCGCGGGGACGTCGTCCACGGTGAGCAGGACGGACGCGCCCGCCTGGTCGAGCACGTCGCGGACGCGCGTCGCCGGCCACGTCTCGTCCGCCGGCACGTACAGCGCCCCGACCAGCTCGATCGCCAGGAACGCCGCGACCACCGCGGCGCACCGGCCGCCGCCGACCCCGACGACCTCGCCGGGCCGCACGCCCGCGCCGTCCAGCAGCGCCGCCAGGCGGCGCGCCTCGGCGGCCAGCTCGGCGTAGCTCAGCGCGCGCGCCGCGTCGGTGACCGCGGGCCGGTCCCGCTCGGCGGCGAACCGCTCCACCCGGGTGATCACGGGATCGCCGAGGTCGACGTCCCGCTCGCGCAGCATCCCGTGCCGGACGGCCAGGTCGCGCGCCCGTCCGAGCTCCGCCTCGGGCACCGCGAGGGACGCCAGACCGGCCGGGGGAAGCAGCCGGTCGGCCGCCGGTCCACGAGCGCTCATGTTCACTCTCCGTGATCTAGTACCGCTTCGCCGTCATCGAACGCCGGTGCTCGACAATGCGACTCCATAGCCTAAGTCCGGACCCGCCGAGAAGCACCGCGCATTCTGCCCTACCCGCCGGTAAGCAGGGGGTTGCGGGGGCAAGATGGGCGAAGGTACGGTGAGGCTCCGCCATGGTCAGGGGAATTACACCCGCGGCGTTGCACGGGGGACGACGAGGGAATTGCTTCTTCATTTCAGGGTGGCAGCGTGCCGATAATCACCTCGCCGCAGGATTTCAATGTGGACGACCTTTACGTCGATCTACGAAATGCGATCGGGCGGCCCCTGCTACTCAAATGCGAGGGCTTCAATTTCGCCGGTTCGGTGAAACTGAAGGCGGCCGCGGCGATGGTGGACGCCGCCGAACGCGACGGCCTGCTCGCCCCCGGCGCGACGATCGTGGAATCGTCCTCGGGCAACCTCGGCATCGCGCTCAGCCTCATCGCCGCCGACCGCGGCCTCAAGTTCGTCTGCGTCACCGACCCCCGCTGCAATCCCGCGTCCATGCGGGTCATGCGCGCGCTCGGCGCCGAGGTCCGGGTGGTGTCGCGGACCGACGCCAACGGCGGCTTCCTGGAGAGCCGCATCCGCTACGTCCGCGAACTGTGCGAAACCGACGGGTACGTCTGGCTGAACCAGTACGCCAACCGCAACAACTGGCTCGCGCACTACCGCGGCACCGCGCCCGCGATCGACCGGGAGTTCCCCGACCTGGAGGTCCTGTTCGTCGGCGCCGGCACCACCGGGACCCTGATGGGCTGCGCCCGGTACTTCCGCGAGCACGACCGCCCGGTCACGATCGTGGCGGTCGACGCCGTCGGCTCGGTCACCTTCGGCGGCGTCCCCGGCCCCCGCATGGTCCCCGGGCTCGGCACCAGCAGCCGTCCCGCCCTGGTCGACGAATCCCTCGTCGACGACGTCGTGCACGTCCCCGAGTCCGACACGATCCGGACGGCCCACGCGCTGTCGTCCCGCGGGTTCCTGTTCGGCGGCTCGACCGGCACCGTCGTGTCCGGCGCGTGCCGCTGGCTCGACGCCAAGTACCCGGGCGCCGACCCCGTCGCCGTGGCGATCGCCCCCGACCTCGGCGAGCGGTACCTCGACTCCCTCTACGCCGAGGGCTGGCTCCGCGAGCACTTCCCCGCGCTCATTCCCGAACTCGATTCGAGCGCCGATATTCTCGGCGTCTGATCATCAGAGAAGAACACGGAGTTCCCATGTCGCAGGTCCCCGCATTCGCCGTGATCTCGGGCGCCCAGGTGCACGAGGCGGTCGCCGGCCGGGAGGAGCAGGTCGTCGCGATGGTCGAGGCGGCCTACCGGCTGCACGGCGAGGGGCAGACGATCAACCCCGACTCCTACTTCCTGCGCTTCCCCGACCGCCCGGCGGACCGCATCATCGCGCTGCCCGCCTCCGTCAAGGGCGACGTCGGCGTGCACGGCATCAAGTGGATCTCCAGCTTCCCCGGCAACGTCGCCCGCGGCTTCCCCCGCGCCTCCGCCGTCCTCGTCCTCAACGACGCCGAGACCGGCTACCCCTTCGCGTGCCTGGAGAGCTCCATCATCAGCGCGGCCCGCACCGCCGCGTCCGCCGCGCTCGCCGCCGCCTCCATCGCCGACCGCCGCGGCGACCGCCCCCGCCGCGTCGGCTTCGTCGGCGGCGGCCTCATCGCCCGCTACATCCACACCTACCTCGCGGGCACCGGCTTCACCTTCGACGAACTCGCCGTGCACGACCTGTCCGCCGAGCACACCGCGGGCTTCAAGGGCTACCTCGAGCGCACCGAGAAGGGCGACGTCACCGTCCACGACACCGCCGAGAGCCTCATCCGCGCCAGCGACCTGATCGTCTTCGCGACCGTCGCGGGCGAACCCCACGTGCACGACCCGTCCTGGTTCGCGCACAACCCGCTCGTCCTGCACGTGTCCCTGCGCGACCTCTCCCCCGAGATCATCCTCGACTCGTGGAACGTCGTCGACGACGTCGAGCACTGCATGAAGGCCAACACGTCCCCGCACCTGGCCGAACAGCGCGTCGGCAACCGCGACTTCGTCGCCGGCACCCTCTACGACGTCCTCACCGACCGCATCGCCCCGCCCGCCGACCGCCCGGTCGTCTTCTCCCCGTTCGGCCTCGGCGTCCTCGACCTCGCCGTCGCCCGCCACGTCTACGACGAGGTCGCCGCCTCCGGCGCCCTCCACACCGTCCCCGACTTCTTCCACGACCTGAGCCGCCACGGCTGACCCGCCACGGAGCCCCCACGCTCCGGCGGTCGCCGCGACGGGTGCCAGGCAGGGGTTTAGCGGACCATCGCGGAGACCGGCGGGGAGGGCCGCGCGGCGGTCCCACGGCCGCGCGTCAGGCGAAGTCGGAGGTGTCGAGGTCGAAGTCGAAGGGCTTCGGAAGCGCCAGCTTCTCTCCGAACGGCACGCGATGGGTGTGCCTGTAGTCGCCGTCCTCCGGTTCGCTGAACAGCGACACCCTTCTCTTGTCCCTGTCCACGAGCAAGTACAGCGGGATGCCCGCCCGTGCGTAGCCGTGCCGTTTCGCCTGCCGATCCAGGTCGCCGCGCCGCGAGGTGACCTCCATCACCATGGAGACGGTGTCCGGCTCGACCGGCGTCCATGGACCCGCGTGCCGCAGAAGCCCCAGGTCGGCGCGCACTACCGTGCCGTCCGGGATCACGCGGTTCTCCCGCTGTCCCGGGCCACCGGGAATGATCAGCCCCTTGTTCCCGGAGCAGTGGAACTTGGGCGCACTGTGCCGCGCGATCTGCCAGGTGATCTCTGCGATCCACTCCTCGTGGGGACCGCCGGGGGGTGGGGTCACGACGATCTCTCCGTCGATCAGTTCGGCTCGGTAGCCCTCGGGGGTCTCGAGGGCGAGAAATCCCGCCAGGAGGTCGTCCTCCCGCATCAGAGGCTCATGAACCATCGCAGTCATGCTCCGCTCCCTTCCTCGCGAGCGAGCCTATGAGCGGAGCGCCACCCTTCGCATACGGATCGTGAAAGTCGTGTCTCTTCCAGGGTACGTGTCCGCGTTCGCCGTGTCCGGTGCAACGGGGATGGGGGCGGGCAAATAGAACTGCCGGGAGTGGGCACGCTTTACCTATGGACGAGCGATTCGAGAGGCGCGGGGACGTGCAGGAGCTCAGCGACTTCGAGCTGCGGGTCTACGAGACGGTCGCGGAGATCGACAAGGAGGGCGGCGCGGCGGACTTCGCGACGCTCGGGCGGCTGGTCGGCGGGCCCGAGGAGGACCTGTGGGCGGCGCTCGGGCATCTGGTGTCGGTGAACCACGTGCACTCGACGGACAAGGGGTACGTGCTCGGGCCGCACGACTGGGCGCCCTGACGATCGTCCCGGTGAGCGGGAGCGGGGCGGCCGGGGCCGGTCCGCGTGGACGAGCATGGTCGACCGACCGATCAAGCGCCGCGTTGGGGAGGCCGCCGGGATGGAGCTCGTCGTCACCGAGGAGCAGCGGGAGCTGCGGGACGCGCTGCGGCGGTTCTTCGCCGACCGATCGTCCGGCGCGGAGGTGCGGCGGCTGATGGAGACCGCCGAGGGGCACGATCCCGCGGTGTGGGCGCAGATGGCCGAGCAGCTGGGGCTGCAGGGGCTCGCGATCCCCGAGGAGCACGGCGGCGCCGGGTTCGGGATGCGGGAGCTGGCGGTGGTGTTCGAGGAGATGGGGCGCGCGCTGGCGTGCACGCCGTTCCTCGCGACGATCACCGCGGCGGCGGGGCTCGCGGCGGGCGAGGGCGGGCACGACCTGCTGCCGGGCATCGCGGACGGGTCCGTGATCGCCACGCTCGCGGTCGCCGAGGACGGCGGCCGGTGGGACCTCGAGGGCGTGACGGCGACCGTCGCGGACGGTGCGCTGGACGGCGTCAAGAGCTTCGTGCTCGACGGGCACATCGCCGATCTGCTGATCGTCGCGGCGCGGGACGGGGACGGCGTGGGCCTGTTCGCCGTCGCGGGGGACGCCGGGGTGGTACGGACGCCGATGCCGACGGTCGACCAGACGCGCAGGCTCGCGCGGATCGAGTTCGACGGCGCGCCCGTGCGGCGGGTGGGCGGGGCGGACGCCGTGCTGCGCGCCCTCGACACGGCGGCGGTGGCGCTGGCGGCGGAGCAGCTCGGCGGCGCGCAGCGGACGCTGGACATGACGGTCGAGTACGTGAAGGTACGCAAGCAGTTCGGGCGGGCGATCGGCTCGTTCCAGGCGATCAAGCACCGGTGCGCGGACATGTTCGTGCTGGTGGAGTCGGCGCGGTCGGCGGTGCTGAACGCGGCGGCCGTCGCGGACGAGCGTCCGGCGGAGCTGCCCGCGGCGGCGGCGCTGGCGAAGGCGTACTGCTCGGACGCCTACTTCCACACGGCGGGCGAGGCGATCCAGCTGCACGGCGGGATCGGGTTCACCTGGGAGCACGACGCGCACCTGTACTTCAAGCGCGCGCAGGGGTCGCGGCAGCTGTTCGGCTCGTCCGACCACCACCGCGCGCGGCTCGGCGCCCTCGCGGGCATCACGGGTGCAGCCTGAGGCCCTTGAACGTCTTGTCGACGGCGTTCTTCGGGCCGTGGACGGCGAGCCCGGCGAGGGGCAGGTCGCCGGCGTCGCGGGCCCGGACGGTCGCGCGGTTCGCGGCGTCGTGCCCGGTCTTGAACATGTCGTCGATGTAGACGGCCAGGGCGAAGCCCCGGGCGAGGGCGCGCGTGTGGGCTCCGGCGATCGCGGCGGCGTCCGCCTCGTAGACCAGGACGGGCTGCCGGAACGTCGGGAGGTAGGCGTTGCCCGACGCGTCCTCGTAGGGTTCGCCGATCACGTCCGGGACGGTCGCGATCGCGCCGGCCAGGAACGCGGTCACGTTCAGCCGCTGCCACGCGGCGAGGTCGTCGCGGACGACGATGCCGATCTTGGTGTCGAAACGCATGCGGACGAGCGTGCCCGGCGGCCCGCGCGAACGTCTTGAAGGCTCGTGCGCAGAATGGGCGCATGGAGTGGAGTCGGTATTGGCGGTCGCCCGACGGCGGGCTGGAGGCGATGCACGCTCACTTCGAGCGGCACGTCTACCACCGGCACAGCCACGAGACGTACTCGTTCGGCGTCACCGAGGACGGCTACCAGGCGTTCCGGTGCCGGGGCGGCGCGCACACGAGCGCCGCGGGGATGGTCATCGCGTTCAACCCGGACGATCCGCACGACGGGCGCCCGGCGGACGAGCTGGGCTTCACGTACCGGATCGTCCATCTCGGGCCGGAGCTGGTGGCGGACGTCCTGGCGGACATCGCCGGCCGGCCCGCGGGGGCGCCGCTGTTCGCGGCGCCCGTCGTCGCCGATCCGGTGCTGGCCGGCAACCTGCGGGCGCTGCACGCGGCGCTGCTCGGCGGCGCCCCGGCGCTGCGGCGGGACGAGCTGCTGACCGCGTCCGTGGGCGCGCTGGTCGCGCGCGCGGCGACCGACCGGCTGCGGCGCGGCGCGTCCGGGGGCGTCGCGGCGCGGGCGCGGCGGCTGCTGGACGAGCGGTTCCTCGACGACGTCGGCGCCGGTGAGCTGGCGGAGGCGGCGGGGTGCAGCCGGTTCGCGCTGTACCGGTCGTTCCGGCGGGAGTTCGGGATGGCGCCGAGCGACTACCAGCGGCAGCTGCGGCTGCGGGCGGCGCGGCGGCTCCTCGCGGGCGGGGAGGCCATCGGCGACGTCGCGGCGCGGACCGGGTTCGCCGACCAGAGCCACCTGACGCGCTGGTTCGTGCGGTCCTACGGCGTGACGCCCGGCGTCTTCCGGGACGCGCGGGGCCGCTCGCGCAGGTGGGGACCGGCATGACGGCGC
Source organism: Spirillospora sp. NPDC052242 (assembly GCF_040679555.1). NCBI lineage: Bacteria > Bacillati > Actinomycetota > Actinomycetes > Streptosporangiales > Thermomonosporaceae > Spirillospora > Spirillospora sp. NPDC052242. The sequence continues at coordinate 16,998 of NZ_JBFAUZ010000086.1, forward strand.
CGGTCGCATGGCGGTCCGCGTTGCGGAAGATCGCCGGATGGGCGAACAATGCCCTGCATGAACGGGCGACGGGCGAGCGGGGCGATGTTCGGGCTGGCGTACGGGGACTCCCTCGGCGCGCCCACCGAGTTCCTCACCATGAACCAGATCCTGCGGCGGTTCGGGCCTGACGGGCCGACGCGGCTCAACGGCGATCCGGCGCTCGTCACCGACGACACGCAGATGGCGATCGCGGTGGGGCTCGGGCTGCTGGACGCGCTGGCGAACCCGCCGTTCACCCCCGGGCTCGTGACGCCGATGTGGCGGCGCCGGTTCGTCGACTGGCTGCGCAGCCCCGAGAACAACCGGGCGCCCGGCAACACGTGCCTGCGGGCGTGCGCGAATCTGGAGTCCGGCAAGCCGTGGGTGGAGGCGACGGTGGCCGGGTCCAAGGGCTGCGGCGCGAACATGCGGGTCGCGCCGGTCGGGCTGGCGCCGGGCCTGACGGACGAGACGCGCGCCGGGGCGGCCCAGCTGCAGGCGGCGATGACGCACGGGCATCCGACGGGGCTGGCGGCGAGCGAGCTGACGGCGTTCGCCGTCCGGTGGCTGGCCGACGGCATGGCCCCGGCGGAGCTGCCCGGCGCGCTCCGCGACCGGTGCCTCGAGCAGCGGGCCGTCTACCACGAGGGGTGGCTCGGGACGCTGTGGCAGCAGCCCGGGATGCCCGACCCCGAGACGTTCATCTCGCGCGGCTGGGACGAGTGCCGGGAGGTCCTCGACCGTCTCCTGGACGCCGTCGCGCGCGGCGACCGCGCCACCGACCCGTGCGCGTTCACGGGCGGCGGCTGGGTGGCGGAGGAGGCCCTCGCGACCGGCCTGCTGTGCTTCCTGCTGTTCCCGGACGATCCGGTGCGCGCGATCTGGCGCGGGGCCGCGAGCTCGGGCGACTCGGACTCGATCGCGTGCCTGGCGGGCGCGTTCGCGGGCGCGCACCTGGGGATGGACGCCTGGCCGGCGGAGTGGGCGGGCCGGATCGAGTACGCGGACGAGCTCGCGAAGCTCGGCGCGGCCTGGGACTGACGGACGGCATGTACGACCAGTTCTGGTTCGACGTCGGGCATCAAGAGCGGCACCGGGTCGAGTTCTACTGTGACCGCATGTGGGGCCAGGTGCGGATCCACGTGGACGGTCAGCTGGCACAGAAGAAGCTGCTGGCGTTCAGTGTCCGGCTGACGCACCGCTTCCGGTTCACGGTCGGCCATCAGGAGCGGCACGAGGTGCTGATCGTGCGGAAGCGCCCGCTGATCCTCTCCGTGTCCCGCCCGTCGACCTACCGGATCTTCGTCGACGGCGCCCCGTTCCTGACCCTCCAGGGCCAGCCCTAGGACGCCGTCCAGCCGGTGAGGCGGTCGATGGTGATCGTGATGACGGGCCCGTCGGGCGGGTTCTCCCGGTACTGGCGGTAGCGGCCGGCGAGAAGCCGGACGGGTTCGCGGATGCGGCCGGGCTCCTCGACGATGTGGGCGTGGCCGTCCGCGCGGACCCACCACAGGCGCGTCCAGTCGTCGTCGTAGTGGTCGGCGAGCAGCGCCACCCGCGGGTTGGCCCGGATGTTCGCGAGGCGCCGCAGGTCCCGGGTGCTCTTCGGCTTGTGGTCCACCGCGATGTGGACGGCGCCGCGGTGGACGGCGAACGTCACGGGGACCAGGTGGGGGCGGCCGTCCTCCCCGACCGTGGCGAGGCGCGCGACGGGCGCGCCCGCGAGCAGGTGAAGGGCGTCGTCCACCGGCATCTTCGGCACACGCGCAGCGTGCCACACGCGGCCCCGGATCCGCCATGCCCGCCGGACGGGCGAGGCTGGTGGCCGGTGCCGCGTACCTGCTGCCGCCCCTCCTGGGGTTCGGGGAGCCGCCCGACAGCGGGCTCGCCACCGGGTGGTCGGCGTGGACGGTCGCGGCGTGCGGGCTCCTCGCGTTCGGCCCGTTCGGGGCGGCGCTGGGCGCGGCGGCGTGGTCGTACCAGCGGCGGACCCGCCCGGTGTGCGTCAGTCCCGGAACTCGGGCGGCCGGTTCTCCTTCCGCGCCTTGATCGACTCCTCGAAGTTCTGGGTGGTGAGGCGGACGAACAGCTGCCCGAGGCCCTCGGCGTCCATGTGGGCGTCGAGGCTGCCGGCGTGCAGCCCCGCCCACAGCATCCGCTTGGTCAGCTCGACGCCGGGACGGCTGAACCCCGCGATGCGCTCGGCGAGGTCCAGGGAGGCGTCGAGCAGGCCGTCGCCGGGGACGACGCGGGAGACGAGCCCGATCCGCTCGGCCTCGGCGGCGTCGACGTCCCGTCCGGACAGCATGATCTCGAACGCGCGGGACGAGCCGATGGCGCGCGGCAGCAGGTAGCCGAGGCCGAGTTCGGCGGCGGTGAGGCCGTTGTTGATGCCGGCCGCGCGGAACACGGCGGTCTCGGCGGCGAGCCGGACGTCGGCGGCGACGCTCAGGCAGAAGCCGCCGCCGATCGCGGGGCCGTTGACGGCGGCGATCACCGGCTGGTGGACGCGGCGCATCGTGCGGACGACGTCGTCGAGCAGCTCCATCGAGCGGAGCGCGATCGTCGACAGCGTGAGGCCGTCGGTGCCGGGGACGGGGCCCGGGGACTCCAGGTCGGCGCCGGAGCAGAACCCGCGGCCCGCGCCGGTGATGACGACGGCGCGGGTGTCGTTGTCGCGGCTCGCCGCCTCGAGGGCCTCACGGAAGGGGACCATGACGTCGAACGCCATCGCGTTCATCCGCTCGGGCCGGTTGAGGGTGATCTGCGTGACGTGCGGGCGCGGCTTGCCGGTGAGGACGAGTCCCATGGGGCCCCTTTCGACGGGTACCTAGCAAGCGTTAGGTTACAAGGGCGGGAACTCCGGCGGCGTCAGGCCCCGCTCGACGACCTTCGCCAGCTCCTCCTCGGTCAGCACCCGCGGCTCCCCGATCGCCTTCGCCCGCACGTACACGCCGCACAGCCACTCGAGCAGCCGCGCGTTCTCGAACGCCTCGTCCAGGTCGCCGCCGATCGCGACGCCGCCGTGGTTGGCCATCAGCGCGGCCCGCCGCCCGCCCGCCATCGCGGCCCGGACGTTCTCCGCGAGCTCGGGCGTCCCGTACGTCGCGTACCCGGCGACCCGGACGACGCCGCCGAGCAGGAGGGTGTTGTAGTGGATCGGCGGCAGCTCCGTCATGGTCGAGGCCACCACCGCGCCGTACGTCGAGTGGGTGTGGACGATCGCCGCCGCGGGCGTCGCCTCGTACAGCGCCAGGTGCATCGGCGTCTCCGACGACGGCGCCCGGTCCCCCTCGACGAGCCGGCCCGCGACGTCCACCACCGGACAGTCCCGCGGCCGCATCCGGTCGAGCATCATCCCGCCGGGCGTGACCGCCACCAGATCGCCCGACCGCACGCTGACGTTGCCGGACGCGCCCGTCACCAGGCCCGTCTCGGCCAGCCTGCGGCCCACCGCGCACAGCGCGGCCCGCTCCTCCTCCAGCACCATCGTGAACACCCCTCACCTTCGTCGGTCGTCAGGGCGTACGCTACGGGCCGGACGATCATTAAGGGAGCGCGATCATGACCGTCGTCACCCTCGGTGCGCACATCCTGGACGTGCTCGCGCGCCCGGTCGAGGGCATCCCGGCGGGCCAGGACACGGTCGTCGTCGAGGAGATCCGGGCGACCGCCGCGGGCGCCGCCGCCGGGACCGCGGTGGCCCTGGCCAGGCTCGGCAACGAGGTCGTGTCGGTCGGCGCGATCGGCGACGACGACCTCGGCGACCTGCTCGTCGCGATCATGAACCGGAACGGCGTGGACGTCACCGGACTCGTGCGCCGCACCGCCGACCAGACCAGCGCGTCCGTCCTGCCGATCCGCGGCGACGGCGGCCGCCCCAGCTTCCACGTCCCGGGCGCGAACCTGACGCTCACCCCCGCGGCCGTCGAACGGGGCCTGCTCGTCGCCGCGGACGCCGTCCACCTCGGCGGCCCCGACGTCACGTTCGGGCTGAACGACCCGGCGTTCTTCGCTATGCTCGAGGCCGCCCGCGCGAACGGCACGATCGTCACGATGGACCTGCTGTCGAACCTGCCCGACCTGCTCAAGGGCGCCGCCGCGTTCCTCCCGCACGTCGACCACGTCCTGCCGAACCAGGAGCAGGCCGCCGCCATGACCGGCGAGACCGACCCGGAGAAGGCCGCGCTCGCGCTGCGCGCCGAAGGCCCCGCCTCCGTGATCGTCACGCTCGGCGGCGACGGCAGCCTGCTCGCGACCGCCGACGGCGTGACGCACCTGCCCGCCCTGCCCGTCGACGTCGTCGACACCACCGGCTGCGGCGACGCCTACTGCGCGGGCTTCGTCACCGCGCTCGTCCGGTCCCGGCCCGTGGCGGACGCCGCCCGGTGGGGGACGGCCGCCGCCGCGACCGTCGCCCAGGGGCTCGGCTCCGACGCGGGCCTCACCGACCTGGACGCGGTCCTGGCACTGCTGGACTGAATCCGGCCCGGCTAGATCCTCTGGGCGCGGCCCTCCCAGTACGGGTCGCGGAGCAGCCGCTTGTAGAGCTTGCCGGTCGGCGTGCGCGGCATCGCGTCGACGTAGTCGATCGAGCGCGGCGCCTTGTACCCGGCCAGCTTCTCCCGGACGTGCGCGATCAGCTCCCCGGTGAGGGCGTCCGACGGCCGGGCCCCCTCGGTCAGCTCGACGGCCGCCTTCACCTGCTCGCCGAACTCCTCGTCGGGGATCCCGAACACCGCGACGTCCCGGACCGCCGGATGGGTGATCAGCACGCCCTCGATCTCCGCCGGGTAGATGTTCACCCCGCCGCTGATGATCATGTCGATGGCCCGGTCGGCGAGGAAGAGGTAGCCGTCCGCGTCGAGGTAGCCGACGTCCCCGGTGGTGAACAGGCCGTCGTCGCGGTGGATCGAGCGCGTCTTCGCCTCGTCGCCCCAGTACTCGACGTCCTCGCCGCCGACGTACCGGAACCACAGCTTCCCGGTCTCCCCGGGCGCCGCGGGCTCGCCGTCCTCCCGCAGGACGTGCACCTCGGTCGTCGGCAGCGGGCGCCCCACGCTGCCCGGCCGCTCCAGCCACTCCGCCGCCGTGATCACGCTGTTCACCGACGACTCCGTGGAGCCGTAGTACTCGTGCACGACCGGGCCGAACCACTCGATCATCCGGCGCTTGATCTCCGGCGAGCACGGCGCCGCGCCGTGCCACACCGACACGAGGCTCGAGCCGTCGAACGCGGCGCGCACGTCCGGGTCCAGCCGCAGCATCCGGACGAACTGGGTCGGCACCAGGTGCACGTTCGTGATCCGGTGCTCGTCGATCAGCCGCAGCGTCTCGGCCGCGTCGAAGTCGCGGCGCATCACCACCGCGCGGCCGCCGACCAGGAACGCCTGCGACCACAGCCACTGCGCCGAGTGGTAGACCGGCCCGACCAGCAGCGACCGGCCGCCCTCCGGGATCCGCAGGATCTCCGCGAACCCGTCCGCGACCAGCTTGGACGTCTCGATCGGCGCGCCCGCGCCCAGCACCTTGCGCGACACGCCCTTCGGCCGTCCCGTGGTGCCCGACGTGTAGATCATCGGCGCGCCCATGCTCTGGTCGGGCGGCTCCACCGCCTTGCCGGACGCCACGAACTCCTCGTACGGGACGAACCCTTCGATCGGCTCCCCGATCGCGACCCGGGCGTCCAGCTCGAGCCCGTCCGATCCCTCCCGCGCGATGCCGCCGAACGCGTCCTCGGAGAACAGGACCCGCGCGCCCGAGTCCGTGAGCACGTACCGCAGCTCGTCGGCCGTCCAGTGCCAGTTGACCAGCACGTACCGCAGGCCGATGTGCCCCGCCGCGCACATCAGCTCGAAGTACTCGCGCCGGTTGCCCGAATGGATCGCGATCGCGTCCCCCACGCCCAGCCCGAGGCCCCGCAGGGCGTCGGCGAGCCGGTCGGTCCGCTCGTTCAGGTCGCGCCAGCCGGTGGACCCTCGTTCGTCGGTCAGGGCGGGTTCGTCGGGACGTGTCTCGGCGTACGGTCGGAGCAGAACGGCCATCGGCCACCTCCTGGGGACGCGACAGGAACCAGAATGTGATTCTGTCAACGCGCCGCCAATAAGAACAGGCCCCAACCGCCCCAAGGTGGCCATCGCCCCGATGGTCATCGCGGGCTTCGGGTACGGCCTGGCGCCCAAGGCGTTCCTGGCCGCGCTCCTCGCGTTCTTCCCGC
>NZ_JBFAUZ010000087.1:0-21409 GCF_040679555.1 Spirillospora sp. NPDC052242
GGCGTCCAGCAGCGCGGCGGCGAGCCCCGCCTTGTCCCCGAAACGCCGGAACAGGGTGCCCTTGCCGACCCCCGCCGCGGTGTCCCGGCCGCCCGCCGCGGCGGTGCGGGGGTCAGCGGCGCAGCAGCGTCCGCGAGTCGGCGAGCAGCGCGCGGGTCTCGGCGCGGCGGTCCCAGGCGACGACGGCGAACACGACGCCGAGCGCGGCGGGGAACAGCGCCCACGCCGGCTCGATGACCAGGAGCTGGGTGAGGGCGGCGCCGATCATCAGCCCGATGAGGCCGGTCGCGGCCAGGCCCGCCAGCCGGGGGATCACCAGGCCGATCGCGCCCGCGACCTCGACGGCGCCGACGAAGTACCGCATGAAGTCGTTCCAGCCGAGCGCGGCGAAGGACTCGACGGCGTCGGCCTGCCCGACGAGCTTGGGCAGCCCGGACGCGAACAGCAGGAACGCCGCGATCAGGATCTGCGCGCCCCACAGGACGCGACGCCCGGTGCGGCGGTCCCCGGCGGCGCCCCCGGTCGCCTCAGCGGCGGTCGCGTCGGCGGTGGCGGGGGTGGCGGGGATGTGGGTGGCGGTCATGGCGGTGGTCCTTCCGTGCGGTGTCTCAGCGGCCCTTCACTGACACGTCGAACGGGGACCCGCCGTATCGACAGCCCGCCGGACTTTTCCTCAACATTTTTTCGAGGAGGTCGTTTCCCCAGGTAGAAGCCGTATCAGCCGACGGCCGCCGCATCACGGCCGACCGTGGCGGCGGCGTTCGCGACGGCGTTCGCGGCGGCGGTGGTGACCGCGTGGACGAACGCGGCGAGGTCGCGGGACCGGGACGTCTCCGGCCACGCCAGGACGAGCGTGGTGGGCTCGGCGTCGGCGACCGGCACCGCGTCCCGATCCGCCGGCGGGTGCGCGCGGGGCAGCACCGCCACCTGCCGCTCGGTGACCAGCGCCTCGGCGGCCAGGCCGGTGAGGTCCGCGCGGGGCGCGTACAGGAGGGCGGCGTCGGCGCGGCCGTCGCGCAGCATCGCCGCCTGCGTCCCGAACCCGAACGCCACCTCCACCGGGACGGCGCCGGGCACGGCGGCGTGCGCGGCCAGCATCGCCGGGAGCAGCCCCGCGTCGTCGCCGGGTTTCATCGCCAGCACCAGGCCCGCGCCCGTCCCGGCGCGGCGGGTGCGGCGGACCGCGGCCGCCACCGCGTCATGCGCGGCGGTCCCCTCCGCCAGCAGCGTCTCCCCCGCCGGGGTCATCGCGATTCGGCCGCCGCCGCACTTCAGCAGCGTCACCCCGAGCCGCCGCTCGAGCCGCCGGATCGCCCGCGACAGCGGCGGCTACGCGATGCCGAGCCGCTGCGCGGCCCGCCCGAAGTGCAGTTCCCGCGCGACGGCGCGGAAGTACGCCAGCTCCCGCGTCTCGATCATGTCCGCGTCCACACCCCCTTGATACCCGCCCCGATACCGCCCGGGTATCGGGGGCGACCCGATCGGTCCTGGAGCGGCGGCCGCGGCGGTGGTGGGCTGGTGCCATTCCGCACCGCCGCCGAGGGCGCGGCGATCGCCGTCCGGCTGGCGACGCTGGACGACGGCGGCCCGACCGGCGGGCTGTTCGACGACGCGGGCGCCGTCCGCTGGTGAGCGCGGGACGCGGCGGCGGTCACCAGGGGGACAGGACGAGCGCCTGGACGGCCAGGGCGGTGCCGGCCTGCGCGGCCAGCCAGGCCCGCGCCGGGGGCCGGTGGGCGGCGGCGACCATCAGCCACGCCGCGAACGGCACCCAGATCCGCTCCACCTCCCCCTTGGTGACGCCGGACGCGTCCAGCGCGAGGGTGCCCAGCAGCGCCGCGCCCGCCGGGAGCGCCGTCCCGAGCCCCGGCACCGCCGCCCGCGCCCGCGCGGCCCGCCGCAGGACGCCCAGGGCGCGGGGCAGGGCGTGCGCGACGGCGGGGCCGGTGAGCAGGCCCAGCACCGCGAGGTCGGCGAACAGGAAGTACCAGTAGGGCCGCTGCGCCGACCCGCCGCTGACCAGGTAGGTGTCGAGGGTGGCGCGGACCCCGTCGGGCCACCGGAAGCCCAGGGCGGTCAGGGCGGCGGGCACGACCGCCAGGCCCGCCGCCCCGGCCGCGAGCACGGCGCGGCGGGGGCGCGTCGAGACCAGCACGGCGAGCGGGACGGCGAACAGCGGCAGCAGCCCGTAGCTGAGGTAGGGCAGGGACCCCAGCAGGATCCCGGCGGCGGCCGCCGCCGGGATCGCCGCGCGCCCGGTGCGGCGCGCCGCTACCGCCGCGAGCGCGGTCCCCCACGCGCCGACGCCGAGGAAGAACGCGTCCATCGCGGTCGCGATCCACAGCGCGAGCGGCGCCAGCACCAGGAACGGGACGGCCGCCCGCGCGGCCTCCTCCCCCGCCGTGCACCGCACGGTGACCGCGATCGCGGCCGCCGCCGACGACCCGGCCGCAATGATCGCCGCGGCGAGCCATCCGGTGCCGCCCAGCCCGGCCGCCTCCAGCGCCCACAGCACCAGCATCGGCCCCGGCGGGTGCCCGCGGACGTGCGTGGTGTAGCCGTGCAGCCGCTCGGTGAAGGTGCGCAGCCACTCCAGGACGTCCGGGCGCAGCTGCCCCATCCCGGCGGGGTACTCGGTGGGGGCGTTCAGCGGCGCGGCGAGGGCGCCCGGCCCGTCCGACACGGCCAGCGCCACCGCCCACAGCGCGGCGCCCGCCCACGCGGCGGGCGGCAGCCACCGCCACGGCAACCGCGCGGCCAGCACCGGCAGGAGGACGACGCCCGCGGCGGCGACGGCCGCGGCGGGCAGCAGCTCCCAGGTCAGCGGGTGCTCCCGCGCCCGCGCGTGCAGGGGCGGCAGGTCGTCCTCGGTGGCGATCCCGGCGCGGCGCAGCCACCATCCGGCGGCGAACGCCGCGACGATCGCCGCCGCCCACGCCGCCACGGCCCGCGCCCCCGCGGCGGGCCGCCCGGCGCGGGCCCCGGCGTCCCGGCCTTCACGCGTGCCGTCCGTGGCCGTCATCGCGCGCCTCCTCCCTCGTCACCTGCTCCGGCGGCCCGCTCGCCCGCGGATTCGCCGTCCGCGGGTTCACCGCCTGCGGCACGTTTGTTCGGCGGTGCGCCCGCCAAGGGGGCGCCGGGGGGCGAGGGGGCCGCGGCCGGGCTTTCCGCTTCGGGACGACGCCTTCGGGTTTCGGCGCGGTGTGCGCGGTGGACGCGGACGGCGGCCGCGACCACCGCGGCGACGGCGATCGCGGTGAGGACGACGGCGAGGTTGCGGCCGTAGGGCAGCGGCAGCCGGGACGGGACGTCGGCGCGGCGGCCGTGCCCGAGGACCAGCGGCAGCGCGACCAGCGTCAGGCATCCGGCCGCCGCGAGCGCGGCGCGCACGGGGGCGCGGGCCGGGGCGGGCAGCCGCGCGGTCAGCCGCCCGGCGACCAGCACGGCGGGCACGAGGACCGCGTCGTGCACCAGCACCGGCACGGCGAACCACGCCGCCCACCCGGCGACGCCGACGTCCGCGGCGACGCCGTGCAGCCCGACGGCGATCAGAGCCAGGCCCGCCGCGCCCGCCAGCGCCCGGCCGGGCGCGGCACGGGGCCTCATTCGACCACCAGCCGGTGCACCCATTTGGTCTGCATGACGCCGGGGCGGTTGGGGGCGATCAGGCGGCATGGGTAGCCGTGGTCGGGGTGCAGGGGCTCGCCGTTCAGCCGCAGCGCCAGCAGGGTGAGCGGGTCGCGCCAGTGCGCGGGCGCCACCCGGGAGGCGCGGTAGTCGCCCCAGGTCTGCAGCGACTCGACCCGCACGCGGGCGTCGTCGTCGACGCCGGCGAGGCGCAGCACGTCCCGCAGCCGCACGCCCTCCCAGGCGCCGTCCGCGCTCCAGCCCTCGACGCACGCGATCGGCAGCCGCGCGGTCCGCGCGGGCAGGGCCCGCAGGTCGTCCAGGGACAGGACGACCTCGCGGCGGACGCGGCCGGTCACGGTGAGGCGCCACGCGGGGTCGCGGGCGGCGGCCAGGACCCCGGCCCCGGCGGCGGAGGTGTTGACCGGGACGCCCTGCGGCCCGGTGCCGGGGCGGCGCGGCGCCAGCACCGCGAGCCGCGCCAGCGGCGCGAACGCCTCCCCGGCCGTGGTCAGGGCGACGGCGCCGCCCGTGCCCGCGACGGTCAGCAGGAACCCGCGGCGGCCGACGGCGTCGCCCGGCCCGGTCATCACGGCGCGGCGGGCGGCGGGCCACTCCCGCGCCGCGTGCACGAGCAGCGCGCCGATCAGCACGTAGGACGTCCAGTAGTGCGCGGTGGTGAAGAAGAACGGGAACGCGTACCAGTAGGAGATGTTGAGCACGCCCGTCACGGCCTGGAACAGCGCGCCGCCGACCAGCAAGAACACCACCGCGCGGTGGCCGGCGTCGGCGGCGGAGCGGACCGGCGGCCACCGCAGCAGCCGCGGGTAGACGGTCCACAGCTTGGCCAGCAGCAGCGGCAGCGTCGCGAGCCCGCCGATGACGTGCACGCCCTGCGTCACCCGGTACAGGTTCACCGGGCGTGACGGCCACTGCGCCCAGCCGGGCGGGTGCTGCATGAAGTGGCTGATCAGGCCGGTGACGAACGCGGCGCCGAACGCGGCGGCCAGGGCGAGGCCGAGCCGCGCGGCGGCCCGCTCGCCGCGCAGCGGGCTGGTGAACCGGCCGTCCAGACCGTCCGGGCCGGTCAGTCGGGTCAGGCGGGTCAGGCGGGTCAGGCGGGTCAGGCGGGTCAGGACGGTGCGGGCGCGCGCCGCACGGTGACGAACCATCGGCCGGCCTCCTCCCAGGTCTCGGTGACGGCGGCCGCGCAGGCGGCGGCGAGGGCGGCGGCGTCGCCGGCCGCGACCCGCGCCCACGGGAACCATTCGCCGATCGCACCGCCGGACCGCAGCCGCAGCGGCTCGGTGCCGGACGCGGCGCCGGGCGGCTCCACCTCGGCCAGGACACGGCCGCCGGGGGCGGCGAGCGCGAGGGCGCGGCGCAGCAGCGCGGCGGGGTCGCCGCCGATGCCGATGTTGCCGTCGGCGAGCAGCACGGTCCGCCAGCGTCCCGCGCCGGGGACGTGGCCGAACACGTCCCGGCACAGGGCGGGGCCGCCCGCGGCGGCGGTGAGCGCGACGGCGGCGGGCGCCAGGTCGATGCCGAGGACGGGTACGCTGCGGCGGGCGAGCGCCACGGTGAGGCGCCCGGGCCCGGACCCGACGTCCAGGGTCGCGCCGGCACAGCGGTCCAGCAGCCCGCCGTCGCCGGGGCGCAGCCGCAGCCAGTCCCGCAGCGGCAGGGGGCGGCGGGACCCGTCGGCGTGCTCGATCTCGACCGGGCCGCTGCCGCGCAGCGCCTCCTCGTACAGTTCGCCGATCACGCGGCGGCCGTCCGGTCGCCGAGGCGCCGCACGGCCGCCGCGAACCGCCGCGCGCCGCCCCCCGCGCGGCCTGCGGCGAGGTCTGCGGCGGCGGCGACGGCGATGGCGATGGCGTCGGCCGGGGTGTCGACGTCGGTCAGCTCGGGCAGCGTCGCGACGCGCAGCCCGGCGCCGCGCAGGCGGGCGAGCTGGACGGCGCCGGTGTCGGGCCGCGACATGGGGACGCCGCGCAGCAGCCGCGCGTCGGGGCGGCGCAGCCCCAGCAGCCAGAACCCGCCGTCGGCGGCGGGCCCGAACACCGCGTCGCGCCCGTCCAGGGCCCGCGCCGCCGCGGCGAGCAGCGCGGGGGTGACCTGCGGGGTGTCCATCCCGATGAGGACGAGCGGGCGGCCGGCGTCGGCGTCGGCGAACGCGTTGGCGAGCCGCTCGTCGAGGCCGTCCCCGCGCTGCGGGATCACCCCGACGCCGGGCGGCGGCCACGGGCGGGGGGCGCCGTCCAGCACGAGGGTGCGGCGCCCGGCGGGGGCGGCGGCGACCGCGTCGAGGGTGTCGGCCAGCGCCGCCGCGGCCAGCTCGGCGGCCTCGGCGGGCGTGTAGGCGGGGGTCAGGCGGGTCTTGACCCGGCCGGGCACGGGCTCCTTGGCGATCACCAGGAGGTCGGCGGCGGGCCCGGTCACGGCGCGGTCTCCGCCAGGACGCGGCGCATGTCGCGGACGGCGCGGACCGTCCCGCCGAGCGTCCCGGTCACCTTCGACGCGCCGGTGCGGGGCCGGTAGGCGACGTCGATCTCGGTGATCCGCCACCCGTCCGCGGCGGCGCGCAGCACCGTCTCCAGCGGGTACCCGAACCGGCGGTCGCGCACGTCCAGCCCGGTGAGGGCGGCGCGGCGGGCGGCGCGCATCGGGCCGAGGTCGCGCAGCCGGGTCCCGGCGCGCCGGTTCAGCGTCCGCGCCAGGACGGCGTTGCCGAGCCGCGCGTGCGGCGGCCACGCGCGGCGCCCCGTCGGGCGGCGCCGTCCCAGCACCAGGCCCGGCGGGCCGCCCGCCGCCTCCAGGTCGTCGAGGGCGGCGACGAGGCGGGGCAGGTCGGCGGGGTCCAGGGACGCGTCGGCGTCCATGACGCACACGGTGCCGGCGGTGGCGGCGCGCAGACCCGCGTGGCAGGCGGCCCCGAACCCGCGGGCGGGGGCGGGCACGACCCGCGCGCCGTGGTCGGCGGCGACCCGCGCCGACCCGTCGGTGGAGGCGTTGTCGACGACCAGCGGCCGGAAGCCCGCGGGCATCCGCGCCAGCACCCACGGCAGCGCCTCCGCCTCGTTCAGGCAGGGCAGGACGACGTCGATCACGAGCCCGCCCCCTCGGCGGGGGCGCCCGCGGACGCCGCGGCGAGCCGTCCGGCGGGGGCGTCGGGCTGCCGGGCGAACTCGGCGATGCCCTCGGCGAACGGCACCGCCGGGGAGAACCCGAGCTCGCGGCGGGCCCGGTCCGGGCGCGCGACGATGTGCCGCACGTCCCCCAGCCGGTAACCGCCGGTGACCTCGGGCGCCGGGCCGCCCAGCGCGCCCGCCAGCGCCGCGGCCATGTCCCCGACGGTGCGCGGCTCGCCGCTGGCGACGTTGTAGGCGCGCAGCCCGCCGGGCTCGGGCGGGCCCGCCGCGAACCGCTCGAGCGCCAGGACGTTCGCGCGGGCGACGTCGCGGACGTGCACGAAGTCGCGGCGCTGCGCGCCGTCCTCGAACACCAGCGGCGCGCGCCCGTCCAGCAGCCGGGACCGGAAGAGCGCCGCGACGCCCGCGTAGGGGGTGTCGCGGGGCATCCGCGGCCCGTACACGTTGTGGTAGCGCAGCGCCGCCGCCGACCCGCCGGTGGCGCGCGCCCACGACGCGGCCAGATGCTCCTGGGCGAGCTTGGTGTCGGCGTAGACGTTGCGGGGGTCGGGCGGGACGTCCTCGCCGACGGCGCCGGGGACGAGCGGGCGCCCGCAGCGGGGGCAGCCGGGCTCGAACCGCCCGGCGTCCAGGTCCCGCGCGGGCCGCGGCCCGGGCCGCACGGGACCGTGCCGGTCGCAGGCGTAGGCGCCCTCGCCGTACACCACCATCGACGACGCCAGGACGAGCGCGGCGACGCCCGCGCGGGCCATCTCCGCGAGCAGGACGGCGGTGCCCTGCACGTTCACCGACGTGTAGGCGGGCAGGTCGGCGACGTCGACGCCGAGGCCGACCTTGGCGGCCTGGTGGCACACGGCGTCCGCGCCGCGCAGCAGCCGGGCGACGCCGGCGCCGTCCCGCACGTCGGCGGGCGCGCCGTCCGGGCCGGTGCCGGGGCGCAGGTCGAGGCCGCGGACGCGGTGGCCCGCGTCTTGTAGCGCCTCGGCGATGTGCGAGCCGATGAATCCGGCCGACCCGGTGAGCAGTACGTTCATGCGGACGAACGTAGGACGCGGGGCCCGCCCGGACGGGCGGGAAAGGCGCCTGGCGGCCACCTCGTCAGCGACTCGTAAGATCTTCCGCCGCGGGCCGGGCCGGGGTGCGGGTCAGGCCGTGGGCAACGCGCCGTCCGCGCCGCCGGGCGCCGCGGCCAGGACGGGGGCGAGGAGCGCGGCGGCGCGGTCGACGTCGTCCTCGGTGGTGGTCAGGTGGAACGCGCAGCGCAGCCGCCCGGCCCGCACGGAGGCGATCACGCCCGCGTCGCGCAGCCGCTCGGCGGTGCCGTCCGGGACGGGCAGCGACACGATCGCCGAGTCGCCCGGCGGCAGGCCCAGCGCGGCCTGGAACCGGCGGGCGAGCGCGACGTCGTGCGCGTGGATCGCGGGCACCCCGACGCGTTCCAGCAGTTCCAGCGCGGGCGCCTGCCCGATCCAGCTCGCCCACGCCGGGGACAGGTCGAAGCGGCGGGCGTCGGCGGCCAGCCGCAGCGGCGTCCCGTAGATGGAGTCCCAGATGTCGGCGCCGGCGTACCAGCCCGCCCCGATCGGCGGGAGGGCGGCGAGCGCCTCCTCGGTGCCGGCGAGGAACGCGGTGCCGCGCGGCCCCAGCAGCCACTTGTAGCCCCCGCACACCAGCCAGTCGGCGCGGTCGCCGGACACCGGCAGCCATCCGATCGCCTGGGTGGCGTCCAGCAGGACGCGGGCGCCGTGCGCGCGGGCCGCGCGGGCGAGGTCGTCCACGGGGACGATGCGGCCGTCGGCGGACTGCACCACCGACACCGCGACGACGTCGGTGCGGGCGTCGATCCGGTCGACGATCTCCTCGAGGGGCACGGCGCGGACGTCCAGGCCGGGGCGGGCGAGGAACGGGAACAGCAGCGAGGTGAAGTCGCCCTCGGCGACGAGCACGCGGGCGCCGTCCGGCAGGGACGCGGCGACCAGCCCGACGAAGTACGACACCTGCGGGCCGCAGGCGACCCGGGACGCGGGGAGCCCGATGAGGCGGGCGAACGCCTCGCGGGAGCGGGTGACGGCCGCGTCGGGGCCGTGCGCGGTCAGCAGGCCGGCGGCGCGGTCGCGTTCGGCGTCCAGGGCGGCCCGGTGGGCGGCGCGGGGCGGCAGCCCGTAGGTGGCGGTGTTGAGGTAGGCGACGTCGGCGGTGAACTCCCGCTGCGCCTCGCGGACGGAGATGCTCATGCCGTCATCGTCGCTCATCGGCGCGCGCCGCCGCCCCGCCGGCCTCGTCCCCGGGGCCCGGCCCCGGCGGGGCGGCGGCGCGCGACAGGCGGACGGCGAGGGCGGCGAGGCGCTCGGCGAGCTCGGGCGGCTCGCGCACCTCGAAGTCCAGGTCGAGGAACGCGATGCGCAGCGCCGTCCACTCCAGGGAGTCGGGGGCGGTGCGGACCGTGCAGGTGCGGTCGTCGACGGGTTCGATCTCCTCGCCGGTGACGCGGAACCGGTCGGCCAGTTCGGCGGCGGAGGCGTGCACGGTGAGCACGGCCCGCCGGACCGGCGCCCGCCGGGTCAGGGAGCGGGTGACGAACGCGGCGGCGTCGGCGGCGGGCAGCGGCCGCGGCGGTGTCCGCACGCCGGTCGGGTGCGGGGCGCCCATGCGGTCGACGCGGAAGGTGCGCCAGTCGGCGCGTCCGGTGTCGTAGGCGACCAGGTACCAGCGGCGGCCCGCCGACACCAGCCCGTGCGGCTCCACCAGCCGCGCCGACCCGTCGTCGCCGCCGGGGGCGCGGTAGGTGAAGCGGACGCGTTCGTGGTCGCGGCAGGCGGCGGCGAGCACGGTCAGCGCGGCGGGGTCGACGGTGGGCCCGGCGGGCGGGCCGGTCAGCGGCGTGGTGGCGGTGTGCAGGGCGGTCACGCGGCGCCGCAGCCGGTCCGGCAGGACCTGCTCCAGCTTGGTCAGGGCCCGCACCGACGCTTCGCCGATGCCCTCGACGGCTCCACCGGCGGCGCCGCGCAGCCCGACGGCGATCGCGACGGCCTCCTCGTCGTCCAGCAGCAGCGGCGGCATCGCGGCGCCGGCCTCCAGCCGGTAGCCGCCCGCCGCGCCGAGGTCGGCGTGCACCGGGTACCCGAGGTCGCGCAGCCGCTCGACGTCGCGGCGGACGGTGCGGGCGCTGACGCCGAGCCGTTCGCGCAGCTCGGGGCCGGTCCAGGTGCGGCGGGTCTGCAGGAGCGACAGCAGCCGCAGGAGCCGTCCGGAGGTCGTGTCGGTCACGCCCGCCAGTATGCCGCCGAACAAGGCCGCATCCTGTCCTCTTTCCGGGTGGCGGGGGCGATGAGTTCCGGGCCGCGGCCGTGTCCACCCCTGTGACGACCGTGCGGCGAAGGAGGACACGATGACCGAACGCGAACCCGTCGAGACCGCGGACCTCGACATCTACGGCGGCGGGCCGCTGGAGTGGCGCACCGTGCGCGACGCGCTCGTGGCGGCGCTGCCGAAGATGGAGACGCCGGTGTTCCTGGGCACCGTCCGTCCCGACGGGCGCCCGCACGCCGCGGGCATCGGCGCGCTGTGGCTCGACGGGGAGGTGTACTTCACCAGCGGCCCCGGCACCCGCAAGTCCCGCAACCTGGCGGCGAACCCGGCGTGCACGATCTCGGTGCGGGTGCCGGGCGCGGACCTGGTACTGGAGGGCGAGGCGGAACGGGTGACCGACGCGGCGGTCCTCGAGCCGGTCGCGGCCGGGTACCGGGACGGCGGCTGGCCCGCGCAGGTGGACGGCGACGCGCTGACCGCCCCGTTCAGCGCGCAGAGCGCGGGGCCGCCGCCGTGGCACGTGTACCGGCTGCGCCTGCGCACGGCGTTCGGCGTGGCGACGGCCGAGCCGTTCGGCGCGTCCCGCTGGCGCTTCACGGACTGACCGCCCGACGGTGCCCCGCGTCCGCCGCACAACGAGGAGCTGATCAAGGCCGGTGCGCGGCCGCGTGACGACCTCACCGCCGCAGCGGCTCTCGACGTAACCCGCGCTGGCGGCGGCGTGAGCCGCGCATCGGCGCCGCGACCCTCGCGACGAACAACCCGTCGTCGGCGCCCCCGACGGGCGACCGCGCCGGACGGGCGGGGCGGGCGAAGGCGCCCGGCCGTGCCGCCTGGGCGATCCGCCAGCGCCATTGGTCTCGCTTCGCCCGGCGGTGGGCCCGCGCTCGGGTCTTGTCCGTCGACTTTGGTCTATGCGCGGTCGCCCTTGGAGAGATGGCCGGGCCCCCGGCGGTGCCGAGACTGGAGGCATGGCTGGGGGAATCTCGCTGAAGGGCGCTCCGGTGGGCCGCTGGACGCTGGAGCACGACGGCCGCCTGCTGGAGGCGGAGACGAGCCTCGCCGGGTGGCGGCGGTGTGTGCGCCTGTACGTGGACAGCGCGCCCGCGGGCGAGGCGTCGGGGTTCAACCCCGTGGCGGTGCCGTTCGGGGACGCGGAGGTGCGCGCGGTGTTCGACCCGGTGGGGCTGGTCGACGGGCAGGCCGCGCGGTGCGAGCTCGTCCCGCGCGCCCAGGAGGGCGGCGAGGACGCGGAGGACGGCGAGAAGTCCGGGGATGAGTCGGACGGCTCAGACGAGGCGGACGGCAAGGGGGTGCGGTTCGCGCCGCCGGAGGGGTCGAGGGCGGCCCGCCGGGAGGCGCTGGCGCGGGCGCATCCGGTGCTGTTCGCGTCGCGGCACGTGGTGCTGGCGGCCGGCCAGGTGCTGCTGCCGCTGCTGGGGCTGGGCGTGCTGGTCCGGATGCTGGTGGAGCTGGTGCCGTGGCCGGACGTGGCCCTGCCCGACGTGTCGTTGCCCGATGTGGACCTGCCGGACCTGCCCCTTCCCGACGTGCCGTGGCCCGACATCGATCCGCCGGACATCTCGGCGCCGTGGTGGGTGCAGGCGGTCCTGGCGACGGCCAAGTTCTGGGTGCCGTTGCTGGTCGCGGTGGGCGTCGCGTTGAGGGAGGTGTCCCGCCGCAGGCGGCAGCGCGCCGAGGAGGAGGCCCATCGGGACGGCGCGGACGGCCGCCCGCCGGGTGAGGGATCGGCGGACGCGCGGGACGACCGGCGCGGCGACCCGCCGCACGACCGGGGCGACAGCGCCACCGACCGGGGCCCCGACGATCGGACCGCCGACGATCGGACCGCCGACGACCGGGATGGCGTGACTCGGGATGGAGATGACCGGGAGGAAGACGACCGAGCCGGCGTGGCTCGGGAACGTGCCGGGTATCGGGCCGGCGGCGGGTAGTGCGGCTCGGCGGCCGCGGGGGCGTGGGGTTCGGTCTCGTGGATCGTCCGGTGCGGGCGGCGGCGGGGGCGGGGCTGGCCGTAGGCTGCGGGCATGAGCGCGCATCCCTCCCCCGCCACCTACCTGACGACGCTGTTCTCCCTGGCGGGGCGGGTGGCGGTGGTGACCGGCGGGAGTTCGGGGATCGGCCGGGCGATCGCGGGGGCGCTGGGCCGGGCGGGCGCGGCGGTGGTGGTCGTGGCGCGGCGCGAGGGCGAACTGGACGACACCGTCCGGGAGCTGCGGGGGCAGGGGTGCCGGGCGGCGCGCGTCAGCGCCGATCTGGGGTCGCGGGCGGAGGTGGCGCGGGCGGCCGAGGAGGCGGCGGCGGTGTTCGGCGAGCCCGACATCGTGGTGAGCGCGGCGGGGATCAATCTGCGGCCGCCGATGGACGAGCTGGGCCGGGAGGTGTGGGACGCGACGATGGCGGTGAATCTCGACGCGCCGTTCCTGCTGGGGCAGCGGTTCGGTCCGGGGATGGCGCAGCGCGGGTTCGGGCGGCTCATCCACATCGCGTCGCAGCAGGCGTTCCGCGCGTTCGTGAGCAGCGGCGCGTACGGGGTGTCGAAGGCGGGGCTGGTGGCGCTGGCGCGGTCGCAGGCCGAGGCGTGGTCGGCCCGGGGCGTCACGGCGAACACGCTGGTGCCGGGGTTCGTGATGACGCCGCTGAACGCGCGGCTGTCGTCGGATCCGGAGCGGGTGCGGGCGCTGGCGGCCCGCACGATGACGGGCCGCAACGGGCTCGCCGAGGATTTCGCGGGGGCGGCGGTGTTCCTGGCGAGCCCGTCGGCGGCGCAGGTGACGGGCCAGTCGCTGTTCGTGGACGGAGGGTTCTCCGCCCACTGACGCGCGCAGGTTCGGCGCGGCCCGGTCAGCCCGGCGGGTCCGGCGGGTCGGGTGGCCACAGGCCGGTGCGGGCGATCGCGTCGGCGGGGTCGCGGGCGTGCAGGACGCCGCCGACCGGGTCGCCGTGCTCGTCGTGGACGCGCCAGCCGCCGAGTTGGACGACGGGGGCGCGGCCGCGCCGGATGGCGAGGGCGATCTCCGACAGCGTTCCCCAGGAGCCGCCGACGGCGATGACGGCGTCGGCGGCGTTGACGATGAGGGCGTTGCGGGCCTGGCCGAGGCCGGTGGGCAGCGCGACGGTGAGGTGGGGGTTCGCGCCGGTGCGGTCGTCGCCGGGCAGGACGCCGACGACGGTGCCGCCCGCGGCGCGGGCTCCGGCGGCGACGGCGGCCATGACGCCGCCGTGGCCGCCGCACACGACGACGGCGCCGCGGGCGGCCAGCAGCCGCCCGAGTTCGCGGGCGTCGTCGTGTTCGCGGCGGGTGCAGTCGGCGGGCCCGCACACCGCGACGTGGAGGGGCGGGGCGCCGGTCACCCGTGGGGGTCTTCGGTGGCGGCGCGGGCGGCGAGGTCGTCGATGCGGGCGGCGAGGTCGTCGATGCGGGCGGCGAGGTCGAAGTCCTTGGCGGTGAGGCCTCCGGCGCTGTGGGTGGTGAGGGTGAAGGTGAGGGTCCGCCAGCGGATGTCGATGTCGGGGTGGTGGTCGGCGGCTTCGGCGGCGCGCGCGACGCGGGTGACGAGGTCGATGCCGTCCAGGAAGGTCGCGGCGCGGACCTGGCGGCGGATGGCGTCGCCGTCGCGGGTCCAGTCGGGCAGTGCGTCCAGCCGCCGGGCGACGGCGGTGTCGTCGAGGGTGTCGGCCATGGTGGTCCTCCTGGTGCGTCGTCGGGTCCGGTTCCGGTCGTTCCCCGGATCGGGGCCGAGTACGTCCCCGCGCCCGGCGTTCCGCTCTCCGCACGCGGGGGGGCGGGGCGGGTCAGGGCGGCGGGTCGGTGGTGCCGGGGAGGCGGACGCGGGCGAGGGTGCCGCCGCCGTCGGCGGGTTCGAGCGCGACCGTGCCGCCGCTCTCGGCGACGGACCGGGCGACGATCGACAGGCCGAGCCCGGAGCCGGGCAGGCTCCGCGCGGACGGCGACCGCCAGAACCGTTCGAAGACGTGCGGGAGGTCGTCGGGCGGGATGCCGGGGCCGTGGTCGCGGACGGTGAGTTCGCCGTCGGCGAGGCGGACGTCGACGGCGCCGCCCGGCGGGCTGAACTTGACGGCGTTGTCGAGGAGGTTGACGACGGCGCGTTCCAGCGAGGCGGGGTCGCCGGGGACGTACCAGGGGCGGGTGTCGTCGCGGACGGTGAGGCCGGGGCCGCGCAGCCGGGCGCGCTGGACGGCGCGGGCGACGACGTCGTGCAGCGCGACGGTTTCGCGGACGGGGCCGGTCTCGTCGGGGCGGGCGAGTTCAGCAGGTCGCCGACGAGGTCGGGCAGTTCCAGCAGCTGCGCCTTGACGCTGGTCAGCAGGGCGCGGCGGGGGGTGTCGGGCAGGTCGCGTCCGGCGGCGTCGGCGCGCAGCAGCAGGTCGATGCTGGTGCGCAGGCTGGCGAGGGGGGTGCGCAGTTCGTGTCCGGCGTCGGCGATTCAGTCCGGCGCCGGCGGAGGCCAGGACGCCCAGTGCGGTGACGGCGGCCAGCAGCTGGGCGAGGCCGTCGAGGGGGTCCTGGACGTCGTCGAGGGGAAGCGCGAACGACAGCGCGGCGGTGGTCCCGTCGACGGTGCGGACGGGGCGGGTGAGGACGCGGACGTCGACGGCGGCGCCGTCGGCGGTGGTGCCGGTGCCGTCGTGCAGGGCGCGGGGGCTGTCGCCGCGGGCGACGGCGGCGTCGGCGTCGGTGACCTGCAGGGCGCCGGCGCCGGGGACGGTGCAGCGTTCGCCGCGGGCGTCGACGACCTGCATCATCGCGGAGGGGCCGGGCGGGCGGATCCCGGTGCCCGCGGTGGGTTCGCCGGTGCAGTCGCGCAGGACCTCGTGGAGTCCGCGCTGCAGCGGCGGGGGGGCGGTGCGGGGGGTCGCCGCCGGGGCCGGGCGGGTCGCCGGCCATCGCTTCGAGGCGGTGGTCGAGTTCGCGGTAGAGCTGGGCGCGGGTGAGGGCCCAGGACGCGGCGGCGCAGGCGGCGACGGCGAGGGCGACGGCGATCGCGGTGAGCAGGGCGAGGCGGGCGCGCAGCGTCAGCCGTCCGGTGCGGCGGGTCACGGCGGCGCCGCCCGCCGCGCGCCCCGGCCGGAACCGGGGGCCCGCCGCCGGGGCTCCGCGCCCGCGGCGTCGGGTGCGCGGGGGGCCGGGGCCGGCGGGTCGGGCTTCATGTGCACACGGTAATCGGCGCCGGTGAGGGGCCCGTCCGCGGACGGGCGTTTTTCATGGAGTTCTCAGACGGCGGCGCCGTCCGGCGGGCCTACCGGTCGGTCGCGGCGGCCCACGGGTCCCCGCCGGGCTCCCCGCCGTCGTCCGGGCCGCGCTCGTCGCCGCGACCGGCCCCGGGCCCGGTCGCGGCGGGCGGGGCGTCGGGTTCGACGGTGCTCTCCACGACGATCGGGCGGGACGGCCGGGCGCCGGGCGCGGGGCGGGTGGCGGTGATCCAGGTGGTCTTCATGGTGTCGACGACGACGTCGCGGGCGACGTCCCAGACCATGCCGCGCAGCCGTTCCTTCATGGCGAGCTTGACGGCCTCGCGCAGCAGCTCGGCCATGATCGCCTCGATGGCCGCGGCGGCGGTGCGGGCCGCGGCGCGGACGGCCAGGTCGCGGGCGGTGCGGGCGACGGCGCTGCCGGCGGCCGCGGCGAGCAGGTCGCCGGCCGAGCGGGCGGTGCCGCTGTCGGCGGCGCGGGCGGCGGCGCCGGCGAGCGCGTCGGCCAGGGGCCGCAGCTCGGCGGCGTACTCCGAGCGGCCCGCGGCGGCGCTCGCCCGGTCGCGGACGGCGGCGGCCAGGTCGCGGGCGGCGTCGGCGGCGGTGTCGCGCACGACGCGGGTGACGACGTCGCGTCCGGCGTCCAGGACGGCGTCGGCGGCGGCCTCGGCGACCGCGTCCACGGCGGCGTCGGCGACGGCGCGGGTGGCGGCCTGCACGGCGGGCGCGGACGCGGTCGCCGACACGGTCGCGACGGTCGCGGACACGCCGCGTCCGGCCATGTCCAGGGCGGTGGCGGTGGCGGCGCGGGCGAGGGGGTTGCGGGCGGCGAAGCGGCGCGCGGCCAGCGCCATGGGGTGCTTGGCGACCTCGGCGGCGGCCTGCTCGGCGAGGGTCATCGCGCCGGTCGCGGCCTCGAACGCGGTCGCGGTGGCCGGGTGCGCGGCGGCGGCGGTGCGGGCCTCGGTGACGGCGCGTTCGGCGGCCGACGTCGCGATCTTCACGGCGGCGTCGCGGGCGGCGCGTTCGGCGGCGGCCATGGCGGGCGTCCCGGCGAGCTGGTCGACGATGCGGGACGCGGCGAGCCCGGCGGCGTCGCGGGCGGCGCGGCGGACGGGGTCGCTCGCGGTGACGGCGAGCCGTGCGGCGCCGACGGCCGCGGGGGCCAGGTCGTCCCACAGGTCCTCGAGCCGCGCGGCGGCGGCCCGGTCGAGGCGGGCGAGGGTGCTCTCCCCGCCGTCGGCCGCCGTGCCCGGGGCCGCGGCGTCGCCGGTGGCCCGGTCAGGAGACGGTGCGGGTGCCGGTTCGGGCGCCGGGTCGTGCCGGGGGGACGGTACCGGCGTACCGGCCCTCTGCACGTTCTCGTCCACGACCACGCCCCTTTATCACGGTCACGTCTCCTCAAATCACCATAACCGCCGCGCGGTCCCTGAAGTTCCCGCCGCCCGCGGGCGGGCCGGCCCGGGAGGCGGCGTGCGGGGTGGCGTGGGGGCGTGCGGGCGGATAGAGTGTGCGGCCGGAACCGAAGGGAGGTGGGGTGCATGGCCGTCATCGCGGTCGCTGCTGCGCGCAGCGCTCAGGCCGACCTCATCTTCCGGGCCTCGGGCTGATTCCACGTTCTCGCGCGCCGTCGGCGCGCCCGCCCGAGCGCCCCTTCATGCGAAGGGTTCCGAACCGTTGTCTCACTTCTCCGGTGGGTCCTCCCTGTCCGCGTACGGCTGGGACGAGACCCTCGAGGACGATTTCTCCGTTCATCTCGCCGCGGGGCTGATGCCCGCGCGGGTGGTCGCGGTGCACCGCGGGCTGTGCGAGGTGGTCACCGCGGACGGCCCGGTGCTGGCGGTGACGCCGCGCGCGGACCGGCCGGATCCGGTGGCGGCGCCGTGCACGGGCGACTGGGCGGCGCTGCGCCCGGCCGCCGGGCCGGCGCCGGACGCCGACACCACCCCCGCTCCCGACGCCCTCGCCCCGTCCGTCCCGGGGGCGGGCGGGCGTCCGGTGCTGGCGGCGCTGCTGCCGCGCCGGACCGCGATCGTGCGGGCCGGGGCGTCGCGCGATTCGCGCGGGCAGGTGCTCGCGGCGAACGTCGACACCGTGGCGATCGCGGTGTCGCTGGCGGCGCGCCCGTCGCCGGGGCGGCTCGAGCGGCTGCTGGCGCTGGCGTTCGAGAGCGGCGCGCGGCCGGTGGTGGTGCTCACCAAGGCCGACGAGGCCGACCCGGCGGGCGTCGCGGCGGCCGAGGCCGAGGCGGCCGCGGCGGCCCCGGGCGTGGACGTCGTGTCGTGCAGCGCGCTGGCCGGGGACGGCGTGGACGTGGTCCGCGCCGTCCTGTCGGGCACGGTGGTGCTGCTGGGGCCGTCCGGTGCGGGCAAGTCGACGCTCGGGAACGCGCTGCTGGGCGGCGAGGTCCTGGCGACGGGCGCGGTCCGCGACGTCGACGGCAAGGGCCGGCACACCACGGTGCGGCGGGAGCTGCTGCCGCTGCCGGGCGGCGGCGTGCTGATCGACACGCCGGGCCTGCGGGGCGTGGGCCTGCTGGACGCCGACGAGGGGCTGCGGCGCACGTTCGCCGACGTCGAGGAACTGGCCGAGCGGTGCCGGTTCGGCGACTGCGCGCACGACACCGAGCCGGGCTGCGCGGTGCGGGCCGCGGTGGAGGACGGGTCGCTGTCGCGCCGCCGCCTCGACGGCTACCGCAAGCTGATGCGCGAGAACGCGTGGGCTGCGGCGCGGTCGGACGCGCGGCTGCGCGCCGAGCGGGAGGGCCGCCGCAAGGCGCTCACGCGGTGGCAGCGGCAGATGTACAAGGAGCGCGGGAGGGACCGCTGACGGGCGGTCCGGTGCCGTGCCCGGCGGGCCCGGCCGTGTAGGAGACCGGCCCACGGGGCCGCGCCGCGCGCTGACGCGGCGTGGCCCCGCGGGCGCGGTCGCGCGGTCGTGCGGCCCGTGGCGTGCCGGGGCCGCACGACCGTCCCGTCCCATGCCCTCCCCCGGGTGCGCCCGCTTTGCGTTTTCCGCAAGGAACTTTGTCGGCTCCTCCAGGGACGCGGCAGGTTGGCGGCGGAAAGCGGATCCGACGGGAGGAATTCATGGACGCTCGGTCGTGGGAGGACAGGTATCGCGGCGGCGAGCGGCTGTTCAGCGGCGAGCCCAACGGCGTGCTGGTGGCCGAGGTCGCCGATCTGCCGCCCGGGCAGGCCCTCGACGTGGGGTGCGGGGAGGGCGGCGACGCGGTGTGGCTGGCGCGGCGGGGGTGGCGGGTCACCGCGGTCGACGTCGCCGCGACGTCGCCGCGACGGCTCTGCGGCGGGGCGCGGAGGCGGCCGAGGCGGCGGGCGTCGCGGGCGGTGTGGCGTGGGCGCGCGCGGACCTGGCCGTCACGCCTCCCCCGGCGCGCGCGTTCGATCTGGTGTCGGCCCAGTACTTCCCGTTTCTGCGGGCGGGGGGCGGTGCTTCGGTGCGGGGGCTGCTGGAGGCGGTCGCGCCGGGCGGCACCCTGCTGGTGGTGGGCCATGACGTCACCGGCCTGTCCCCCGGCGGCGGCCACGGTTTCGATCCCGCCGACTACTACCATCCGGCCGACATCGCGCGGATGCTGGACGGGGACTGGAGCGTCCTGGTCGACGAGACCCGTCCCCGGGTCGTGCCGCCGCCCGCCGGGACGCGCCACACCCACGACACCGTCCTGCTGGCGCGGCGCGCGGGGTGAGGCGGCGCCCGCGGGGCGGTGGGGTCTCCCCGGCAGGATTCGAACCTGCGTTCTCCGGCTTCGGAGGCCGGTGCTCTGTCCGCTGAGCCACGGGGAGGCGTCCCCGCCCCCGGGTGACAGGGGGGCGGGGACCGAGACGCCGGTGGGAGTCGAACCCACGTGGGACGGCTTTGCAGACCGCCGCCTAACCGCTCGGCCACGGCGTCGGGGCCCGCCCGGTGCGGGCGGGCGGCGACCTCGGCGGGATTCGAACCCGCGGCTTCCGGCGTGACGGGCCGGTGCTCTGACCGCTGAGCTACGAGGCCGGGAGATCGACCCGGACGGCACGCAGGCGCGCGCCGGCCGGGCATGGACAAGGAATTGGAGACGAGGAGACGGGGCGCGGAGGCCACGGGACGGCCGCGTCCGGCGTATGGGGGTGCGGCACGGCGGTAAGCCGCTGCCCCGGGACGGCACGACTCCGCGGCGGGCGCGGTCGGGCGCGTCTACCGGGTGCGGTCTCGGCGGCGACAGCGCCGGGCGTCGGTGGTGCGGTTCATGTGGTCCCGGTCCTCCTCGCCCGTCGCTGTTCCCGTCGCCGTGGCTCCTCGGGGCCCTGTGTGCCCCGGTGGGGCCCGTTCGGCTCCGCCAGCATCTCCCGGTGCGGCGGGGCGCCGCAACGCATTTTCGCCGCGCCCGCCCGCCGGGTTTCCGCTGAGCGGAAAGCCGCTGTTCCGCGGGGTCGGGGACGCGGTGAGGGTGGGGGCGACGCATTCGGCCGACGGGTCCGTGGGAGGAACGGTGGCGCTGCTCGATCCCGGGGTGTGGACGGGGAAGATCTTCGATGGCGGGTGGGTTCCCGGCGGGGACGGCGGCTTCGACGTCGTCGAGCCGGCGACCGGCGCCACGCTGGGGGTGCTGGGGCGGGCGGACGGCGCGGACGTGGCGCGGGCCGCGTCGGCGGCGGCGTCGGCGCAGCGGGACTGGGCGGCCCGCTCCTACGAGGAGCGCGCGGCGGTGCTGCGGCGCGCGGGGCGGCTGTTCGAGGAGCACGCGGCGGAGATCGAGGGCTGGATCGTGCGGGAGGCGGGGTCGATCCCGCCGAAGGCGGCGCTGGAGGCGTCGTTCGCGGCGAACCTGTGCCATGAGGCGGCGGCGCTGGCGTCGCATCCGCAGGGCCTGGTGCTGCCGTCGGCGCAGCCGCGGTGGAGCCTGGCGCGGCGCCGCCCGGCGGGGGTGGTGAGCGTGATCGCGCCGTTCAACTTCCCGCTGATCCTGTCGATGCGGTCGGTGGCTCCGGCGCTGGCGCTGGGCAACGCGGTGCTGCTGAAGCCGGACCCGCGGACGGCGGTGTGCGGCGGCGTGACCGTCGCGCGGATCTTCCAGGAGGCGGGCCTGCCGGAGGGCGTGCTGCATCTGCTGCCGGGCGGCCGGGAGGCCGGTGAGGCGGTGGTGGCGGCGCCGGAGGTGCGGGTGGTGTCGTTCACCGGGTCGACGGCGGCGGGCCGCGCGATCGGGGAGGTGTGCGGGCGGCTGCTCAAGCGCGCGCATCTGGAGCTGGGCGGAAACAACGCGCTGATCGTGCTGCCGGGCGCGGACGTGTCCAAGGCGGTCGCGGCGGGCGCGTGGGGCTCCTACCTGCATCAGGGGCAGATCTGCATGACGACCGGGCGGCATCTGGTGCACGAGAGCCTGCACGGGGAGTACGTGGAGGCGCTGGCGGCGAAGGCCGACGGGCTGGCGGTCGGGGACCCGGCGGCGGGCCCGGTGCATCTGGGCCCGATCATCGACCGGGGCCAGCTGGAGCACGTGGACGCGCTGGTGCGCGACACGGTCGCGGCGGGCGCGCGGCTGGCGGCGGGCGGCGTCCACGAGGGGCTGTTCTACCGGCCGACGGTGCTGGCGGACGTCACCCCGTCGATGCCCGCGTACGCGCAGGAGGTGTTCGGGCCGGTGGCGCCGGTGGTGCCGTTCTCGACGGTGGAGGAGGCGGTGGCGCTGGCGGCCGACAGCGAGTACGGGCTGTCGCTGGGGATTCTGGGCGATGTGGGGCAGGCGATGCGGGTCGCGGACGCGGTCCCGACGGGGCTGGTGCACATCAACGACCAGACGGTCAACGACGAGCCGGTGGTGCCGTTCGGGGGGCTGGCGGCGTCGGGGAACGGGTCGCGGTTCGGCGGCCCGGACGCCAACATCGAGGCGTTCACCGAGACGCAGTGGGTGACGATGCGCGGCGACATCGCCCCGCACCCGTTCTGATCCGCGTCTCCGGGCGCGTGGTCGCGGGGCGCCCCCCCCCCCGGGGGGGGTGTTCGTCGCGGGGGGGCGGCGGCCCGGCCCCCACGACGCCCGATACGCGATCGAGGACTCCGGCTGCGTTCTCGCGATCACTGATGAG
>NZ_JBFAUZ010000088.1:0-21236 GCF_040679555.1 Spirillospora sp. NPDC052242
CAAGACAGATGCTCTGCCAATTGAGCTACGCCGGCGCGGCTCGTCCCGCATCGTAGTCGACGCGGCGTGGGTGTGCGCGCCGGTATGGGGTTGGGTCGTTGCTGTCGCCTTGCGTTTGGTCGGGGCGGGGCCAGAAGTACGGGAGGTCGGCGGGGACGTCGGGGAAGAGCGGCCGGTAGAACTCGGGGTCCTTGCGGATCAGGGCGGAACGGTGGCTCAGGTGCAGTCTCGGGTCGCCCAGCCAGGGTGGCAGCGCCGCGGCGTTGGCCAGGCTCTCCTGGCTCCGGGGATGGTGGACGCCCGTGGCGTTCATCAGGTCGGACGTCAGTGAGGCGGCGCACGTGTCCCGGTGTCCGAGCGAGCACCATTGACGGCAGACCTCCAGGCCGTAGCGAACCAGCGCCTCCTCGTACCCCTTCCACATCCGCACGGCCGGGTGGTGCCGCCATCCGTACCCCGGCACCGTCAGTCCGCGCAGCACCTGCAGCGCCTCGACGCGCTGCTTCCCGAGCCTCCGCGGGTCGAGAACGCGAGCCGTCGCGGCGAAATCCGCGTACGGGAGAAAGGTCTGCACCGCCTCGGCTTTCTGCTCACTGCGGCCGGAGCCCTGGGCGCTACGGTTCCTTTCCTTTTGTGGCTCGCATACTCCAGCCGCAGGTGGCGATCGTGTGGGTCAGCGGAAGTCGTCCGCGTGGTCTGCGGCCCACTCGGCGAACGTGCGGGCGCGGCCCGTCACGGGCTCGGCGGTGGGGACGGGGCCGACGGACGTCGGGTCGAAGTCCGCGATGGTTTCGGGGGACGCTTCGGCGCCGGAGTAGTCCTCGAAGCCGAGGAGGAAGTCGGCGTTGGCGGCGGCGAAGCCGCCCTGGGCACGGTAGAGGTCGCGCGCGGTCTCCGCGGTCACCTCCTCCAGCGCGATGTCCTCGCCGATCGCGGCGGCGATGGCCGCCACCTGGTCGCGGTGGGAGATCAGTTCGGGGCCGTTGAGGGTGTGGGCGGCGTTCGCGTGGTCGTCGTCCAGCAGCGCGGCGGCGGCCACGTCGGCGACGTCCGCCTCGTGGACGGGGTACCAGGCCGCGTCCGGAAAGGGGTCGCGGACGGTGCGTTCCGCGCGGATCGACGGTCCCCAAAGCCACAGCTTGTTGAGCATGAACTCGCCGGGGCGCACATGGGTCCATTCGAGGCCGGATTCCTCGACGGCCCGTTCTACCGGGAGGTGGATTTCGGTGTCGAGCCCCGCCGGGACCGCCCCGGAGGACAGGACGACGATGCGTTCGACGCCCGCCTCCGCCGCCCGCGCGACGACGGCGCGCGCCGTCCCGGGCGTGGGGAAGAGGTACATCCGCCGGACGCCCCGCAGCGCTTCGACGAGTGAGTCCGGGCGTTCGAGGTCGCCGCCGACGACCTCGACGTCCGCGGGAAATCGAGCTGTTCCGGGCGTCCGGGTGAGCGCGCGGACCGGGTGTCCGGCGAGCCGTTCGACGACGAGCCGGCCGATGTTCCCGGTCGCCCCCGTGATGAGAAAAGTCATTGTCTCCTCCGATTCGGCTCCCCTTTGTAGGGCATTTTTTGCTTTGCATGCAAACGTGAACAATGTGTTCATGTTTTGCGCGAATATCGCCTTCTGGGGCGCGCGTCCGTAGGGTGGGCGGGTGACTGATCCCGATCACGTGCGGTTGGGCCGGATCGCCGGGAAGCTGGCGGCGGCACGTGCCGAACAGCCGGCCATCTTCGGCGCGGAAGACCATCGGTTCGAGCTCGGGCCGCCGTTGCCGGAGGCCGCGGTGGCCCGGTTCGAGGAGCGGCACGAGGTGGCGCTTCCCCCGGAGTACCGGCTGTTCATCACTGAGCTGGGCGCCGAGGGCGCCGGTCCGGGGTACCGGTTGTGCCGGCTGGACGTCGAGTGTTGTGCGGATCGGCCGTCCGGGCACCTGGCGCGGCCCAGCCCCTACCTGCCGGGGCCGCGCTACTTCGGCGACTGGGAGCAGCGTTACGAGGACCCGCCGGGCCCGGACCAGAACTTCCTGCGCGGCACCGTGCAGGTCTCGACTCATGGCTGTTCCCTCGTCACTCGCCTGGTCGTGACCGGACCGGCACGAGGACGGCTGATCAACCTCGACGACGAAGGGCCCGTCGGCCCTTACGTGGTCGAGGACGCCGACTTCCTCGCCTGGTACGAGCGGTGGCTGGACGAGGCCGCCGCCGGTGGCCGCGGCGGCTGGTTCGGCGAGGGGCTCCCGCTGGACGAGCCCGAACTCGTCGGGGTGCTCGCCGACGACCCGTCCCCGGCGCGGCGGGCCCGTGCCGGGGAGTCGTTGCTGGACCTGCCGGTGCTCGGCGACCGCGCCTGGGCCGCGCTGCTCGGCGCCGTGACCGCCGACCCGGACCCCACCGCGCGGGCGGATCTGTGGGACCGGCTTAGGCGGGAGAGACACCGGCGCCCGCACAGCCTGGCCGATGCCGAGGCGATCGCAGACGAGATCGCCCGGTATGCCCGGTCATGTACCCCACGAGGCCTCGACGCGCTCAGCACCCTCGGGAGGCTCACGTTCGCCGACGTCCTGGCGGAGCTGGCGTCGGACGACCTCGAACGCCGCCGGCTCGCGGCGTACCAGCTGACGTGGACCCTGGGTGTCGAGCGGAACGAGCCTCCGGACGATCTGCTCGCCGACGTGGTCGTCCGGCTCTTGGACGAGGCGGATCCGCTGCTTCGTTCGCACGGCGTCGCGGCTATCGGACGGTTCGGCCTTGTCGATCTCCATCCGCGACTGCGCGAGCTGGAGGAGACCGAGGCCGACCCGTGGGTTCGGTACCGCCTCGCATGGAGCCTCGGCGAGCACCCTGTCGGCGTCTGGGCGTATGCCCCGCCGCCGGACGTCGGTCACTCCCCTGCCGGGTACCGCGACGATCCTCCGTTCTGAGTCCGCGGTTGCAAAGAGAAAACTCATCGCGAGCACGCCGGGCAACCCTTCCGAGATCCTCTGGGGCCCGCGGATCGCGGAGCGCTAGGGGCGGTAGCCGGGGAAGCAGATCTCGCAGGCGCCTCGGCCCTGGAGCAGCGCGTCGCTCAGCGGCACCAGGTTCGCGTCATGGATCTCGAGGCCGAGGCGGGAGGCTTTGCGCTGCCCGTCCTGGAGGGCGTCGCAGTTCGTGCGGGCGTGGAAGACGCTGCCGCCCCGGGTGATGTAGACGCGTTCGGCGAGTCCCTCCGGGACCGGGGCGCAGAGCCCGCACTGGCCGATGATCATGTCGTGAATGCAGCGCTCGGTGGTCACGGCTCGGATTCTTCTGCGTGTCGCGGGCGGGGGCCAGAGGATTTTTCGCGGCTTATCACAAGGGGGTTGTCCGGTGGGTGGGCGGGTGGTGGGGTGGGGGCATGGAGACCAAGATCGCGATCGTGACCGGGGGGACATCGGGGATCGGGAAAGAGATCGCGCGCGGGCTGGTGCGGCGGGGGTTCCTGGTGGGGATCGTGTGCCGCAACGAGATGCGGGGGCGGGCGACGGTCGAGGAGCTGACGGGGGAGGTGCCCGGGGGGCGGGTGGAGACCTTCCTGGCCGATCTGTCGGTGCTGATGGACGTGCGGCGGGTGGCCGCGTCGCTGTGCGAGCGGTTCGAGCGGGTGGACGTCCTGGTGAACAACGCGGGGGTTCACCAGATGCGGGCGAAGGTCAGCGCGGACGGGTACGACCGGATGATCGCGACGAACCATCTGGGGCCGTTCCTGCTGACGAACCTGCTGCTGGGGCATCTGGAGAAGGCGGCGCCGTCGCGGGTGGTGATCGTGGCGAGCGAGGCGCACCGGTTCGCCGACCGGCTCGATGTGGAGCGGCTGGCGGAGCCGGGGGCGTATGGGAAGGCCGGGTCGCTGCGGGTGTACGGCCGGAGCAAGCTGCTGAACATCCTGTTCGCGCAGGAGCTGGCGCGGCGGATGGAGGGCAGCGGGGTGGTGGCGAACGCGATGTGCCCGGGGCCCGTCGCGACGCAGTTGGCGCGGGAGATGCGGGGGACGGAGCGGCTGGGCGCGCTGCTGTCGCACACGCCGGTGGTGCGGACGCCCGAGCGGGGCGCCCGGATGGCGTTGCGGCTCGCGGTGGACGACGAGTTCGCCGGGCGGAGCGGGGAGTTCCACGGGTCGGTGCCCGGTGCGCCGACGTCGGGCCCGTTGAAGGACGAGGCGCTGGCGCGGGACGTCTGGGAGCGTTCGGCGCATCTTGTGGGGCTTCGTTAGGCTCGCCGCGTGGAGCACCAGTCGAGGTTCAAGGATGTGTTCGCCGGCGCGGGCTACCTGCTGCGGGGGATCGGGTGGATCGTCAGGCATCCGCTGCAGTGGTTGTTCGGCCTCATTCCCGCGCTCATCGTGCTGCTGGTCTACGGGACGGCGCTGGGGTTCCTCGTCTACAACATCGGGGACGTCGCGGGCTGGGTGACATGGTTCGCGGACGACTGGTCGGAGACGGTGCGGAAGGCGGCGCGGGTCATCGCGGGGATCGCGGTGCTGGGCGCGTCGGCGTTCCTGGCGATCCTGACGTTCACGGCCGTGACGCTGATGGTGGGCGATCCGTTCTACGAGGCGATCGCGGTGCGGGTCGAGGACTCGCAGGGCGGTGCGCCGCCGGAGCCCGACGTGCCGCTGATGACGCAGATCGGGCGGGCGGTCAAGGACGCGCTGCTGCTGGGGGTCGTGGCCCTCGGGTTCGCCGTGGTGTTCTTCGCGTGCGGGTTCATTCCGGGCATCGGGCAGACGGTGGTGCCGGTGGTGGCGGCGTGCGTTTCCGGTTACTTCCTGGCGGGCGAGCTGTCGTCGGTGGCGCTGGAGCGGCGTGAGGTGCTGCGCAAGGAGCGGTTCGCCCGGATGAAGGCGAACCGTCCGCTGGTGATCGGGTTCGGGGTCGCGACGTTCGCGCTGTTCCTGGTGCCGCTGGGCGCGGTGCTGGCGATGCCGGGCGCGGTGGCGGGCGCGACGCTGATGGTGCGGGAGCGGCTCGGCGCGGACAAGTGGCCGGGGCCGCCGTCGGAGGAGTGGCGGGCGGCGCCGCAGGTACAGCCGGGGCAGTGGCAGCAGGGTCACGACTGATAGCAAGCTGTGTCCGGAGCGTGATTCCTCGTGGGCCGCGTTCGATGATCTTCGCGTAACGTGTGCCGCATGTCCGATCAGGGGGAGCGCGATGCGCGCTGGACCGGTTTGAACGAGAGTGACGCGCCGCACGACGTGTGGGGCAAGGTCGAGACGCCCGCCGAGACGCCCGCCGGGCAGGCCGCCGACGTCGCGGGCGAGGCGCCCGCCGAGGAGTCCGACGTCCGCGTGGCGCCCAGGCCGGACGAGCGGGACGAGCGGGACGCGCCGCAGTGGGAGGGCGAGCTCTTCGACGAGGACGGGTCGAAGGACGAGCCGCCGTCGAACTACGTGCCGGCGGTGCCGACCGGTTCGGACCGGCCGGTGAAGTCGGGGAAGCCGAGCAGCGGCAACTGGCAGATGCCGGACTGGATGGCCGACGAGGCCGCGGCGGACGAGAAGCTGGGCGCGTCCGGCGACCCGCTGGAGACGGGCGGCCGGTCCCGGCTGGTGCTGTTCGGCGGGGTCGGGCTGCTGGTGGCGGCGCTGATCGCGGCGGGCGGCGTGTACTTCCTGACGCGCGGCGGCGGTGACGAGCCGGACAAGGCGGGACGGACGGGCGCGGCCGAGCAGTCGGTCACGGCGCAGGCGTCGATGCCGCCGGACGCGAAGCTGGAGACGTTCGCGGGGACGCCGTCGCGGGTGCTGGGCCGGGTGAACGACGACATGGCGGGGCTGTCGTACCCGCGGCTGGGTCCGCCCTGGCAGGTGCCGACGAAGGAGAACAAGCTGGGCACGCCCGGCTGGTCGGGGCAGCAGATCGTGGTGACCGAGCGCGGCGGCGCCCAGATGTGGTACGGGCAGCTGCTGACGGGCACGCTGATCCCGAGCCTGCAGGGCTCCTACAGCGGCCCGGACAGCGTGAAGCAGGTCGCGGGGCTCGCGGCGGAGGGGTACCTCGCGCAGTACTACGGCTTCCAGGACGCGCAGAAGCCGCTGGCGTCGCAGGCGCTCGACGTGGACGGGCGGAAGGGCTGGCTGGTCGCGTCGTACCTGACGTACGAGCGGCAGGGCGTGCGGGCGACGGGCGAGATCGTCGCGACGGCGGTGATCGACACGGGGCGCAAGGCGCCCGCGGTGGTGTTCGCGTCGCTGCCGAACACGCACAAGAAGCTGTGGCCGGACCTGAACCGGTTCCTGGCGAGCCTCAAGGTCATCTGATCCCCCTGTCATAACCGAATGACGTTCTAATAGGCTGGCCGCACCCGACGAAAGGTGCGGCCATGGCCATCGGAGTGACGGAGGAGCACGCGGCGCTCGCGGCGTCGGTGCGGGGGCTCGTCCAGCGGCACGCGGGCGAGGGGCTCTGGCCCGCGCTGATGGAGCAGGGGCTCCCGGGCCTGCACCTTCCGGAGAGCGCGGGCGGGCAGGGGTTCGGCCTGCCGGAACAGGCCGTGGTGCTCGAGGAACTGGGCCGCGCGATGGGCCCGGCCCGGTACGCGCCCGCCGTGCTCGCGTCCGCGATCCTGCGGGACGGCTCGCGCACCGGGGCCGTCGGCCTGTCGGGGAGCCTGCGGACGGACGGGTCGCGGGTGTTCGGCACCGTCCGGCCGGTGGTCGGTGCGGCGGACGCGGAGGTGTTCGTCCTCCCGGCCGGTGATCGCTGGGCCGTCGTCGATCGGGCGTCGTGCGAGGTCGAGGAGCTGGAGTCGCTCGACGCGGGCCGTCCCGCCGGTGCGGTGACGGTCGACGCGGAAGCCCGCTTCGTGGACGGACCGGACGGCGTCGACGTGCGGGCCCTCGCGGTCGTGGTGTTCGGCGCGGAGGCGTGCGGCGTCGCGGGCCGGGCGCTCGACGAGGCGGTGGAGTACGCGAAGCTGCGGGAGCAGTTCGGCCGCCCGATCGGGCAGTTCCAGGGCGTGAAGCACAAGTGCGCGCGGATGCTCATCGCGTTGGAGCGGGCGCGGGCGGCGGTGTGGGACGCGGCGCGCGCGCTGGACGAGCCGGAGGAGCAGCGCGCGTACGCGGTGGCGGTGGCGGGGGTGCTCGCGGCGGACGCGGCGGTGCAGTGCGCCGAGGGCAACATCCAGGTTCACGGTGGCATCGGCTACACGTACGAGCACGACGCGCACCGTTTCTACAGGCGCGCCCTGACGCTGCGGGCGATCCTCGGAAGGGCGAGCGAGCATCGGGCAGAGGCGGCGGCGCGCGCGCTGAGCGGCGTACGGCGTCCGATGGACATCGACCTGCCGGAGGAGGCCACGGACCTCCGCTCCCGCATCCGCGCGGAGGTCGCCGAACTGGCCGCGATGGAGCCGCCGGAGCAGCGGGCCGCGATGGCCGACGGCGGCTGGGTGACGCCGCACCTGCCGAAGCCGTGGGGCCGGGACGCGGGGCCGGTCGAGCAGATCGTCGTCCGGCAGGAGCTGAAGGCGGCGGGGGTGCGTCCCGTGCCGCTGATGATCGCCGCGTGGGTCGTGCCGTCGCTCGTCCAGTACGGGAGCGAGGCGCAGAAGGAGCGGTTCCTGCCGCCGACGCTGCGCGGGGAGATCGTCTGGTGCCAGCTGTTCTCCGAGCCGGGCGCGGGCTCCGACCTGGCCGGGCTGCGGACGCGCGCCGAGCGGGTCGAGGGCGGCTGGTCGATCACCGGGCAGAAGATCTGGACGTCGCTGGCCCGCGAGTCGCAGTGGGCGATCTGCCTCGCCCGGACCGACGCGGGGCGGCCGAAGCACGACGGCATCACGTACTTCCTCGTCGACATGGCGTCGGCGGGCATCGACGTGCGCCCGCTGCGCGAGTGCACGGGCGACGCGGTGTTCAACGAGGTGTTCCTGGACGGCGTGTTCGTCCCGGACGACCTGGTC
This sequence comes from Spirillospora sp. NPDC052242, assembly GCF_040679555.1. Classification (NCBI taxonomy): domain Bacteria; kingdom Bacillati; phylum Actinomycetota; class Actinomycetes; order Streptosporangiales; family Thermomonosporaceae; genus Spirillospora; species Spirillospora sp. NPDC052242. Next base: position 7,921 of record NZ_JBFAUZ010000088.1, read on the forward strand.
GTGGGCCCCGTGAACGAGGGGTGGCGCGTCGCCCGTAACACGCTCGCGAACGAGCGGGTCGGGCTGACGACGTCGTTCCAGCTCGGCGGCGACGTCCCGAAGCTGCTGCGGCTGGCGGGCGAGCTGGACGTCGCGGACGACCCGGTCGTCCGGGACGGCGTGGGCGATCTGGTCTGCGACGAGCACGCGCTCAACCTGCTGAGCCTCCGCGCGACCCTGAAGCAGATCTCGGGCACCGACCCGGGCGCGACGGCGAACGTCCGGAAGCTGGTGGCGATGGAGCACGGGCAGCGGGTGACCGAGTTCGGGTTCGGGCTGCTCGGCGAGCACGGCGCGCTGACCGGCGGGTGGAAGTCGGAGCTGCGCGCCCGGTGGACGCGGCACCTGCTGGCGTCGCGCGCGATGACGATCGGCGGCGGCACGACCGAGGTGAACCTCAACGTGATCGGCGAGCGGATCCTGGGGTTGCCCCGCGACCCCGAGCCGGTCGGGTAGTTTTCCGGCGATGACGGGACGGATCGGGTGAGGGACCGGACGCGGCACCTGGCGGCCGCGCTGACCGGGCTGCTGCTCGGCGCACTCGCGCTGGGGCCGGGGCTCGCACCCGGGTTCGTCCTGTCGTACGACATGGTGTTCGTCCCGGATCCGGCGTTCACGCCGATGACGTTCGGCCTGACCGGGACGGTGCCGCGGCACGTGCCGAGCGACGCGTTCGCCGCCGCGCTCGGGACCGTCCTGCCCGGCGATGTCGCGCAGAAGGCGATCCTGCTCGCGGTCTTCGTGCTGGCGTGCACGTCGGCGGCGTCGCTCGTCCCGTCCCGGCGGCTCGCGCCCCGGCTGGCGGCGGGCGTCGTGTACGCGTGGAACCCGTTCGTCGCGGAGCGGCTGCTGCTGGGGCAGTGGGCGCTGCTGCTGGGGTACGCGGCGCTGCCGTGGGCGCTGGCGGCGGCGGCCCGCGCGGGGGAGCGCGGCGGCGGGCGGCGGCTGGTGCGGGCGCTGCTCCCGGCGGCGGTCGGCGGGTTCGCGGCGCTGGCCGTGTCCGGGCTGGCGGCGCTGGTCGTCGCGCTGTTCGCGGGGCGGGACGCCGCGGGGAAGGCCGCGGGGAAGGTGGTCGCGGCGGCGGCGCTGCTGGGCCTGCCGTGGCTGGTGCCGGGCCTGCTGCGGCCGGGCGGCGTGCCGGGGGACGACTCGGCGGTGGGGCTGTTCGCGGCCCGCGCGGACACCCCGTTCGGGACGCTCGGCAGCCTGCTGCTGCTGGGGGGTGTGTGGAACGGCGAGACGGTGCCGCACGGGTACGGGGCGCCGCTGACGGCGACGCTATGGCTGGTCGCGGTAGTGGGAGCCCTGGCCGCGTACGCACTGTGGACGCGGGACGAACCGTGGCGGCGCGGCCTCGCGGCGGCGGGGGCGGCCGGGTTCGCGGTCGCGGCGCTGGGCGCGGTCGCCGAGCCGGTGCTCGCGGGGATGATCGGCCTGTGGCCGGGGTTCGCGGTCCTGCGGGACGGCCAGCAGTTCGTCGCGCCGCTCGCCGTCGTGATCGCGGTCGGGGCCGGGGTGGCCGCCGACCGGGCGGCCGAGGCGAAGCTGCCGCTCGTCCCCGTTGGGCTCGCGGTCGTTCCCGTGCTGCTGCTGCCGACGCTCGCTTGGGGCGCGGCAGGCGAACTCCGGGCCGTCCAGTATCCGGACGACTGGAAGCGCGCGCGGCAGATCATCGAAAGCGACCCTGCGAACGGTGACGTGCTGCTGCTGCCGTGGGCGCAGTACCGGAGCTACGCGTGGAACCACGGGCGCCGCGTCCTCGATCCCCTGCCCCGCTACCTGGACCGGCGGGTGATCGTGAACGACTCCGTCACCGTCGGCCGGACTACCGTCGCGCCGGAGGACCCGCGCTCCGTGCGGCTCGCCCCGGCGGCGGCGTCCGGGAGCCCGCCGGCGGCGGCGCTGCGCGACGCGGGCGTCCGGTACGTGGTGGTGGACGCGGAGATCGACCGGTTCCGGCCGACCGGGGCGGTGCGGGTGCTGCGCGGCCCCCACCTGGCGGTCTACCGGATCGAGGGGCAGGTGGCGCGGGTGGACGAGCGGGTTCCCGCGGCACCCGTGGTGGTGGCGTGGGCTATCGCGAGCGCAGGGGTTTTCTGGTCAATTGTGGGTCCAGGTACTAGCCTGAGCACCCCGCTACTCGGGAGTATCAAGTCCCGCTCACCCCGCCGTGACCCACCCCGTTCTCGCAATAACCGACGAAGGGCCCCCTGATGCGCATCGCCATCGCCATTGTGGTCGGAGCTCTGCTGGCCGCCGGAACCTCGCTGGGCGCCGTGCAGCTCGCCAGCGCCTCCCAGGAGGACCCGGTCATCAAGCCGCTGTACAACTACGGCGAGCGCTGACCCTCCCGCCGCCATGGGGACCTGGTGCGCGGGCCCCGTCCTGCTGGAGATCGTCGTCCCGGCCCGCAACGAGGCCGCACGGCTCCCGGCGGGCCTCGGCCTGCTCAGCGACGCGCTCGCCGGACTGCCGGTGCGCGCCGAGGTGATCGTCGTCGACAACGCCAGCACGGACGGCACGGCCGCGATCGTCCGCGCGTGGCGGGGCCCGGTGCCGGTGCGGCTGGTGCGGTGCGACCGGCCCGGCAAGGGCGCGGCCGTCCGCGAGGGGCTGCTCGCCACGCGCGCCCCCTGGGTCGGGTTCATGGACGCCGACATGGCCACCGACCTCGCGGCGCTGCCCGACGTCCTCGGGCTGCTGCGGGACGGACGTCCGGTCGTGGTGGGGTCGCGCCGCCATGACCGCTCGGTCGTGCAGGCGTACGCGCTGCCGGTCCGCCGGCTCGGCGCCGTCACGTTCAACCGGCTCGTCCGCGACCTGGTCGGCGGCGTCGCCGACACCCAGTGCGGGTTCAAGTTCTTCGCGGGCCCGCTGGCCCGCGCCGCCGCCGCGGACCTGCGCACCGCCGGCTTCTCCTTCGACGTCGAGTTGCTCGCGAACTGCGTGCGGCGCGGCGCGGCCGTCACCGCGATCCCCGTCGTGTGGCGGGACCGTCCCGGCTCGACGTTCTCGGTGCGGCGGCACTCGCTGCGCTGCCTCGTCGACCTCGCCCTGATCCGGGCGCGTGCGGGCGGCGGCCCCCTGCGGAACCGTGCGCCGCGGGGCGCGTACGTCCCGGCGCAGGCGCCCGCGCCGCCCGCCGAGACGGTGTCCCGTGCCGCGCCGGGCCTCGGGCGGGGATGAGCACCCGGCTCGCGGTCGTCAACTGGCGTGACCCCTGGCATCCGGCCGCGGGCGGCGCCGAACGGTACGCGTGGGAGGTCGCCAGGGGAATGGCCCTGCGCGGCGCACGCGTCACCTACATCACGGCACGCGCGCGCGGGCAGGCGCGCAGGGAACAGGTCGAGGACGTCACGTTCGTGCGGCTCGGCGGGCGGTTCACCGTCTACCCGCTGGTCCTGCTGTGGCTGCTCCTGCACCGCCGGTCGTTCGACGCGGTCATCGACTGCCAGAACGGCATTCCGTTCTTCTCACCGTGGGCTTTGCCGAGGCGCGTGCCGGTGTTCTGCGTCGTCCACCACGTGCACGACGACCAGTTCGGCCTGTACTTCCCGTCGTGGCTGGCGTGGGTCGGCCGTGTGCTGGAAGGCCCCGTGAGCCGCTGGACGTACCGGCGGCACGCGTTCGTGGTCGTGTCGCCGTCCACTTTGCGAGCCGTCCGGGAACGCCTCGGCTGGACCGGTCCCGCCCACATCGTCCACAACGGCTCCACCGCCGTGGACGCCGACGCGGCGGACGCCCCGGGCCCGCGCGGCGATCCGGACCTCGTGTGCGTGACGCGGCTCGTCCCGCACAAGCGGCTCGACCTGCTGCTCGACCTCGCCGGACGCCTCGCCGAGCGCCGTCCGGGCCTGCGGCTGCACGTCGTCGGGGACGGTCCGGAGGCGCCCGGGCTCGCCGCGGGGATCGCCGCGCGCGAGCTCACCGGCGTCGTCGTCCCGCACGGGTACGTCGCCGAGGAGGTCAAGGCGGCGCTCGTCGCCCGCGCCGACCTGCACCTGTCGACGTCGCGGGGCGAGGGCTGGGGGCTCAGCGTGATCGAGGCCGCCGCGCTCGGCGTCCCGACCGTCGCCGCCGACGTCGACGGGCTGCGCGACGCCGTCCGCGACGGCGTCACGGGCTGGCTCGTCCCGCCCGGCGGCGACTTCGCCGACGTCGTCGAGCGCGCCCTCAAGGAGCTGGACGACCCGGACCGCCGGGCGGCCGTCGCCGCCGCCTGCCGCTCCCGGGCCGCCGGGTTCGACTGGGACCGGACGACCACGCGGATCGCGGCGCTCGTCGAGGGCGCGCTCGCCGCGGGCATGCTCGCCGACGGCGCGCTCGTGGCGGGCGTGACCCACCGGTACGGTGACGAGCACTCGCGCGTCACGAGGGAAGGGGAGCGCCGGGACCATGGCCGTCGGAGAGGCTGACCCGCCCCGCGCGGGCGTCCGGTCCCAGCACCGGTCGCAGGGCCGGTCGCGCGACCGGTCGCAGGGCCGGCCGGCGGGCCGCGACCGGTGGGCCGACCCGGACGCGGCGGCGGCGCGGCTGCGCGACCGGCTGCGGGCCCTCGCGTGCTGCTGCGCCCTGGTGGCACTCGCGTTCTGCACCCGGCCGGGCGAGATCCTCGCCGACACCAAGATCGACATGGCGGTGAACCCGCGCGGGTTCCTCGGCGGCGCCCTGCACCTGTGGAGCCCCGAGCAGTTCGGCCAGCTCCAGAACCAGGCCGTCGGCTACCTGTTCCCGATGGGCCCGTTCTACGCGCTCGGCGACCTCGCCGGCATGCCCGCCTGGATCACCCAGCGGCTCTGGCTGTCGCTGCTGATGTGCCTAGCGTTCACCGGGACGCTCCGGCTCGCCGGGCGGCTCGGCGTCGGCGGCCCCCGGTCCCGCCCGTTCGCCGCGATGGCGTACGCGCTCGCCCCGAACGCGCTGTCCACGCTGGGGCTGATCTCGTCGGAGTACATGCCGGTCGCGATGCTGCCCTGGATCGTGCTGCCGCTGGTGAGCGCGATCGCCGGGGACACCGGACGGCTGCGCGCGGCGGCCCGGTCCGGCCTCGCGATCGCGTGCTGCGGCGGCATCAACGCGACCGCGACCCTCGCGGTCCTGGTCGTCCCGGCGGTCTACCTGCTGACCCGGCCCCGGGGCACGTTCCGGCTCCGGCTGGCGGCCTGGTGGTCGGCGGCGGTCGCGGCGGCGATCGCGTGGTGGCTGATCCCGCTGGCGCTGACCGGCACGTACGGGTTCTCGTGGCTGACCTACACCGAGAAGGCGGACACGACGACCGGCCCGACCGGGCTCGTCAACGTGCTGCGCGGCGCGGAGCGCTGGGTGAACTACCTGGTCGCGGACGGGCAGGTCTGGTCGCCGGTCGGGTACGGGCTGTCGCTGACGCCGCTCGCGATGCTGTGCACGGGCGCCGTCGCGGCGCTCGGCCTCGCCGGGCTCGCCGCGCGCCGCCTGCCGGAGCGGACGTTCCTGCTGCTGACGCTGCTCACCGGGCTCGCGATCCTCACCGCCGGGCACATGAGCGACCTGCCGGGCCTGTTCGCCGGGGACGTCCGCGCGCTGCTCGACGGCGCCCTCGCCCCCTTCCGGAATCTGCACAAGTTCGACGCGGTGATCCGGCTGCCGCTCGCCCTCGGCCTCGCGCACGTGCTCGTCGCGGCGGCGCGGTGGCTGAAGGAACGCCGTCCGGACGGCGACCCGGCGCTCGTCTACCCCGAACCGGACGGGCTGCGCGCCCGGTTCCGCGCCGTCGCCGTCCTGCCCGTGGTCGCGGCGGTCGCGCTCGGCGGCATCGGCCTCACCGGCGTCGTCCGCGGCCTCAGCGGCTCGGGCAGCTTCGAGCGGGTGCCCGGGTACTGGGAGGACGCGGCGTCCTGGCTGAACGAGCGCGCCGGACGGCAGGCCGTCCTCGCCGTCCCCGGCTCGTCGTTCGGCGAGTACCTGTGGGGACGCCCGATGGACGACATCGTGCAGCCGCTGCTGAACGCCCGCTGGGGCGTCCGGCAGCTCGTCCCGGCCGGATCGCCCGGCTACACGCGCGCGCTGGACGCGATCGAACTGCAGGCGAGGTCGGGGCTGCCGTCGCCGGGGCTGAGCGAGTTCCTCGGCCGGATGGGCGTCCGGTACGTCCTGGTCCGCAACGATCTGCGGCGCGAGAGCCTCGAAGGGGGGCGGCCCGCGCGGGTCCACGAGGCGCTGGACGGGTCGCCGGGCCTGCGCCGGGTCGCGACGTTCGGCCCGCCGACCGGCCACGTCCCGGTGGACGACGCGGTCGTGGCCGTCGACCAGCCGTACCCCGCGCTGGAGGTGTACGAGGTCGAGGGCGCCGAGCCCGTCGCGACCCTCGCGCCCGCCGCCGATCCCGTCCGCGTGCTCGGCGGGCCGGAGTCGCTGCTGACGATGGCGGACGGCGGCGCGCTGCCGGACCGTCCCGTGCTGCTGAACGACGACGCGTCCGACCTCGGCGGCGTCCCCGTCGCCACGGACTCGCCGCGGCTCGTCCGGCGCAACTTCGGCGAGCTGCACCAGACGTCGCGGACGCTGGGCGCCGGGCAGCGCCGCGAGGCCGCCGACGTCCTGGACGACGGCTGGAAGCGGTACGCGACGCACATCGCGTACGGCGGCGGCGTCCGGGACGTGACGGCGTCGAGTTCGGCGTCCGACGAGGGCACGGCGCCCGAGGGGCACCTGCCCGCCGCCGTCCCGTACGCGGCGCTCGACGGCGACCCGTTCTCCGCCTGGCGCACCGGCGGGTTCGACGGCCCCGTCGGGCAGTGGCTCCGCGTCGACTTCGACCGGCCCCGCGACGTCGGCGACCTGGAGGCCGCGTTCCTGCGGGACGACTCCCTCGGCCCGGCCGTCGCGCGCGTCGCCGTCGAGACCGAGCACGGCACCGCGGCGCAGGACGTCCGCCGCACCGCCGACCCGCAGCCGCTGCGCGCGCCCGAGGGGAAGACCCGCTGGGTGCGGATCCGCATCACCGGGCTGGTCGCCGAGCCCGCCGTCCCGGCGTTCGCGCGGGCGGGCATCGGCGAGCTGACCGTCGGCGGCGTGAAGCCGACCCGCACCTACGTGATGCCCGCGCCGGGCGAGACGGGCGAACCCGCGACGTACGTGATGAGCCGGGTGCCCGGGGGCAAGGCGACCTGCATGCGGGGGAGCGCGCGGTGGGTCTGCTCCGCCGACCTCGGTGCGCGCGGCGAGGAGGGCGACGGCTTCGACCGGACGTTCGCGTCCGCGACCGCCCGCGACGTGAAGATCGCCGGGACGGCCGTCCTCACCGACCCCGAGCTGGTCGCCGAGTACACCGAGGCGAAGGGGCGGCCGGTCGTCAAGGCGTCCTCCACCCTCACCGGCCACCCCGTGAACGGCGCCCGCTCCGGCTTCGACGGCGACCCGGCCACCGCCTGGATCGCGGAGGCGGGCGACCGCGCGCCCGCGTTCGCGGTGGCGTGGGGCGAACCCCGCACGGTCGGGACGCTCGAACTGCGCCGCCCGCCCGGCGCGTCCGGGCCCGTCCGGGTGCGGATCGAGGGCGACGACGGCGCGACCCGCGAGGGCCTGTCGGACGACGCGGGCCGCATCGCGTTCGCCCCCATGACCACCGAGCGGATCAAGGTCACCTTCCTGGACGACCGGCGGCTGCAGCCCGTCCAGCTCACCGACCTCGTGATCCCCGGCGTCGCGCCGCTGCCGGACGTGCGCGGCCTGCCCCTCGAACTGCCGTGCGGCCTCGGACCCCGGCTGGAGCTGGGCGGGACGACCCTGCGCACGAAGGTCGCGGGCACGTTCGGCGACCTGCTCGCGGGCCGTCCCGTCCGGTTCGCCGCGTGCGGGCCCGCGCCGCTGGAGCAGGGCGCGAACCGGCTGACCGCCGTGCCGCTCGACCCCTACCGCCTCGAGACGGTCGTCGCGGGCGACGCCGACCTCGTGCCGGGAGCCGCGAAGCCGTCCGGTTCTGCGGAACCGGCGCCGGTGGAGGTCGTGCGGTGGGAGTCCGGCTCCCGGGAGGTCCGCGTGGACGCGGCCGCGGCGTCGTTCCTCACCGTGAACGAGAACTTCAACACCGGCTGGCGGGCCACCGTGGGCGGCACCGAGCTGCGGCCCGTCCGGCTCGACGGCTGGAAGCAGGGGTGGCTCGTCCCCGCCGGGACCCGCGGGACCGTCGAGCTGGCCTACCTGCCGGACCGCGCGCACCTCGTCTCCGTCGCGGGCGGCCTCGGCCTGCTCGTCCTGCTGCTGGCCGTCGCCGTCCGCCCGCCGGGGAGGCGCCGCCCGCCGCGCGGCCCGGCCCCGGCGACCGTCCTCGCGCCCGCGCGGGGCTGGCCGGTCTGGGCGGCGCTCCCGTTCGCCGCCGCGCTCGGCGCGTGGATCGGCGGGGTGCCGGGCGCCGCCGTCGCCCTCGGCGTCGCCGCCGTCTGCGGCTGGGCGCGCACCCGCCGCTCCGCCGCGCTCCGCGCGATCGCGTCGCCGTGGCCGGTCGCGGCCGCGATGGTCGCCGGGACGGCCTGCCTCGCCGTCGGCGCCCGCTGGGACCTGCTCGGCAACCCCGCGAACCCGTCCGGCGCGCTCGGCGACGTCGCGCCGCAGGTCCTCGGGCTGGTGATCGTCGGCCGGCTCGCGGTCGGGCTGTGGCGGCCCCGCCCGTCCGGCGGCGCCGGCGGCGGGCCGATCGCGGTCAGCTGGGACGCCCCAGGAGGCGCCGCTGAACCCCCTGAACCGGACGTTCCACCAGGTAGTAGCTCAGCGCCGCCGCTGCAATGGACGCCAGGGCGAGGAGCGGGAGATCCGTCAGGACGTTCCCGCGGAAGGTCCGGTCGAGCGCCTCGTACCAGGCGACGATGATGATCATCTGCCAGAGGAACAGCCCGTAGGACACCCGGCCGAGCCACCGCATCACCGGGTTGCCCAGCGCGGCCTCCATCGCCGGATGCTCCGGCGGCGCCAGCGCCACCGGCGCCGTGAACGCCAGCGCGCACGCCCCGAACAGCACCATGTGCAGGACGGACGTCCACAGGCCGCCGGGCTCGGACAGGCTCAGCGGGCCCGTCGCCGGGGTGGCCGCGACCACGAACAGCATCGCCGCCGCGATCCAGCACGCCTTCCACGAGTCCGCGACGGCGGTGCACAGCGCGGCGACGGGGCGGCGCCCGTCCTGCCGGGCCCACACCGTCACCACGGCCAGCGCCATGCCGAGCGCGAACCAGATGAAGTACCGGGGGAGCCACACCCCCATCTGCGAGTTCCGCTCCGGGAAGTACGCGAGGGCCGTGAACGGGAGCGACAGCGCCCCGTAGACGCCGATGGCGAACAGCAGCCGTTTCGCGATGCCGCCGGCGTCCCCTGTGCGCGCGCGCCTGACGACCCAGTGCAGGACCGCGGCCGTGATGGGCAGCGTCACGTAGAACGCGACCTCCACCGAGAGGCTCCACAACTGCCCCAGATGCGCCGGGCCCAGATCGGACGACCACCACGGGTCGGGCACGTAGATCTGCGTGAACGTCAGCAGCGACACCCACGTGAGCGGGTCACCGATGTGGTCGCGCCCTGCCGTGACCATGTAGACCACGATCAGCACCCAATACGCGGGCAGGATCCGCAGCGCGCGCTTGGCGAAGTACGTGCCCGCACGGGGCGCGGGTCGTCCGTCCAGCGCCGCCACCGCCCACGGCCGGTACAGCAGCAGCCCGGACAGCGTGAAGAAGATCGCCACACCGGCCTGGCCGCCGTTGAACAGCCAGCCCGCGCCCTCGCCCCGCGTCATCGTGCCCGCCGAACTGGCGACGTGGACGGCCAGGACCGCGAGCGCCGCGACCGCGCGGACGCCGTCCAGCGGCTCCTGGCGTCCGCTGATCGGCGGCGGCACCGCCGTCCGCGCGACCCGCTCGGCGGTCGTCAACCGGGCCTCTTCCGCAGCACCAGCACGAGGTTCCACGTGGCGACCTCGCGCAGCCCCGGCACGCGGACGACCGCCCGCGCCCAGCCCGGGTGGTAGCGCGGCAGGACGTCCAGGACGTCCGCGTCGTCGCGCCCGCGCGCCCACGCCAGCGCGCCCGCCACCGACACCGCATGCAGGCTGCTGCCGAACCGGTTCTTCGGCGGGCGGCCGTGGCGCCGCTCGTACCGGCGCGCCGCCCGGTGCCCGCCGAGGTAGTGCCATGGGGACGTCTCGTGCCCGCCCCACGGCGACAGCCAGTTCGTGAACGACAGGTACACCGTCCCGCCCGGCCGGGTCACCCGCACCATCTCCCCGGCCATTTGCCACGGGTCCGGGACGTGCTCCAGGACGTTCGACGAGAAGCACACGTCGGCCGAACCCGTCCGGAACGGCAGGGCGAGCCCGCTCGCGACGAGCGTGTTCGGCCCCGGGGCGCCGTGCGCGGACAGCTCGCGGACGTCCGGGTCGACGCCCGTGCACCGCGCGCCCGCCTGTTCGAGCGCGCGCGCGAAGAACCCCGAGCCCGTCCCGACGTCGACGACCGTCGCCCCGTCCAGGTCGGTGTACGAGCGGAGCTGGGCGACGGTGTCACGTGCCAACAGGTCGTAGAACCGTTCGGGGTCCCCGGCCTCCCGCCGGAACGCGCCGAACAGCCGGACGGACCGGGCCAGCGTCGCCCTGTGCCCGGGCGCGTCCGCCGCGCGTCCGTGCGACTGCAGGCGCACCGAGACCATCGCCACCTCGCGTCCGTCCGGTCGGGGAATTCGGCGCCGGGAAAATACCGCGACGAAAAGTACAGCGGGAGCTTACCGACCGGTACGAACGTGCGGGAGTCCTGTTAGCCTGACCCGACACACGCCGGAGACGGCCCCCCGGCCGCGACTGGACGGCACTCCCGGAGGTGTTCATGCGGCGACGGGTCGGACTGCTCCTGATCGGCCTCGGAGCGTTCTTCCTCACCCTCGCGCCCCTCGTCCGGTTCTACGTGGCGGAGCAGGTCGTGCGCGCGCCGCTGAACCGGTACCAGGTGACGCACCTGGAGTCGCCGAACAGCACCTACTTCGACCAGGCCGCGCTCAAGACGCGGACGAACGTCACGCTCCTCGCCACGAACACCGTCCGCGGCGACGTCCGGGCGAACAACGGCAACGACGACATCGCCGTCTGGGACTCGACCACCAACATCTACGACAAGGCGAACCCGAAGAACCCCGTCCAGATCCAGGGGTTCCGCATCGCGTTCCACCGGGAGACCGGACGGCTGGTGAACTGCTGCGGCGTCAACGTGGACGGCGACGGCAACGTGCGCATGCAGGGGTACGGGCTGCTGTTCCCCATCGCGAACGTCCAGAAGATCGACTACGACGTCTACGACCCGACGACCAAGCAGGTCGCGCCGATGAAGTTCGGCGCGGTCGAGCAGGTCCACGGCCTCACCGCGTACCGGTTCACCCAGCACATCCCGCTGACCAAGACCGGGCCGGTCGAGGCCAAGCTGCCCGGGACGATGCTCGGCCTGCAGGAGGCCGAGCCGCAGCGGGTCGACCGCTACACCGAGGCGTACAACACGGTCTGGGTGGACCCGCGCACCGGCGTCCCGGTGAAGCACCGCAAGAACATCCGCAGCACCGTCCGGACCCCGGACGGGCGCGGCGAGATGATCGTCGCGCAGGCCGACCTCGTCACCACCGACGCCGACCAGCGCAAGGCCGTCGACCTCGCGGACGGCACCGCGCTGCAGATCGACATGGTGCGGATCTTCATCCCGGGCGCGGCCGTCCTCCTCGGGCTCCTCGGGCTGCTCATCGGCGGCATCATGGGCCTCGGCCGCGACGACGCGCCGCCGCCCCCGCCGCAGGCGCCCCGCCGCTCCGACGGCAAGTTCGGCGACGTGTCCCCGCCCCGCGCGCCGAAGCAGCCGGACAAGAAGACGGCGCGCAAGAAGGCGCCGTCCCGCGCCGCCCGCCGCCCCGTGCCCAAGCGGAAACCCGCGCCCCGCGCCTGACGTCCCCGCCCGCCGCCCGGCCCGTCCGGGCGGCTTCCGGCATGCCCGCACGCAGCGCCCCTGATACATGTTCTAGGTGAGACCATCCGTACCCGGGCGACAGCGAATTCCCTAACTAGAACCTGTTGCAGTTTCGTCGGATCGCGCCTAGGGTCGGGGCTGTGCGGACACGAGCTACCGAACTATTCGGCATCGAGTACCCGATCTTCGCGTTCAGTCACTGCCGCGACGTCGTCGCGGCGGTGAGCCGCGCCGGCGGCATGGGCGTCCTCGGCGCCCTGTACTTCAGCCCCGAGGAGCTCGAACTCGAGCTCAAGTGGATCGACGAGCACGTCGGCGGCAAGCCCTACGGCGTCGACGTCGTCATGCCCGCCAAGTACGAGGGCGCGGACCTCGGCGACGCCGAGGAGATGCTCGGCAAGCTGCAGGGGATGATCCCCGCCGAGCACCGCAAGTTCCTCGACGACCTCCTCGCCGAGCACGGCGTCGAGCCGTCCACCGAGACGGCCCACCGCGCGCTGCTCGGCTGGACCGACCAGACCGCGCGGCCCCAGGTCGAGGTGGCGCTGCGGCACCCGATCGCCCTGCTCGCCAGCGCCCTCGGCCCGCCGCCCGCGGACGTCGTCGCCGAGGCCCACGAGAAGGGCGTCAAGGTCGCGGGCCTGGCCTCCAACGCCCGGCACGCCCGCAAGCAGACCGACGTCGGCGTCGACATCATCGTCGCGCAGGGCACCGAGGCCGGCGGCCACACCGGCGACGTCTCCACGATGGTCCTCATCCCCGAGGTCGTGGACGCCGTCGGCGACGAGACGATCGTCCTCGCCGCGGGCGGCATCGGCCGCGGCCGGCAGATGGCCGCGGGCATGGCCCTCGGCGCCGACGGCGTGTGGACGGGCTCGATCTGGCTCACCGTCGAGGAGGCCGACACCCCCGAGCGCGCGATGCCGAAGCTGCTCGCGGCGACGTCCCGCGACACCGTCCGGTCCCGCGCGTGGACGGGCAAGCCGGCCCGCTTCCTCAAGACCGCGTGGACCGACGCGTGGGAGAGCGAGAACTCGCCCGGTACCCTCCCGATGCCGATGCAGTTCATGCTCATCGCCGACGCGCTGCCCCGCATCGCCCGCTCCGGCGACGGCGAGCTGGTCACGTTCCCGGTCGGCCAGATCGTCGGCTCGATGAACCAGGTGAAGTCCACGAGCCAGGTCGTCTACGACCTCGTCGAGGAGTACGTCGAGGCGATGCCCGGTGGGCCGGATGACCTGCTCGACGACGTCGCCCTGCACGCGTCCCATCTCGTACGGGCCGGGCGTCGCCGACAGGTACACCGTCTGCCCG
>NZ_JBFAUZ010000089.1:0-20192 GCF_040679555.1 Spirillospora sp. NPDC052242
TCGGCGTCGTGGTCTTCGGGCGTGGGAGCGGGGGGTTCTTCGAGGATGACGTGGGCGTTGGTGCCGCTGACGCCGAAGGAGGAGACGGCCGCGCGCCGGGGGCGATCCTCGGCCGGCCAGGGCGTGGGTTCGGTGAGGAGGGAGACGGCGCCGGCGTCCCAGTCGACGTGCGGGGTGGGCTCGTCGGCGTGCAGGGTTCTCGGAAGTTCGTGGTGGTGCATCGCCTGGACGAGCTTGATGACGCCGGCGACGCCGGCGGCGGCCTGCGTGTGGCCGATGTTGCTCTTGATGGACCCGAGCCAGAGCGGCCGGTCCCGGTCTTGCCCGTAGGTGTTGATGAGGGCTTGGGCTTCGATCGGGTCGCCGAGCTTCGTGCCGGTGCCGTGGGCTTCGACGGCGTCGATGTCGGCCGGTGTCAGGTCTGCGTTGGCCAGAGCCTGGTGGATGACGCGTTGCTGCGATGGCCCGTTGGGGGCGGTGAGCCCGTTGCTGGCCCCGTCCTGGTTGACCGCTGAGCCCTTGATGACGGCGAGGACGGGGTGGCCGTTGCGCCGGGCGTCCGATAGGCGTTCGAGCAGGAGCATGCCCGCGCCCTCGGCCCAACCGGTCCCGTCCGCGCCCGCGCCGAACGCCTTGCAGCGGCCGTCCGGGGAGAGTCCGCGCTGTCGGCTGAACTCGATGAAGACCGAAGGCGTGGCCATGACGGTGACACCGCCCGCCAGGGCGAGATCGCATTCGCCGTTGCGGAGTGCCTGACCCGCCAGGTGCAGGGCGACCAGGGACGAGGAGCAGGCGGTGTCGATCGTCACCGCAGGTCCCTCGAGCCCGAACGTGTAGGAGATCCGCCCCGACGCGACGCTTCCCGCGCTGCCGTTGCCGAGATGCCCCTCGAACGCTTCGGGGGAACGACCGAGGTAGAGGCGCGCTCCGTAGTCGTTGTACATGACGCCGGTGAACACCCCGGTCCGGCTCCCGCGCATGTCGTCCGAGGCGATGCGGGCCCGCTCCATGGCCTCCCACGAGGTCTCCAGCAGCAGCCGCTGCTGCGGATCCATCGCGGCCGCCTCGCGCGGGGAGATGCCGAAGAAGGCGGGGTCGAACAGGTCGGCTTCGTACAGGAAGCCGCCCCGGCGGGAGTAGCTCTTGCCGGGGCTGTCCGGGTCGGGGTCGTAGAGGGCGTCGATGTCCCAGCCGCGGTTGACGGGGAAGCCGCCGATGGCGTCGGTGCCCGAGGCGACGAGTTCCCACAGCTCCTCGGGCGTGGTGACGCCGCCGGGATAGCGGCACGCCATGCCGATGATCGCGAGGGGCTCGTCCGTGCCGCCGCGGGAGGTGGCCGCGGTGGCGGCTCGGTCGAGTCCGTCGAGGAGGAACCGGGCCAGCGGCTCCGGCCTGGGATGGTCGAAGACCAGCGTGGCCGGCAGGGAACGGCCGGTCGCCTTCTCCAGCCGGTTCCGCAGATCGATGGCGGTGAGCGAGTCGAACCCGAGGTCGCTGAACGCCGTGCCGGGGTCCAGCGACGCGGCGGAGCCGTGCCCGAGGACGGCCGCGGCCTCCGACAGCACCAGGTCGAGCGTGGCCGCGTACCGTTCGGTGGCGGACAGCCCGGCGAGGCCGCCGAGCCATCCGGACGCCGCCGCGCCGTTCGCGTCGCGGCGCCGGGGGGACGCCTTGACGAGACCGCCGAGCAGCACGGGCAGCCGTTCCGCCTCGGCCTGGGCGCGGAGGACGGGCCGGTCCCATCGCACCGGCACGATGCACGCCTCGCCCGACGCGAGGGCGGCGTCGAACAGGGCGACGCCCTCCGCCGCGGACAGCGGCAGGACTCCGGAGCGGCGAATGCGCTCGACGTCGGCTTCGCCCAGGCGTCCGGTGATCCCGCCCGCCGGTTCCCACAGGCCCCAGGCGAGGGAGGTCGCGGGCAGCCCTTGGGCCCGGCGATGCAGCGCGAGCGCGTCGAGGTAGGCGTTCGCCGCCGCGTAGTTGCCCTGCCCGGCGCCGCCGAGGACCCCGGCGAGGGACGAGTAGAGCACGAACGCGTCGAGGTCGAGGTGCCGGGTCAGCTCGTGCAGATGCCATGCGGTGTCGGCTTTCGGCCGGAACACCCGGTCGAGCCGTTCCTCGGTGAGCGAGGTGAGGACGCCGTCGTCGGTGACGCCCGCGGTGTGCACCACGGCGGTCAGCGGGCGCTCCGGCGGCACGGAGTCGAGCAGCCGTGCGAGCGCCGCGCGGTCGGCCGTGTCGCAGGCGGCGATCGTCACCGTCGCGCCGAGCCCGGTCAGGTCGTCCGCCAGCGCGTCCGCGCCCTCGGCGTCGGGACCGCGCCTGCTGGCCAGCAGGACGCCGCGGACGCCGTGCCGCCGCACCAGATGGCGGGCGATGATCGCGCCGAGCCCGCCGGTCCCCCCGGTGATCAGGACGGTGCCGTCCGGCCGGAGACCGGGGGAGACTTCGCCGGGCTGCGCGGGGACGAGGCGGGGGACCAGCGGGGTGCCGTCGCGGAGGGCGACCTGCGGCTCCCCGGTCGCCAGCGCGGCGGCGACCGCCTCCGGCGCGGCCTCGGCCTCGTCGACGTCCAGCAGGACGATCCGGCCGGGATGCTCGGTCTGCGCCGCGCGGACCAGGCCCCACACCGCGGCGGCGCCGAGGTCCGGGGCCGCGGAGCCGACGGCGCCGTGCGTGACGACGGCGAGGCGCGCCTCGCCCGCGAGTCCCTCCTTGAGCTCGCGGAGGACGTGCGCGGTCGCGGACCGCGGATCGGTGTGCCGGCCCGCGGGGACCTCGATGAGGACCGGATCCGGCGCGTCCGCGCCGTCCCCGCCCGCCGCCTCGACCCAGTCCACCCGGAAGAGGTCGGCGGACGGCGCTCGCGGTGCGACCTGGTCGGCGGTGACCGGCCGCACCGCGAGGGACTCCACGGTGGCGACCGGAGCGCCCGCACGGTCGGTGAGCCGCAGCGTGAAGGCGCCGTCCTCGCGCGCGCGGAACCGGACGCGCACCGCGGTGGCGCCGGGAAGGTGCAGGTCGACGCCGCTCCAGGAGAACGGGACGCGAAGCGGGCCGGCGGCCTCCGCGACGGCGTGCAGTGCGGCGTCCAGCAAGGCCGGATGGAGCCCGTAGCCGGTGGCCCCGACGTCGTCGGGCAGCTCCGCCTCGGCGAACACCTCGTCCCCGGCGCGCCATGCCGCGCGCAGCCCCGAGAAGGCGGGCCCGTAGCCGAGACCGAGGTCGCCGAGCCCGTCGTGGAGCCCGTCGACGTCGATGGGAACGGCGTCGTCCGGCGGCGGCCACGCGGGCTCTCCGATGAGCTTTTCCGCGGGCTCCCGGCGGGATTCCTCCAGGGTTCCGGTGGCGTGCCGGATCCAGGGCTCCTCATCGTGCCGGGAGTGAACCGTGATTCCGCGGCGGCCTGAACCGTCCGGGGCGTCCAGGGCGATCTGGACCTGGACGGAGCCGCCTTCGGGCAGGACGAGCGGTGCTTCCAGGGTGAGGTCCCGCAGCCGGTGCGTGCCCGTGTGCTCGCCCGCGTGCAGCGCGAGCTCGACGAACGCGGTGCCGGGCAGCACGGTGGTCCCGGCGACGGAATGCTCGGCGAGCCAGGGCTGCGCCCGGGCGGACAGCCGTCCCGTCAGCAGGAGCCCGTCGCCGTCGGCGAGCTCGACGACGGCGCCCAGCAGCGGGTGGTCGCTGGTTCCCAGTCCCGCGCCCGACACGTCGCCCGCGCCCGCGGGCGCGTCGATCCAGTAGCGCCGCCGCTGGAAGGCGTACGTGGGCAGCTCCGTCCGGCGTCCGGGCAGCAGCGACTCCCAGGCGACCGGGACGCCGTGGACGTGCGCCTCGGCGACGGCGGCCACCAGGGCCGGTACCTCGGGACGGCCCCGGCGCCGGGCGGGGATCACGGCGGCTTCGCGGCCGGCTTCGCGGAGGGTCTCGCGGGCGCCCGGGGTGAGGACCGCGTCGGGTCCGATCTCGATGATGCGGACGGCGCCGGCGGCGTGGAGGGCGCGGACGCCGTCGGCGAAGCGCACGGTCTCGCGGATGTGCCGGGCCCAGTAGCGCGGCGAGCGGAGCCGGTCCGCGGTCGCGGGCTCGCCGGTCACGTTCGAGACGATCGGGACGGCGGGCGGAGCGTAGGCCAGGCTCGCGGCGATCTCCTCGAACCGGTCGAGCACGTCGTCCATGTGGGGGGAGTGGAAGGCGTGGCTCACCCGGAGCGGCCTGGTCTTGCGGCCGTCGGCGGCGAAGCGCGCGGCGATCTCCGCGACGGCCTCCCGGTCGCCGGACACGACGACGGAGTTCGGCGCGTTCACCGCGGCGACGGCGACGCGCTCGTCAAGCCGGGGCAGGACCTCCCGTTCGGTCGCCTGGACGGCGACCATGGCGCCGTCGGAGCGGGCGGCCTGCATGAGGCGGCCGCGCGCGGTGACCAGCCGGGCGGCGTCGGGAAGCGTGAGCACCCCGGCGAGGTGGGCCGCGGTCAGCTCGCCGATCGAATGCCCGATGAGCAGGTCCGGGGTCACGCCCCACGAGGCGAGCAGCCGGTGCAGGGCCGTCTGGAAGGCGAAGAGGGCCGCCTGCGTGTGGACCGTCCGGTCGAGGTCGGTGGAATCCGGCTCGAACATCACCTCGGTGATCGGCCGGTCGAGGTGCGGGTCGAGGTGCGCGGCGGCCTCGTCGAGGGCGGACGCGAATTCGGGGAAGGCCGCGTACAGTTCACGGCCCATGCCTGGGCGCTGGCTGCCCTGGCCGGAGAACATGAACGCGGTCCGTCCGGCCAGGACGGTGCCGCTCACCGCGTTCGCCGCCGGCTCGCCCCGGGCGAAGGCCGCCAGGGCGTCCGAGACCGTCTCGGGAGACTCCGGGACGAACGCCGCGCGGTACTCGAACGCCGCGCGGCCTGTGGCGAGCGAGTGGGCGACGTCGGCGGGGTCCGGTCCGGTCGGTCCGCACAGTTCGCTCAGCCGCGCCGCCTGGGCGCGCAGCGCCTCCTCGCTCTTCGCGGAGATCAACCACGGCGCCGGGGCGAGCCCGGGGCCGGGGCCCGCCCCCTCGTCGCCCGCTTCCTCCTCGGCGGGCGCCTGCTCCAGGACGACGTGCGCGTTGGTGCCGCTGATGCCGAACGAGGAGACCGCGGCCCGGCGGGGCCGCCCGGTGTCCGGCCAGCGGACCGGCTCGGTGAGCAGCCGGACGGGCGCGGCGTCCCAGTCGACGTGCGGGGTCGGCTCGTCCACGTGCAGGGTCTCGGGCAGCCGGCCGTGCCGGACCGCCATGACCATTTTGATGATCCCGGCGACCCCGGCGGCGGCCTGGGCGTGCCCGATGTTGGACTTGACGGAGCCGAGCCACAAGGGCCGGTCGCGGTCGCGGCCGTAGGTGTCCAGGAGCGCCTGCGCCTCGATGGGGTCGCCCAGGCTCGTCCCGGTGCCGTGGCCCTCGACGGCGTCCACGTCGTCCGGGGCCAGACCGGCGTCGTTCAGCGCCTGCCGGATGACGCGCTGCTGGGACGGCCCGTTGGGGGCGGTGAGGCGGCTGCTGGCGCCGTCCTGGTTGACGGCGGAACCGCGGACGACCGCCAGCACCGGGTGGCCGTTGCGGCGTGCGTCCGACAGGCGCTCCACCAGCAGGAGCCCGGCGCCCTCCCCCCATCCGGTGCCGGCCGCGCCGGCCGCGTACGCGCGGCACCGGCCGTCCGGGGACAGCCCGCGCTGCCGGCTGAACTCGATGAAGCTGCCCGGGGACGCCATGACGGTGACGCCCCCTGCGAGCGCGAGGTCGCAGTCGCCGTCGCGGAGCGCCCGCACGGCCAGATGCAGGGCCACCAGCGACGACGAGCACGCGGTGTCCACCGTGACGGCGGGACCCTCGAACCCGAAGGTGTAGGCGACCCGGCCGGAGGCGATGCTGCCCGCGCTGCCGCTGGTCAGGTAGCCCTCGAACTCCTCGGGGGCCCGCGGCAGCCGCGAGGCGTAGTCGTTGTACATCACGCCGGTGAAGACGCCGGTGCGGCTGCCGCGCACGCCGTGCGGGTCGATGCCGGCCCGCTCCAGCGCCTCCCACGCCGTCTCCAGCAGCAGCCGCTGCTGAGGGTCGACGGCCAGCGCCTCCCGCGGGCTGATGCCGAAGAAGCCGGCGTCGAAGTCGGCGGCGTCGTGCAGGAACCCGCCCTCGCGCACGTACGACTTCCCCGGCGCGTCCGGATCCGGGTCGTACAGGGCGTCCACGTCCCAGCCTCGATCGGCCGGGAAGCCCGTCACCGCGTCCACACCGCCGTCGACCAGCTCCCAGAACTCTCCGGGGGAGGTCACGCCGCCCGGGAAACGGCACCCGTTCCCGATGATCGCGATGGGTTCCCGCCGGGCGGCCTCGGCATCGTGCAGCCGCCGGTGGGTCACCTGGAGCTCGGCCGTGACCCGCTTGAGATAGTCGCGGAGCTTCTCCTCGTTCGCCATGCGCAGTGGTTCCCTTCGCAGTGGTCCGCGGGCTCAGGCCCTGCCCAGCTCGTCGTCGATGAGTTCGAAGATCTCGTCGTCGGAGGCCGCCTCGATCCGGGCGGCGGGGTGAACGTCGTCGTGCCGGTCCCGCCCGCCGGCGGCGTCGAGCCGGGCGAGGAGGCCGCGCAGCCGCAGCGCCAGCCGGGCGCGGTCGTCCGCGGAGCCGGGGACGTCCGGCTCGGCTTCGAGCAGGTCGAGCACGGCCTGGACGGACGATCCGCCGGGGCCGCCGGGGACACCCGGGGCGATCGCGGACCGCAGGTGCGCGGCGAGCGAGCGGGGAGTGGGATGGTCGAACATCAGCGTGGCGGGCAGCCGCCGCCCCACCACCGCTCCGAGCCGGTTACGCAGCTCCACCGCCGTGAGGGAGTCGAATCCCTGGTCCATGAATCCGCGGTCCGCGGCGACCGCGTCCGCGGCGGGATGACCGAGGGCGCCCGCGGCCTCGGCGCGCACCAGGTCGAGCAGGACCCGGTCCTGCTCCTCGGGCGGTAGCCCGGCCAGCCGGTCCGCCAGGTCCCGTGTCCCGTCCCGGTCCGCCGCGCGCCGGACGGGGACGCGGACCAGGCCGCGCATCGGTGCGGCCAGGGCGCCCCTCGCCGCCTGGTCGCGCAGGGCCGGCAGGTCGAGCCCCGCCGGGACCGCCGCGGGACGGCCGAGGGCGATCGCGGCGTCGAACAGCGCGAGGCCCTCCCCGGTGGTGAGCGGGCTGATGCCCGTCCGGGCCATCCGGGCGCGGTCGTCCTCGCGGAGGGCTCCCGCCATGCCGCCGTCCTGGGCCCACAGTCCCCACGCGAGCGAGACGGCGGGCAGGCCCGCGGCCGCACGGTGCTGGGCGAGGGCGTCCAGGAACACGTTGGCCGCCGCGTAGTTGCCCTGCCCGGCGTTGCCGAGCGTGCCCGCGAGCGACGAGTAGAGGACGAACGCCGAAAGGTCCAGGTCGCGGGTCAGCTCGTGCAGGTTCCACGCCGCGTCCACCTTGGGCCGCAGCACGCCGCCCAGGCGGTCTTGCGTCAGCGCCCCGATGACGCCGTCGTCGACGACGCCCGCGGTGTGCACGACCGCCGTGAGCGGGTGCTCCGGGGGGATGCCCGCCAGCAGCGCGCCGAGCGCGTCGCGGTCGGCGGCGTCGCAGGCGGCCACGTCGACCCGCGCTCCGAGGCGGGTCAGCTCGGCCGCCAGCTCGGCGGCCCCGGGCGCGGCGGGGCCGCGCCGGCCGGTGAGCAAGAGGCGGCGCACGCCGTGCCGTTCCACGAGGTGGCGGGCGAGCACGCCGCCCAGCGCGCCGGCGCCGCCGGTGATGAGCACGGTCCCCTCCGCGGCGAAGCCCGCGGCGGCCTCCGCAGCCTCCCCGCCGGGGACGGCGCGCACGAGCCGGGGGACGTGCGCCCTCCCGCCGCGCAGCGCGAGCTGCGGCTCCCCGGTCGCGAGCGCGGCGGCGACGGCCTCCCGCGAGGGCGCGGACCCGTCGATGTCGAGCAGGACGACGCGGTCCGGGTTCTCGGTCTGGGTGGTGCGCGCGATCCCCCAGACCGGCGCGACCCGCACGTCCGGTGCCTCGCCGCCCACGGAGACGCCGCCGCGGGTGACGACCACGGCGCGGGATTCGGCGAGGCCCGGGTCGGCGAGCCAGTCGCGGACGAGCGCCAGGGCGGCGCCCGCCGCGGCGTGGACGTCGGCGACGACGTCGCCGGTGCCTCCGGCGACCGGCAGCAGCACCGTGTCCGGCGGCTCCGCGCCCGCCGCGACGGCGTCGCGCAGCGCGCCCAGGTCCGGGTACGTCCGGACGGGAAGGCCGAGATCGTCTTCGCCGACCGCGGCCCACGAGCGCGTGGACGCGGGCGGCTCCGCCACCGGGACGGGACGCCACTCCAGGGCGAACAGGGAGTCGTGCCCCGACCTCGGGGCGGCGCCGGTGAGGCGGTCCGCGTCGAGCGGCCGGGTCGTCAGCGACTCGACCGACAGCACCGGGCGCCCGTCCGGGGTCGCGGCGGTGATCCGCAGGCCGCCGTCGCCGGCCTCCTCCAGCCGTACGCGGAGCTCGTCCGCGCCGGTGGAGTGGACGATCACGCCGTTCCACGCGAACGGAAGCCGGACGCCCTCGCTCGCGTCCCCGCGTTCGGGCGCGGCGGGGTGCAGGGCGGCGTCCAGCAGGGCCGGATGGAGCGCGTATCCGCCGAGGTCCAGTTCGTCCGGCGGGCGCACCTGCGCGTAGAGGGTGCTCCCGGACCGCCACGCGGCCTCCAGGCCGCGGAACGCCGGACCGTAGCCCAGGCCGTGGCCGGCCAGCCGGGTGTACAGGTCGTCCACGCTCAGCGGCTCGGCTCCGGGCGGCGGCCAGGCCCCGACCGGGTCGGGGGCGGTGACCGGGCCGCCGGACAGGACGCCGGCCGCGTGCCTCCGCCAGGGGGACTCCGCACCGGGGCGGGAGTGCACGACGAGTGCCCGCCTGGCGTCCTCGCCCGGTTCGGAGACCACGACCTGCAACTGGACGGACCCGTCCGCGGGCAGCACGAGCGGGGCCTCCAGCGTGAGTTCGTCCAGCCGCTCCAGCCCCGCGTGGCGGCCCGCCTCGGCGGCCAGTTCCAGGAAGCCGGTGCCGGGGAACAGGACGGTGTCGCGGACCGCGTGGTCGGCGGGCCAGCCGGGCCCGGCCGCCGACACGGTGCCGGTGAGCACCAGCCCGGCGCCGTCGGCGAGCTCGATCGCGGTGCCGAGCAAAGGATGCCCGGTGGAGTCCGCCCCGCCCGCCGGGGCGCCCCCGGCCCGGCCGACCGGCCTCATCCAGTAGCGGCCGTGCTGGAACGCGTAGGTCGGCAGGTCGGTGCGCCGGGCCCCCGGATACAGGGCGTGCCAGTCGGGGACGGCGCCGCCGGCGACGGCCCGCGCGAGCGCGAGCGCGTACGTCGCGGTCTCGGGCCGGTCGCGGCGCAGTGCGGGGGCGAACGCGGCGGGCCGGTCCCCGGCGAGGCAGTCGGGCGCCATCGAGGCCAGTACCGAGTCCGGTCCGACCTCGACGAACGTGGTGACGCCCCGTTCTTGGAGAGTCCGGATGCCGTCGTGGAACCGGACCGCCTCCCGGACCTGGCGCACCCAGTGCTCGGCGGAGCAGAGGTCTTCCGCCGCGGCGACCTCCCCCGTCAGGTTGGACACGATGGGGATCGCGGGGGGCGCGTAGGAGAGTTCCTCCGCGACCTCGCGGAAGGCGTCGAGCATTCCCTCCATGCGGGCGGAGTGGAACGCGTGGCTCACCCGGAGGCGTCGGGCCTTCCCGCCGCGGGCGCGCCAGGCGTCCGCGACGGCCGAGACGGCGTCCTCGTCGCCCGAGATCACGGTCGAGGCGGGGCCGTTGACGGCCGCGACGCCGACCCGGTCGTCCGTGAGGAGCGGCAGTACCGCTTCCTCGGGGCCGTGCAGGGAGACCATCGCGCCGCCCCGGGGGAGCGCCTGCATCAGCCGACCGCGCGCGGCGACGAGGGCCGCCGCCGCCGGCAGCGGCAGGACGCCCGCCGCGTGCGCGGCGGCGAGTTCGCCGATGGAGTGGCCGATGAGGAAGTCCGGTGCGACGCCGTGGTGCTCCAGCAACCGGAACAGCGCGACCTCGAAGGCGAACAGGGAGGTCTGGGTGTAGACGGTCTCGTCGAGCAGGGCGGCGGCGTCGCCGAAGACGACCTCGCGCAGGGACCGGTCGAGATGCGGATCCAGGTGGGCGACGGCCTCGTCGAAGGCGTCCGCGAACGCGGGGAAGGCGTCGTACAGGTCCCGGCCCATGCCGGGACGCTGACTGCCCTGCCCGGTGAACATGAACGCGAGCCCGCCGGACGTGCCCGCGCGCACGACCCGCGGGGAGGATTTCCCCGCCGCGAGCGCGCCCAGCCCGTCGCGCAGTTCGTCGCGGTCCGCGGCCACGACCACCGCCCGCTCGTCGAGGGAGGGCCGGGCGGTGGCCAGGGAGAAGCCGATGTCCGCCGGTTCGGTGTCCGGGCGCCGGGTGAGGTGGCCCAGCAGGCGGCGCGCCTGCGCCCGCAGCGCCGGCTCGTCCCTTCCCGAGACGGGGAACGGCGTCGGAACGGGGACCGGCGGGGCCGGTTCCGGCCCGCGATCGGGTCCGGGGTCGGGCACGGGCGGCTGCTCGATGATGACGTGCGCGTTGGTGCCGCTGATCCCGAACGACGAGACGCCCGCGCGGCGGGGGGTCGGGCCGGCGGGCCACGGGACGGGTTCGGTCAGCAGGGAGATCGCGCCGGAGCTCCAGTCGACGTGCGGGGTCGGCTCGTCGATGTGGAGCGTCCGGGGGAGCTGTTCGTGTTCGAGGGCCAGGACCATCTTGATCACTCCCGCGACTCCGGCCGCGGCCTGGGCGTGCCCGATGTTGGACTTGACGGAGCCGAGCCACAGCGGCCGGTCGCGGTCCCGCCCGTAGGCGTCCAGGAGCGCCTGCGCCTCGATGGGGTCGCCGAGCGTCGTCCCGGTGCCGTGGGCCTCGGCGGCGTCCACGTCGTTCGGCGCCAGCCCCGCCGCGGCCATGGCCTGCCGGATCACGCGCTGCTGCGACGGCCCGTTGGGGGCGGTGAGCCCGTTGCTGGCGCCGTCCTGGTTGACGGCCGAGCCGCGGACGACGGCGAGGACCTTGTGGCCGTTGCGCCGGGCGTCCGACAGGCGCTCGACCAGCAGCATGCCCACGCCCTCCGACCAGCCCGCTCCGTCGGCGCACGCGGCGAACGGCTTGCACCGGCCGTCCGGAGACAGCGCGCGCTGCCGGCTGAACTCCACGAAGAAGTCCGGGGTGGCCATGACGGTGACGCCGCCCGCCAGGGCGAGGTCGCATTCGCCGTTGCGCAGCGACTGCCCGGCCAGGTGCAGCGCGACCAGGGACGAGGAGCAGGCGGTGTCGACCGTGACGGCCGGGCCCTCGAAGGCGAAGGTGTAGGCGATCCGGCCGGAGGCGACGCTGCCGGTGTTGCCGGTGGCCAGGTAGCCCTCCAGATCGTCGGGCGCGTCCGCGGCCCGGGCGCCGTAGCCGTTGTTCATCAGTCCGGCGAACACGCCGGTCGCGCTGCCGCGCAGATCGCCCGGGTCGATGCCCGCCCGTTCCACGGCCTCCCACGCGGCCTCCAGCAGCAGCCGCTGCTGCGGGTCGGCGGCGAGGGCCTCGCGCGGGCTCATGCCGAAGAAGGCGGCGTCGAACTCGGCGGCGCCGTCGAGGAATCCGCCGCGCCGGGTGTAGGTCCTGCCGGGCGTGCTCGGATCGGGGTCGAACAGGCCGTCCACGTCCCAGCCGCGGTCGGCGGGGAACTCCCCGGTCACGTCGGCGCCGTCCGCCAGCACCCGCCACAGGTCCTCCGGGGAGGCGATGCCGCCGGGGAAGCGGCAGCTCATCCCGATGATCGCGATCGGCTCGGCACCGGTGTCCCGCACGGTGGCGCGGGACGCCGCGGCGGCGGACGCGGCGGTGTCCGCGTCGCGGAACAGCCTGCCGCGGAGCGCCCCGGCCAGCCGCTCCGGCGTGGGGTGGTCGAAGACCATCGTGGCGGGCAGCCGCAGCCCCGTGGCGGTGCTCAGCCGGTTGCGGAGCTCCACCGCGGTGAGGGAGTCGAATCCGATCTCCTTGAAGGGCCGCCGCGCGGCGACCGCGGCGGGGTCGGCGTGCCCGAGGACGCCGGCGACCTGGGCGCGGACGAGGTCCAGCAGCGCCTCGTCCCGTTCCTTCTCGGGGAGCCCCGCCAGCCGCTCCGCGGGCGGGACGCCGTCCGCGGCTCCCCCCGCCGCCCGCTTGAGCGGCGGACGGATCAGCCCGCGCAGCACGGCGGGCAGGTCCTCCTGCCCGCGCGGGGTAGCCGCGTCCAGCCGGAACGGGACCAGGTGGGCGTCGTCGTGGGTGAGCGCCGCGTCGAACAGGGCCAGCCCGCGTTCCGCCGCCATCGGCGCGATGCCCGTCCGGGCCAGCCGTGCGAGCCCGGCCTCGCCGAGCCCGCCGGTCATGCCGCTGGCCTCCTCCCACAGGCCCCAGGCGAGCGAGACGGCCGGCAGCCCCAGCGAGCGCCGGTGCGCGGCGAGCCCGTCGAGGAGGGCGTTGGCCGCCGCGTACCCGGCCTGCCCGGCGGTGCCGATCGTGCCGGCGACGGAGGAGAACAGCACGAACGCCGCCAGGTCCAGGTCGGCGGTGAGCTCGTGAAGGTACCAGGCGCCGCCGGTCTTCGGGCGCATCACCGACGCGACCCGCTCGGGCGTCTGCGCTTCGACCGGCGCGTCGTCCAGGACGCCGGCGGCGTGCACCACCGCGGTCAGCGGATGGTCCGCCGGAACGTCCGCCAGGAGACCGGCCAGCGCGTCCCGGTCGGCCACGTCGCACGCGGCCACGGTGACCTCGGCGCCCAGCTCGCGGAGCTCGGCGGCCAGAGCGGCGGCGCCCGGCGCGTCGGGGCCGCTCCGCCCGGCCAGCAGCAGGCGGCGCACGCCGTGCCGGACCACCAGGTGGCGGGCGAGGAGACCGCCCAGCGTTCCGGTGCCGCCGGTGATCAGCACCGTCCCGTCGGGCGGGAGCGTCCCGATCCCGCCCCCGCCCGCGTCGGGGACGCGGGCGAGGCGCGGGACGCGGGCGACGCCGTCGCGGACGGCGACCTGCGGCTCCGTCCCGGCCAGCGCCCCCGGCGGCGGGGCGTGCTCGTCCAGGTCGACCAGCGCGAAGCGGCCCGGGTGCTCGGTCTGGGCGGCCCGCACCAGACCCCAGACCGCCGCATGGCCGAGATCGCCGACACCCTCGCCGGGGACGGCCTCGACCGCGCCGCGCGTCACGATCACCAGGCGGGAGCCGGTGTCGCCCTCGTCGGCGAGCCGCCCACGGACGAGCTCCAGCGCCCGGTCGACGGTGTCGCGCGGCGGGACCCCGGACTCCAGCCGCGCGACCACCGCCGTCGGCCCGTCCGGGATCGCCGCCGCGGGAGCCTGCGGCCACTCGACCCTGTAGAGGGAGCCCTCGTGCGCGGCGGCGGCGAGCGTCGCGGGCTCGATCGGCCGCAGCACCAGGGCGTCGATCGACGCGACCGGCCGCCCGGCGGGGTCGGCCACCGCGACGGCCACCGTGTCGGGCCCCCGGGGGGTGAGCCGCACCCGGAGTTCGGTGGCGCCCGCCGCGTGCAGCGACACCCCGGACCACGAGAACGGCAGCAGGCCGTCCGGCCGCTCACCGAGCAGCCCGAGGACGATGGGGTGCAGCGCGGCGTCGAGCAGCGCGGGGTGCAGGCCGAACCCCTGCGGCTCGGCGGGCGGCGCGACCTCGGCGAAGATCTCGTCGCCGGCGCGCCAGGCGGCGCGCAGGCCCTGGAACGCGGGGCCGTACCCGTACCCCAGCGCGGCCAGCCGTCCGTACGGTTCCGCCAGGTCGACCGGTTCGGCGCCGGGCGGCGGCCAGGCCCCCGGCACGGGGGCGGCGGCGGGCGGCGCGGCGGGCGCCAACGTCCCGGCGGCGTGGCGGGTCCACGGCGCGTCGGGTCCGGCGCCGACCCGCCGCGAGTGGAGCGTCACCGTCCGCCGTCCGTCCTCGCCCGGGGCTCCGACGGCGAGCTGCACCTGGTGGCCGTCGCGCTCGTCGAGCACCAGCGGCGCCTCGAGCGTGAGCTCCTCCACGCGTTCGGAGCCGGCCGCCCGCCCGGCGTGCAGCGCGGCCTCCAGGAAGGCCGTGCCCGGCAGCAGCACCGTGC
Organism: Spirillospora sp. NPDC052242; assembly: GCF_040679555.1. Classification (NCBI taxonomy): domain Bacteria; kingdom Bacillati; phylum Actinomycetota; class Actinomycetes; order Streptosporangiales; family Thermomonosporaceae; genus Spirillospora; species Spirillospora sp. NPDC052242. The sequence goes on from NZ_JBFAUZ010000089.1 coordinate 14,192, forward strand.
CGTGCACGGCGTGGTCGGCCAGCCAAGGATGGGCGTGCACGGACACGCGGCCGGTGTAGAGCCGCCCGTCGTGGTCGGCCTGAGCGACCACGGCGCCCAGCAGCGGATGCCCGGCGTCCTCCAGCCCGGCGGTCGAGACGTCCGCCTCCGCGGACGCGTCGAGCCAGTACCGCCGCCGCTGGAACCGGTAGGTCGGCAGGTCGACGCGCCGGCCTTCCGGCACCGCGCGCCGCCAGTCCACGGGAAGGCCCGCCGTGTACGCCTCGGCCAGGGAGGTCAGAAAGCGGCCGGGTCCGCCGTCGTCGCGGCGCAGCGACCCCACCGCGAACGCCGCGGAGAGCGGCCCCTCGTCGATGCTTTCCTGGATCCCCACGGTGAGCACCGGGTGCGGGCTGACCTCGATGAAGGCGCCGTGGCCCGAACGGAGGAGCCCCCGGGTGACGTCGGCGAACCGCACCGTCTCCCGCAGGTTGCGGTACCAGTAGCGGGCGTCCAGGGAGGCGCCGTCCAGCGGGGCGCCGGTCACCGTCGAGTGGAACGGGATCTCCGCCGACCGCGGGCGGACGGCGGCGAGCGTCTCCAGCAGCTCGTCCCGGACGGCCTCGACGTGCGGCGAGTGCGAGGCGTAGTCGACCGGGACCACGCGGAACCGGACGTCCGCCGCCGCGGCCTCGGCCCCGAGCTCGGCCAGCGCCGCCGGGTCTCCGGCGACCACCACCGACCGGGCCCCGTTCACGGCCGCGACGGCCAGCCGGTCGCCCCACCGGGCCAGCCGCGCGACCGCCTGCTCCTCCGGGAGCGCGAGCGACGCCATGCCGCCGGTCCCGGAGAGCCGCGCGATCGCGCGGCTGCGCAGCGCCACCACGAGCGCGGCGTCCTCCAGCGACAGGGCGCCCGCCACGTGGGCGGCGGCGATCTCCCCCTGCGAGTGACCGACCACGGCCGCGGGTTCGACACCGTGGGAGCGCCACAGCCGGGCGAGCGACACCATGACCGCGAACAGCGCCGGCTGGACGACGTCCACGGCGGCCAGCGCCTCCTCGTCGCCCAGCACGTCGTCCAGTGACCAGGGAACGTGGGCGGCGAGCGCGTCCGCGCACTCCCGCATCGAGCGGGCGAAGGCCGGGGACCGCGCGGCGAGGTCCAGCGCCATGCCCGCCCATTGCGACCCCTGGCCGGGGAACACGAACACCGGCTCGCCGACCTCGCCGGACACGCCGGCGACCGGGCCCGGCAGGCCCTCCGCGACCGCGCCCAGGCCGTCCAGCAGCTCGTCCCGGGTCTCGCCGAGGACCACGGCGCGATGCTCGAACGCGGTCCGGCCGGTGGCGAGGGAACGCCCCACGTCGGCCGCGGTGCGGTCGGGAGCGGCGGCGACGGTGTCGCGGAGCAGCCGCGCGTTCGCGCGCAGCGCGTCGGCGGTGCGGCCGGAGACGACCCACGGGACCGGCCCCGTCCCCTGCGCCGGAGCGTCGGCGGCGTCCTCCCCGGGAGCCCGCCGCGCCTCGGCCTCGTCGTCCGGGGCGGGCGCCTGCTCGAGCACGACGTGCGCGTTGGTGCCGCTCACGCCGAACGCCGAGACCCCGCCGCGGCGCGGCCGGTTCTCCGCCGTCCACGGCGTCTCCTCCGTGAGCAGGCGCACCGCTCCGGCGTCCCAGTCGACGTGCGGGGTGGGCTCGTCGGCGTGCAGGGTCCGGGGCAGCACACCGTGCCGCATCGCCATGACCATCTTGATGACCCCGGCGATCCCGGCGGCCGCCTGGGTGTGCCCGATGTTCGACTTGATCGAGCCGAGCCAGAGGGGCTTCTCCCGGTCCCGACCGTAGGCGGCGATGATCGCCTGAGCCTCGATGGGATCGCCGAGCGTGGTCCCCGTGCCGTGCGCCTCGACCGCGTCGACGTCGGCGGGGGCCAGTCCCCCCTGGGCGAGCGCCCGCCGGATCACGCGCTGCTGCGCCGGACCGCTCGGCGCGGTCAGGCCGTTGCTGGCCCCGTCCTGGTTGACCGCGGAACCGCGCAGCACCGCCAGTACCGGATGCCCCTCCCGGCGTGCGTCCGACAGCCGTTCCAACAGGACCAGGCCGACGCCCTCCGACCAGCCGGTGCCGTCCGCGGCGGCGGAGAACGACCGGCACCGGCCGTCCCGCGACAGCCCGCGCTGGCGGCTGAACTCCACGAACGTCGCGGGGGTCGCCATCACCGCCGCGCCGCCCGCCAGCGCCAGGGAGCATTCACCGCTCCGCAGCGCCTGCGCGGCGAGATGCATCGCGACGAGGGACGACGAGCAGGCGGTGTCGACGGTGACCGCGGGTCCCTGGAATCCGAACAGGTACGACACGCGGCCGGAGGCGACGCTGCCGCGGCTGCCGTTGCCGAGATAGCCCTCCAGGCTCTCCGGCGCCCGCCGCACGCGCGAGCCGTAGTCGTTGTACATGATGCCGGTGAACACCCCGGTCTGACTGCCGCGCAGGCGCGTCGGGTCGATGCCCGCCCGCTCCAGAGCCTCCCAGGAGGTCTCCAAGAGCAGCCGCTGCTGCGGATCCATCGCCTCGGCCTCGCGCGGGCTGATCCCGAAGAAGGCGGCGTCGAACCGGTCCACATCGCGCAGGAACCCGCCGGACCGCGTGTACGAGGTGCCCGGGTGGTCGGGGTCGGGATCGAACAGCGCGCCGAGGTCCCAGCCGCGGTCCTCGGGGAACGCGCCGATCGCGTCGGTGCCCGAGCGGACCAGTTCCCACAGGTCCTCGGGCGAGGCCACGCCGCCCGGATAGCGGCAGGCCATGCCCACGATCGCGATCGGCTCGTCCGCCGGGCGGGCGGGCGCGGCGGCCTCCGCCCGGACGTCGTCGGGGCCGCCCGGCATGCGGTGCCGGAGATACGCGGCGACGGCCTCCGGCGTGGGGTGGTCGAAGACGAGCGTGGCCGGCAGCCGCAGCCCGGTCGCGGCGCCCAGCCGGTTCCGCAGCTCCACCGCGGTGAGGGAGTCGAACCCCATCTCCTTGAACGCCCGCTCGGCCTGGACGGACCCCGGTGCTTCGTGCCCGAGCACGGCCGCCACCTGGGCGCGGACGAGTTCGGCCACCTCCCGGTCGCGTTCGGCCTCCGGCAGCGCGGCCAGCGATTCCGCCCAGGACGACGGGGCCTCCGCCGCCGCGGCGGCGCGTCGTCCGCCGCGCACCATGCCGAGCAGGACCGCGGGCACCGTCCCGCCCCCGGCGCGCACGGACGCCAGGTCGAGCCTCGCGGGGACGACGGCCGGACGGCCGGTGCGCAGCGCGCCGTCGAAGAGCGACAGCCCCTGGTCGGTGGGCAGCGGGACGACGCCGCCGCGGCTCGCCCTTTCCAGGTCGCGGCGGTCGAGGTGCCCGGTCATCCCGCTGGCCTCCGCCCACAGGCCCCAGGCGAGCGAGGCGGCGGGGAGCCCCTGCGCGTGCCGGTGCTGGGCGAGGGCGTCGAGGAACGCGTTCGCGGCGGTGTAGTTGCCCTGGCCGGGACTGCCGAGCGTAGCGGTGACGGACGAGAACAGGACGAAGGCCGCCAGGTCGAGGTCCGCCGTCAGCTCGTGCAGGTGCCACGCCGCGTCGATCTTCGGGCGGAGCACCGCGTCCACACGCTCGCCGGTGAGCGAGGTGACGACGCCGTCGTCCAGCACACCGGCCGCGTGCACCACCGCGGTGAGCGGATGCTCGGGCGCGATGCCGGCGAGGACTCCCGCCAGCGCCTCCCGGTCGGCGGCGTCGCACGCCGCCACCGTCACTTCCGCGCCGTCGGCGGTGAGCTCCGCCGCCAGCCGCGCGGCGCGTTCGTCGGCGCCGCCGCGGCGCCCGAGCAGCAGCAGGCGGCGCACGCCGTGCGCGGCCACCAGGTGCCGGGCGAGGAGGCCGCCGAGCGTCCCGCCGCCACCGGTGATCAGTACCGTGCCGTCCGGGTCGAGCCGGGGGAGGGAGCCGTCCGGGGATGCCGTTGCGCGGGCGAGCCGGGGCACGTGCATCCTGCCGTCGCGCAGGGCGAGCTGCGGCTCTCCGGTGGCCAGCGCCCGGCCGACCGCCTTCAGCGAGACCGCCGCGTCGTCGACGTCGAGCAGCACGAGCCGTCCGGGATGCTCGGACTGGGCGGTGCGGACCAGTCCCCACAGCGGCGCCTGCGCCAGGCCCGGCACGTCCTCGCCAGGGCGCGCCGCTATCGCGCGGCGGGTGACGACCACCATCCGGGACGCGGAGAGCGCGTCCTCGGCCAGCCAGCCCTGGATCGTGCCGAGCACGTTCCGCACGACCTCGTGCGCCTTCTCCGCCAGGTCACCGTCCCGAGGTTCGGGCGCCGGGAGCACCACCAGCTCCGGTGCGGGCCGCGCCGCCGCGGAGAGCGACCCCGTCAGCGCCTCGAGGTCGGCGTGGCGTGCGCCGGGCAGGCCGGCCAGGACGCCGGGCGCTCCGCCGTCCAGGATCGCCGTCCGCACCGGGGCCGGGGCCGACGGGAGGGGCGGCGCGGACCACTCCACCGCGAAGAGGGAGTCCCGGCGCCCCGCACGGGCCAGGCCGCCGCGGGCGACCGGACGCAGCGTGAGCCGGTCGACGGAGATCACGGGACGTCCCGCGGCATCGGCGGCCGTGAGCGTCACCGCGTCCGGACCGGACGGGCGAAGGCGCACGCGCAGCTCCGCACCCGCAGTCGCGTGGCGGGCGACCCCCGACCAGGAGAACGGCAGGCGAGGCTCCGCGGACGCCCCCCGACCTCCGTCCTGCGACCGGACCGCGAGATGAAGGGCGGCGTCCAGCAGCGCCGGGTGGACGCCGAACGAGTCCGCGCCGGCGTCCTGCTCCGGAGCGAGGCGGACCTCGGCGAACAGTTCGTCGCCCGCGCGCCAGGCCGCCTGCACCCCCTGGAAGGCGGGGCCGTAGTCGTAACCCTGATCGGCGAGATCCTCGTACAGTCCGGTGAGGTCGACGGGTTCTCCGCTCTCCGGCGGCCAGGCGGCGGCGGCAGGTGGCGCCGAGCCCGCTTCCGCGGCGAAGAACCCCGCGGCGTGCCGGATCCAGCCGTCTTCGGATTCGCCGTCCGGACGGGAGTGCACGGTGACCGGGCTGCGTCCGGCCTCGTCGGCGGCGCCGATCGTGAGCTGGACCTGAACGGCCCCCGCCGGCGGCAACGGCAACGGGCTCTCCAGCGTGAGCTCCTCGAGCGCGCCCGCGCCCGACCGTTCACCCGCGTGGAGGGCGATGTCGATCAGCGCGGTCCCCGGCAGGACGACCGTCCCGGTGACGGCGTGGTCGGCGAGCCAGGGATGCGTTTCGAGTGAAAGGCGCCCGGTGAACACGGTGCCTTTCTCTTCGGCGAGGTGGAGGGTGGTGTCGAGGAACGGGTGGTGGTTTTGGGGGTGGGTGTTGTGGGTGTGGGGTGGTGTGGTGATCCAGTAGCGCTGTCGTTGGAATGGGTAGGTGGGGAGTGGGGTGTGCTGTGTGGGGGGTGGTGTTTTCCAGGGTGTGTTCGATGTGGTGTGGAGTTGTGCGATGGAGGTGGTGAATTTATGGTTTCCGCCGTTGTTTCGGTGGAGTGTGTCGATGGTGGTGGCGGGTGGGTTGTGGGGGTGGGTTTCGGTGGTTTCCTGGATGGCGGTGGTGAGGACGGGGTGGGGGCTGATTTCGATGTAGTGGGTGTGTTTGTGGTGGTGGAGTTGGTTGATGGTTTCTTGGAAGCGGACGGGTTGGCGGAGGTTTTGGAACCAGTATTCGGGGGTGAGGTTTTCGCCGTTGATGGGTTCGGTGGTGAGGGTGGAGTACAGCGGTGTGTGGGTGGCTTGGGGGGTGATGTCTTTCAGGGCGGTGAGGAGGTGCTGGTGGAGGGGTTCGACCGCAGGGGAGTGGGAGGGATAGTCGACCCGGATGCGGCGGGCGTGGACGTTGTTGTCCTGGCAGGTGACGAGCAATTGCTCAATTGCGTCGGCGGGGCCGGCGACGATGGTGGTGGTGGGGCCGTTGTGTGCGGCGATGGTGGTGTGGGGTGG
>NZ_JBFAUZ010000090.1:0-16292 GCF_040679555.1 Spirillospora sp. NPDC052242
CGAGGACGGTCTTGTGCAGTTGGGCGGTCGGGACGGCGGACGGAACCGGCGCGGCGGAGGTCGGGGCGGACGCGGGACCGCAGGCTGCGCGGCCGGAGGTCCGTCCAGTTCTCGTTGACGTACTCGACGCACTCGGCGCGAGGCGCCGGGCCGGACGCGACCGTCCAGCCGCCGGGCACGTCGGCGAACGCGGGCCACAGCGAGTGCTGGCCCTCGTCGTTGACCAGGACGAGGAACGTCCCGTCGGCGTCGTCGAACGGGTTGGACATCAGGCCTCCTGGGCGACGGGGGCGGAGCGGCGGGCGATCGAGCGGACGATGTCGCCGGTGCGCACCGCCGTCATGGACAGCAGCGACGAGGCGATGCCGTGGCTGTGCTCGGTCGCGCCCTGCAGGTAGACGTTCCACTCGCAGCCCGGCTCGGTGGCGATCCGGTAGTCGCGCTCCATCGCGACGCGGCCGTCCGGTCCGGTGACGCACTGCCGGCCGGCCTCGCCGAGCAGCGCCACCGGGTCGCGCTCGCGGTACCCGGTCGCGTACACGACCGCGTCGGCGTCCAGGTCGGCGGACTCCCCGGTCGGCAGGAACCCGACCCGCAGCCGCACGGCGTCCGGGTCCTCGCGCACGTCCAGGACGCGCGACACGTTGAGGATCCGGAGCCGCTGCACGCCCGCGACCTTCTCCGCGTACGCGCGGCGGTACAGCTCGTCGATGAGATCGAGGTCCACCACGGAGTAGTTGGTGTTGCGGGAGTAGTCCATCAGCATCCGCTTCACCTCGTCCGGCGCCGCGTAGTAGTGCTCGACGGCCTCCGGGTCGAAGATGCGGTTCGCGAAGGAGCTGTCGTCGGCGGGCGAGTAGCCGTACCGGGCGAACACCGCGCACACCTCGGTGTTCGGGTACGTCCGGTGCAGGTACTCGACGGCCTCGGCGGCGCTCTGCCCGGCGCCGACCACGACGACGCGCCGCGGATCCCAGCCGGGCCGCTCGCCCAGCCGGGTCAGCAGGTCCTCGCTGTGCCAGATCCGGTCGCCCGCCCGCACCCCCTCCGGCAGGACGGGCTCGAGTCCGGCGCCGATGACCACGTTGCGCGCGAGATGCGTCTCGAGCTCGTCGTCGCGCCGCACGACGACGGCGAGCGTCGTGTCGTCGTGCGGTTTCAGCGCGACCACCTCGGAGCGGTAGCGGACCCGGCCGGCGAACGCGGCGGCCGTCCATTCCAGGTAGTCGTGGAACTCCACCCGGGTCGGGAACATCGTCTTGTGGTTGACGAAGTCGACCAGGCGGCCCTTGCCGTGCAGGTAGGACAGGAAGGAGTAGCGGCTGGACGGGTTGCGCAGCGTCACCAGGTCCTTGAGGAAGTGGACCTGCATGGTGGCGCCGTCGATGAGCATCCCCTTGTGCCAGCCGAACTCGGCCTGCCGTTCGAAGAACACGGCGTCCGCGCCGGGTCCGTACTCCTCCTCCAGCGCCACCGCGAGCGCGAGGTTGGAAGGTCCGAACCCGACGCCCACGACGTCATGGACGGGGATCTGCATACGCTCCTCCGGCATCAGGCGGACTCGGCCTTCGCGGCCGCCTCCGCGATCTTGGGGACGACGTTGTCGATGAGGTACGGGACGGCCAGCGGCGTCGGGGTGCGCAGCACCCAGAACTCCTGGAGGTTGATCGGGACGTAGGAGCCGCGCTTGACGACGTCCAGTCCGGAGAACAGCTCGGACTCCTCGAACTTCTTCTGCGTCGCCGGGTCGTCGTTGTAGTGGCTGACCAGCACGTCGACGTCGAGGACGGCGAGCTTCTCCATGCTCAGCTCGGCGGCGAAGCCCTCACCGGGCAGCTTCGCGAGCTCGTCGGGCAGCGTCATGCCGATCTGGTTCAGCAGCTTGACGCTGGTGTCCTGCGGGGACTTCATGACGGCGATGTTCCCGGACGGCATGACGCTGGTGAACGCGACGCCCTTGCCCCCCAGCTCGGGGTGCTCGGACTTGACGGCGGCGAGCTTCGCCTCGACGTCCTTCACGAGCTTCTCGCCGTCCGCCTTGCGGCCGATGGCCGTGGCGGCGTTCACGGCGATCTGTTGCCAGGAGTCCTCGGCCGGGCCGGTCTGGTAGGCGACCGTGGGCGCGAGCTGGGAGAGCTTCCCGTACTCCTTGTCGATCCAGAAGTCGCCGCCCGCGAGGATCAGGTCGGGGCGCAGCGCCGCGATCTCCTCGAGGTTGAACCCGGCCTCGCCCGCCTTCAGCAGCTTCGGCTTCCCGCCGGTGAGCTTCGGCGTGGTCCACGGGGCGAAGCCGTCCTGCTGGACGCCGGTCAGCTCGGCCATCCCGACGGGCTGGACGCCGAGGGCGAGCAGCGTGTCCTGGTCGACCTCGCCCAGGGCGACGATCCGCTCGGGCTTCGACTCGATGGTCGCCTTGCCGAGCTTGTGGGTGATCGTGACCGGGAAGGCTCCGCCGGCGGCGCCGGACGTCTCCTGGGCGGGTTCGTCGTCGCCGCACGCGGCCGTCATGCTCAGGCCGAGGACGAGCGCGCCCGCGACGGCCAGCCGCCGCATCATGTTGCGCATAGTGGACCGGTGTCCTTCCACGTTTCCAGGGGGTTACCGTCGGAAGATCTTAGGTTAGGCTGACCTAACTCGGCAATGGCCGTGTCCGATATTGAGAGCCCTCTCACCGCCGTCCGGCCAGTTCCGGACGTTCCAGCAGCGCGGCGACGCTCGGCGCGGCCATCAGCGTGGCGATCTTCACGGTCTCGTGCCCGGTCTCCCTCCTGATCCGCCGGACGAGCCGCATGGCGAGCAGCGAGTGCCCGCCGAGGTCGAAGAAGTCGTCGTCCGGTCCCACGTGGGGGACGCCCAGCTCGTCGGCGAAGACGCGGCACAGCGCGTCCCGCAGGTCCGTCGCCGCGCGCGCGGGACGCGCGGGCGCGGGGACGTCCGGCCGGTCCCCCGCCGGGCCCGCGGTGGCCGGGACGGCCGGGCCGGTGGCGGGCGCGGGCAGCGCGGCGACCGGGACGTCCGGGTCGGCGGCGACCGCCTCCAGCACCGCGACGAGGCCGTCGGCGAGCGCGGCGGCGGTCGCGGCGTCGAACAGGTCGGCGGAATAGTCGAGGATCAGCCGCAGCTCGCCGTCCGGCGCCTCGCGGAAGATGAAGTCCAGGTCGAACTTCGCCGCGCCCGGAGCGAACAGCGCCTCGCGCTGCTCGAGGCCCGGGAACCGGACGTCCCCCACCCCCTGGTTCTCGTAGCCGACCATCACCTGGAACAGCGGGTTGCGGCCCGGCACCCGGCGGGGGCGCAGCGCCTCGACCAGCGCCTCGAACGGCAGGTCCTGGTTGGCCAGCCCCGCGAGGTCGGCCTCCCGGACGCGGCCGAGCAGTTCGGCGAACGTGGGCGCGCCGGACAGGTCGGCGCGCAGGACCAGCGTGTTGACGAAGAACCCGACGAGGTCGGCGGCGGCCTCCTCGGTGCGGCCGGCGACCGGGCTGCCGAGCGGGACGTCCTCGCCCGCGCCCGCCCGGTGCAGCAGCGCCGCCACGGCGGCCTGGCCGACCATGAACATGCTGGCCCCCGCGTCGCGCGCGACCCGGCGGAGCCGTCCGGTGAGGCCCGGCGGCAGGTCGGCGGTCAGGACGGCGCCGCGCTGCCCGACCGTCCCGGGGCGCGCCCGGTCGACCGGCAGCGGGACCTCCTCCGGGGCGCCCGCGAGCGTCCGCGCCCAGTGGTCGAGCTGCCGGGCGTGCACGCTGCCAGGGTCGAGCGGGTCGCCGAGCAGTTCCCGCTGCCACAGCGCGTGGTCGGCGTACTGGACGGGCGGCGGTTCCCAGCCGGGCGCCTCCCCGCGGAGCCGCGCGGCGTACGCCGCGGCGACGTCGCGCGCGAACGGGCCGAAGGACCACTCGTCGAACGCGATGTGGTGGAAGACCGCGAGCAGCAGGTGCTCGCGCTCCCCCTCGGGGAACAGCGCGACCCGGAGCGGGATGTCGGCGGCGAGGTCGAACGGCCGGGCGATGAACGCGGCCGGGTCGCCGTCCGCGATCTCCAGGACGGGACGCGCGTCCTCCGGCGGCAGGATCCGCTGGTGCGGGGCGCCCTCGTGCTCGACGAACACGGTGCGCAGGGCCTCGTGCCGCTCGACGACGTCGCCGATCGCCGCCTCCAGCGCCGTCCGGTCCAGGTCGCCGCGCAGCCGGACGCCGAGCGGCAGGTGGTAGGCGTCGCGCGGGCCGTCGTCCTCGCGGAGCAGCTGGTCGAGCAGCCACAGCCGGTTCTGCGCGGACGACGCCGGGACGGGCCCGGTCCGTTCGCGCGGCGCGAGGACGGGCCGGGCCGCGGCGCCCGCGTTGCGGTGCACCCGCTCGGCCAGCTCGGCGACCGTCGGCGCCTCGAACAGGTCGCGGATGGCCAGCTCGGCGCCCAGCACCGCGCGGGCCCGGCCGACGAGGCGGGTGGCCAGCAGCGAGTGCCCGCCGAGGTCGAAGAAGTCGTCGTCGATCCCGGCGCCCGGCGCGTCCAGCACCTCCGCGAACAGCGTGCACAGCAGGTGCTCGACGGGCGTGCGCGGCGGCCGTCCGGCGCGGCGCGGGCCGTCCCGGCCGGGGTCGGGCAGGGCGCGGCGGTCGAGCTTGCCGTTGACGGTGAGCGGCAGTGCGTCCAGCGTCATGATCGCGCTCGGCACGAGGTACCCGGGCAGCCGCCGCTTCAGCCCCTCCCGGACGCGGGCGGCGAGCACCCCGAGGTCGCGCGCCGCGACGGGGTCGTTGGCGTAGGACGCGGGCGGCCGTCCTGGCGCGGCGGGCAGGTGCGCGGGCGCGCCGCCGAACACGGCGTCGTACCGCCCGATCTCGTCGGACGGCGTGAGGACCGCGTCCGGGAACCGCGCGAGGAACTCCTCCGGCTCGATCCCGGCGGGCGGTGCGGCCAGCGCCTCCCGCGCCTCGTCCGCGGACCCGCCGTCCTGGAGGACGCGCAACGCCGCGACCTCGCCCGACAGCCGCGGGTCCGGTATCCCTCGGACGCGCAGCGCCCCGGACGTCCCCGTGAGCAGCGCCTCGACCTCCTTCGCGCCCGGCATGTCGGACGGGCGGCCCACCGCGACCGCCCCGCTCGACGCGGGCCAGTCGACCGTGGTCGCCTCGGGGGCGGGCGTGACGCCGGGGCCGGGCTTCCAGAGGATCGCGTCGTAGCGGTGGCGGGTCAGCTCGTTGTGGTGGACGCCGCGCCGGGTGAGGACGTCGACGCGGGCGGGGCCGTCCAGCGCGGCGAAGAACGCGGGGTCGAGGAGGAGCTCCTTCTCCATCCGGACGGCGCGCTCGACCGCGTCGGCGTCGGCGTCGCCGCGCCCGAGGCGGACGGCGGCGTGCAGGCAGCGGACGGTGCGCAGGTCGCGGACGTCGCCGACGAACAGCGCTCCCCCGGGTGCGAGCAGCCGCATGGCCTTGGCGACGACGTCCTCGAGGTATCCGGCGCCCGGGAAGTACTGGACGACCGAGTTGACGACGATCGTGTCGAAGTGGCCTTCGGGGAGGCCGTCGGTGTCGTGGGCGGGGCGGCAGCTCAGCCGGACCGGGGAGTCGGGGCCGAGGTCGGCGCGGAGCTTGTCGATGACGGGCGCGGAGAAGTCGGTGCCCCAGTACTCCTCGGCGTCCGGGGCGAGGCGGGTGAGCAGGAGGCCCGCGCCGACGCCGATCTCCAGGACACGGCGCGGGTTCAGGCCGCGGATCCGCCGCACGGTCGTCTCGCGCCATTCGCGCATGTCGTCGAGCGGGATCGGGGCGCCGTCGTAGCTGCTGTCCCAGCCGGCGAACTCCTCGGCGTGGACGACGGTCCCGACCTCGGTGTACTCGGCGTCGTAGATCTGCCGCCACTCGGCGAGCTGCTCGTCGGCGGCGCCCTCGCGGGCGCCGTCGGGGACGACGTAGCCGACGAGCCGCTTGACGCCCGGCACGTCGGTGTCGGCGGCGATCACGGCGGCCTGCCCGACGCCGGGCTCGGCGGCGAGCGCGGCCTCGACCTCGGCGAGCTCCACCCGGTAGCCGCGGATCTTGACCTGGTCGTCGGTGCGGCCGAGGAAGTCGATGTTGCCGTCGTCGCGGACCCGGACCAGGTCGCCGGTGCGGTACATGCGGCCGCCGGACGCGTCGAACGGGTCGGCGACGAACCGTTCGGCGGTGAGGTCGGGGCGGCCGAGGTAGCCGCGGGCGAGGCCGGCCCCCGCGATGTACAGCTCGCCGGGGGCGCCGGGCGGGACGGGGCGCAGCGCGCCGTCGAGCACGTAGCCGCGGGTGTTCCAGATGGGCCTGCCGACGGTCGGGGTGGCGCTGTCCTCGGTGCCGCCGCCGAGCGTGTTGATCGTGTACTCGGTCGGCCCGTACAGGTTGTAGCCGAGGACGCCGTCGGCGTCGGCGAGCCGGTCCCAGACGGACGCGGGGACGGCCTCGCCGCCGAGCAGGACGAGCGGCGGCCGGTGCTCCCCGTCGAGCAGTCCCTCGTCGAGGAGCTGCTGCGCGTAGGTCGGGGTCACGTTGATGACGTCGATGCGGTGCCGCCGCAGGTAGTCGGTGAGGGCCTCGGCGTCGCGGCGCAGGTCCTCGTCGCAGACGTGCACCTCGTGGCCCTCGACGAGCCAGAGCAGTTCCTCCCACGACATGTCGAACGAGAACGACACGGTGTGCGCGATCCTCAGCGGGCGCCCCTCCGTCGCGTCCATGACGGGCTCGAAGATGTTCGCGCGGTGGTTGTACTGCATGTTCGTCAGGCCCCGGTACGGGGTGACGACGCCCTTCGGCCGTCCGGTGGAGCCCGAGGTGTAGATGACGTACGCCGGGTGGTCGAGCCTGCGGGGCGTCCCGGGCGCGAAGCCGGGCGTCTCCTCGGGGGCGAGGTCGTGCCCGGGGAGGTCGGCGAGGGTCTTGGCGGTGCCGGGGTCGTCGAGCGCGAGGACGGTCCCGGCGTGCGCCAGCCCGGCGGCGATGTCGCGGTGCGACACCAGGACCGCGGGGCCGGCGTCGGCGAGCATGTAGTCGAGCCGGTCGGCGGGGTAGTCGAGTTCGAGCGGCAGGTAGGCGGCGCCGGTGCGCAGGACCGCGAACAGGGCGACCACCATCTGCGCGGAGCGCGGCAGGGCGAGCGCGACGACCCGTTCCGGTCCGGCGCCGTGCGCGAGCAGCAGCCGCGCGAGCCGGTTGACCTCGGCGTTCAGCTCCCCGTAGGTGAGCCGCACGTCCGGCTGCGACACGAGCGCGGGTGCGTCCGGCTGCCGGGCGGCGCGCTCGGCGAGCAGTTCCGCGACCGTGACGTCGGGGACGGGCCGCACCGCCGCTTCCCACTCGCGGCGCAGCCGGTCGTGCTCGGCGGGGACGAGCAGGTCGACCCGGTGGCACGGGGTGTCCGGCGCGTCCGCCAGGGTCTCCAGGACCCGGACGTACCGGTCGGTGATCCGCTCGGCCTCCGCCTCGGTGAACGCGTCGCCCCGGTACATGACGCGGAGGGCGGCGTCCGGCTCGACGACCATCGTCACCGGGTAGTGGGTGGCGTCGCGGACCTCGCGGCCGGTGACCCGCAGGTCGCCGGACGGGCCGAAGCCCCGGTCGGTGGGCATGCCGGGGAAGTTCTGGAAGACGAACAGCGTGTCGAACAGCGTGCCGAGGCCGGTGGCGCGCTGCACGTCGGCGAGCGCGACGAACGCGTGGTCGAACAGTTCCGACTGCTCGGCCTGCACGCGTCCGAGGACGGCCGTCAGCGGGTCGGCGGGCCCCGCCTGCACGCGGACGGGGATGGTGTTGAACAGCAGCCCGACCATCGACTCGACGCCGTCGACGTCGGGGTGGCGGCCGGACACCGAGGCGCCGAACACGACGTCGTCCCGTCCGGTCATCGCCATGAGCACCAGGCCCCAGGCGGTCTCGTAGAGGGTGCCGGGGGTGACGCCGTGGTCGCGGGCGACCGCGTCGAGCCGGCCGGCGAGCCCGGCGGGCAGATCGCGGTGCACCTCGCCGGCGGCGGCGAGGTCGGCGGGGGCGTCCACCAGGCCCGGCCGGACGAGCGCGGGCTCGTCGAACCCGGACAGCGCGCGCCGCCACGCGTCCACGGCGGCGTCCCGGTCGCGCCCGTTCACCCAGTCGAGGAACGCGCGGAACGGCGGGACGGGCCGCGCGGCCTCGGCGGCCGCGTCGGTGTAGGCGTCGAGCAGCGAGGTGACCAGCAGGCCGCCGGACCAGCCGTCGAGCAGGATGAGCTCGGACGTCAGCACGAGCCGGTGGTCGTCGTCGGCGAGGCTCGCGAGGCCGAACCGGATGAGCGGCGGCGCGGACGGGTCGAACGGCTCGGCGCGCTGCGCGTCGACGAACGCCTCGAGCCCGTCCTCCCCGGCCACCCGGGCGTGCGTCCACGGCGTCGCGAACTCGTCGGGGACGAACTGGACGGCGCGGTCGCCGTCGGTGCGGAACCCGGCCCGCAGGTTGGGGAACTTGCGCAGGACGGTGCGGGCGGCGTCCGCCATCCGCGCCGGGTCGACCGGGCCGGACAGCGTCACGACGGCCTGCTGCACGTAGATGTCGCGGCCCTCGCCGGCGAGCATCAGGTGGAAGAGCAGCCCCTCCTGCAGCGGCGACAGCGGCAGTTCGCCGGAGCCGTCCGCCTCCCCGGCCGCGCCGGACCCGGCGGCCGAAACCTCGGCGGCCTTCGCGAGGGCTTCGACGGTGCGCAGCCGGAACACGTCCCGGACGGTGAACGACAGGCCGGCGCGGCGGGCGCGGGCGACCAGCAGGGCCGCGCTGATGCTGTCGCCGCCGGTGCGGAAGAAGTCGTCGTCGGCGCCGACCTCGGGACGGTCGAGGACGGCGGCGGCGAGCCGCGCGAGGACCCGCTCGGTCCCGGTCGCGGGCGCGCGCCCGGCGCGGCGGCCCGGCGCGGGCAGCGCCCGCCGGTCGATCTTGCCGTTGGGGTTGAGCGGCAGCTCGTCCAGCACGACCAGGTCGGCGGGGACGAGGTAGTCGGGCAGGACGCCGCGGAGCCCGTCGAGGACCGCGTCGGGGTCGGGCCCGCCGCCGGGCGCGCCGGTGACGTACCCGACGAGCCGGGAGCCGTGCGCGGCGACGGCGGCGCGGCGGACGCCCGGCCGCGCGGCCAGCGCCGCCTCGACCTCGCCGGGCTCGATCCGGAACCCGCGGATCTTCACCTGGTCGTCGGCCCGGCCGAGGAACTCCAGGCGGCCGTCGGGGCGGCGCCGCACCCGGTCGCCGGTGCGGTACAGGCGGGATCCCGGCGGGCCGAACGGGTTCGCGACGAACCGTTCCGCGGTGCGGGCCGGGTCGCCGAGGTAGCCGCGCGCCAGCCCGTCCCCCGCCAGGTACAGCTCGCCGACCGGCGTCTCGCGCAGCGCCGGGTCGAGGACGTACGCGCGGGTGTTCGCGATCGGCGCGAGTCCGGCGCCTTCGGAGATCAGGCTGTCGCCGACGGCCTCGGAGCAGCCGTACAGGTCGACGAGCCGCGCCGGGATCCGGCCGGCCAGCGCGGGCGGCAGCGCCTCGCCGCTACTGATCCAGGTGGTGACGGACGCCGGGAGCCCGTTCTCGGCGAGCGCGGCGAGCAGGCTCGGGACGAGCGTGACGGTGCGGACCCCGTGCCGCTCGATGAACGCGGCGAGCGCGACGGCGTCCGCGGCCGTGGCGTCGTCGGCGATGACGACGGTGTCCCCGGCGACGAGGCCGCCGAGCAGCTCGGTCGTCCCGTCGATGAACGCGGGCGAGGACTTGGCGACGCGGACGCCGCCCGGTTCGGTGAGGTCGGCGCCCCACGCGAGGCGGTTGGCCAGGGCGCGCTGCGTGCCGACGACGGCCTTCGGGACGCCGGTCGACCCCGACGTGAAGATCACGTAGGCCGGGTGGTCGGGCCGGACGTCCGGGCGGGGGCGGGGCGGCGCGGCGGCGGGCGGCTCGTCCCGGCCGAGGACGAGCAGCGGCCGGACGGCGTCCAGCATCGCGTCGATCCGGGCGGGCGGGTACCCGAGGTCGATCGGCAGGTAGGCGGCCCCGGTCTTGAGGACGGCGAGCAGCGCGACGGCGAACTCGTCGGAGCGCGGCAGGGCGAGCGCGACCGTCCGCTCCGGGCCCGCGCCCGCCGCCGCGAGCCGGTCGGCGAGGGCCTCGGCGCGGCGGTCCAGCTCGGCGTAGGTGAGGGCCGTGTCGCCGAACACGACGGCGATGTCGTCGGGGACGCTCGCGGCCCGCTTCTCGACGAGCCGCGCGACGGTCGCGGGCGTCTCGCGGGCGGTGTCGGGGTGCTCGACGGGCGCGGCGAGCGACGACAGCCGGCGGTCCGGGTCGGCGGTGACGCGCTCGAGCAGCTCGGCGAGGTCGGCCAGCAGGCCCTCGACGGTGGCGGCGTCGAACAGGTCGGCGGCGTACGCGGCGAACCCCTCGACCTCCTCGTCGCCCTCCGCGAAGTAGACGTCGAGGTCGAACTTGACACCGCCGGTCTCGGGCAGGAACGGCTCGGCGCGCACGCCGGGCAGCGCGAGCCGCACGTCGTCCAGCCGCTGGTGGACGATCATCACCTGGAACAGCGGGCTGCGCGCCAGCGACCGTTCGGGCGCGAGCCGTTCCACGACCCGCTCGAAGGGGACGTCGGCGCGGGAGAACGCGGCGAGGTCGGCGGCGCGGACCCGGTCCAGCAGCTCGGCGAACGTGGGGTCGCCGGACAGGTCGGTGCGCAGCACCAGGGGGTTGACGAACACGCCGACGAGGCCCGCGAGGTCGTCGTCGGCGCGGCCCGCGATGGGCGAGCCGAGCGCGATGTCGTCGCCCGCGCCCGCCCGCCGCAGCAGCGCGGCGACGGCGGCGTGCAGCACCATGAACACGCTGGTGCCGGTCTCGCGCGCGAGCCGCCGCGCCCCGGTGGCCGGGAGCCGGAACGGGACGAGCCCGCCGCGGTGGCTCGGCTCCGCCGGGCGGGGCCGGTCGAACGGCAGGACGGTCTCCTCCGGCAGGCCCGCCAGCGCCTCCTCCCACGCGTCGAGCCGGTCGGCGGTGCCGGGCGCCGCCTCGCGCTGCCACGTCGCGTACTCGGCGTACTGGACCGGCAGCGGCTCCCAGTCCGGGGCGTTCCCGGCGGCGCGGGCCGCGTAGGCGCGGGCGAGGTCGGCGAGCAGCGGCGTGAACGACCACTCGTCGGCGGCGGCGTGGTGCAGCAGCAGGACGAGCGTCCACGCGGCGTCGCCCGTCCGGATCAGCGTGCCGCGGAACGGCAGGTCGGCGCCGAGGTCGAACACGTGCGACGCCGCCTCGGCCTCGAGCCGGGCACGCTCCTCGGCCGTCTCGCCCCGCGCGTCCACGACGGTGAACTCGACGACCGCGCCCCCCGCGGCGTCCGCGACCGTCCCGGCGGGCAGGACGTGCTGGATCGGGAGGCCGTCGGGGCCCTCGACGAGCAGCGTGCGGAGGGCCTCGTGGCGGTCGACGACGTCGCGGAACGCGGCCTCCAGCGCGGCGGCGTCCACGGCGCCGGTGAGCCGCATGCCGAGCGGCAGCGCGTAGGACGCGGACGGGCCGCGGAGCCGCTCCTCCAGCCACAGGCCGCGCTGCGCCGCCGACGCCGGGACGACCTCGGGCCGGGTCACGTCGCGGACGCGCGGGCCCTCGGCGGCGGTGAGGCGCGGCGCGAGCGCCGCGACCGTCGGGGCCTCGAAGACGTCCGCGATGGACAGCGACCGGCCCAGCTCGGCGCGGGCCTTCGCGGCGACGCGGGCGGCCAGCAGCGAGTGCCCGCCGAGCGCGAAGAAGTCGTCGTCGATGCCGACCCGGTCGAGGCCGAGCAGCTCGGCGAAGACGGCGCACAGCGCGGCCTCGCGGGCGTCGCGCGGCCCCCGGTCCGAGACGTCCGTCTCCGGCGCGGGCAGCGCGGCCCGGTCCAGCTTGCCGTTCACCGTGCGGGGCAGCGCCTCCAGGGGCACGAGCGCGGACGGCGCCATGTAGTCGGGCAGCGCGGCGGCGAGCGCCGCGCGCAGGTCGCCGGGGTCCGCGTCGCCGACGTAGTAGCCGACGAGGCGGGGCTCGCCCGGCCGGTCCTCGCGGACCACGACGGCCGCCTGCTCGACGCCCGGCCGGGCCGCGAGGACGGCCTGCGCCTCGGCGGGCTCGATCCGGAACCCGCGGATCTTCACCTGGTCGTCGGTGCGGCCCAGGTATTCGAGGGAGCCGTCGCGGGCGCGGCGCGCCAGATCGCCCGTCCGGTACATGCGGGATCCGGGCGGGCCGAACGGGTCGGCGACGAACCGCTCGGCCGTCAGGTCGGGGCGGTTCACGTAGCCGCGCGCGAGCTGGTCGCCCGCTAGGTACAGCTCGCCGGGCACGCCGACCGGGACGGGGCGCAGCCGGGCGTCCAGGACGTGCGCGCGGGTGTTGCGGAACGGGACGCCGATGCCGGACGCGGGCAGGTCGGCGGCGGTCGCCCAGATCGTCGCCTCGGTCGGCCCGTACATGTTCGTGGCGAGCGCGGCCGTGCCCGCGAGGGACGCGGCGAGCGCGGGCGGCAGCGCCTCCCCGCCGACGAGCAGCCGCAGGCCCTCGAGCGCCGCCGGGTCGAGCGTGCCCAGCAGGGACGGCGTGCCCTGCACGACGGTGGCGTCCGCCAGCAGCGCGGCGAGCCGGGCCGGGTCGCGGACGTCGTCGCGGCCGGCGAGCACCACGGTCGCGCCGTCGACCAGCGGCGCGTACAGCTCGAGCGCGGCGATGTCGAACGCGATCGTGGTGACGGCGACGAGCCGGTCGCCCGGGGCGAGGCGGAGCCGGTCGCGGGTGTCGAGGAGGAAGTTCGCGAGGGCCCGGTGCGGGATCGCCACGCCCTTGGGCCGTCCCGTCGACCCGGACGTGTAAATGACGTACGCGAGGTCGTCCCCGCGGACCGGCACCGGGGAGAACGGAACGTCCTCCAAGGGGCCGTCGAGGACGAACGTCGCGGTGCCGTCCGGCAGCAGGCCGGCCGTCCCGGGCGTGACGACCGCGCAGACCGGACGGGCGTCGCCGAGCATGTACGCGAGGCGCTCGGGCGGGTGCTCGAGGTCGAGCGGCAGGTACGCGGCGCCCGTCTTGAGCACTCCGAGCAGGGCGGCGACGAGGTCGGGCGTGCGCGGCAGCGCTAGCGCGACGACCGTGCCCGGCCCGGCGCCGCGCGCCCGCAGCGCCGCGGCGAGCGCGGCCGACCGCCGGTCCAGCTCGGCGTAGGAGAGGGAACCGTCCCGGGTCTCGACCGCCGTCGCGGCGGGCGTCCGCGCGGCCTGCGCGGCGAACATCTCCACGACACCGGTGTCCGGGAGGGGCGCGTCCGTCGCGTTGGCGCCGTCGATGAGGGCGCGTTCGGCGCCGTCCATCAGCTCCAGCGCGCCGAGCGGGCGGTCGGGGTCGGCGAGCGCGTCGCCGAGGAGCGTCTCCAGGTGGGCCAGGAGCGCGTCGATGCGCGCGTCGTCGAACAGCTCGCGGCGGAACGTCGCCTCGACCGTCATGCCCTGCGGCCGGACGAACGCCTCCAGCGACAGGTCGAAGTGCGTGGTGCCGTTGTGGACGTGCGTCCAGCTCGACGTCACGCCCGGCAGGTCGAGCTCGCCGATCTCCTGGGCCAGGAACAGCAGCATCGTGTCGAAGAACGGGGACCGGCCGCCCGCCCGCGCGGGACGCAGCTCCCGCACGATCCGGTCGTAGGGCGCCGCCTGGTGCGCGAACGCGTCGGCGCACGTCCGCCCGACGCGGCGCAGCGCCTCCCGGAACGTGGGCGCGCCCGACAGGTCCGCGCGCAGCACCAGCGTGTTGCCGAAGTTGCCGACGAGCCGCTCGACCTCGGCGTGCTCCCGGTTCATCACCGCCGACCCGATCGCGACGTCGTCCGCGCCCGTGTACCGGTGCAGCAGGGCCGCGTACGCCGTCAGCATCACCATGTACGAGGTGAGGTTCTCCTCGGCGGCGAGCTTGCGCATCCCCTCGGTGACGTCGTCGCCGAACCGCCGGGCGCGGCGCCCGCCGCGCTCGGACGCGGTCGCGCCGCGCGGCCGGTCGGCGGGCAGGTCGAGCGGCGCGGGCGGCGGGTCGAGCCGCGCGCGCCAGAAGGCCAGGTCGTCCTCGGCGACGGCCTGCTTCTGCTCCCACTCGGCGAAGTCGGCGTACTGGACGTCGAGGGCGGGCAGGCCGTCGGGCTCGCCCGTGACGGCGGAGCGGTAGAGCGCCGACAGGTCGCGCGACAGCGAGCCCCACGTCATGCCGTCCCACGCGATGTGGTGGACGACGAGGACGAGCGCGTGCGCGTCCGGGCCGAGCCGCAGGAGCTCCAGCCGGATCGGCCGCTCGGCGCGAAGGTCGAACGCCCGCGCCGCCAGCTCCGCCGCCCGCGCGTCCGCGTCGGCGCACTCGACGGGCGCGAGGTCGAGCGCGTCGTCGTCCGTCACGACCTGCACGGCGCCGAGACCGTCGGCGGCGTCGCGGTAGACGGTGCGGAGGATCGCGTGGCGGCGGATCAGGGCGCGCAGCGCCCGCTCCAGTGCGCCGGTATCGAGGGGGCCGTCCATGCGGACGAGGAGGCAGACGTTGTAGGCGGCGCTGTCCGGGAACGTCCGGTGGTGCAGCCACATGCTCTGCTGCGCGTGGGACAGGGGCGCGGGCCCGTCGTGTCCCCGTGGGGCGAGCCGGGCGGCGCCCGGGCCGAGGCCCGCCTCCGCCATCATCCGCCGCATCAGTTCGCGTCGCCGGGCCGCCGTGTCGCCGAGACTGGTCTGCTGCTCCTGCACGCTCAACTCTTTCGTTGTCGGCTTCACCACCGCCGGTTAGGTTAGCCTTGCCTACGAAAATCACACAAGGTTAGGCTTACCTAAGTTTTGGGTGACCCCCGGCCCGGCGAAAGGGAGTTGGCTGCCTTGTCCATCGGTGTCACGTATGAAGAGCCCACGGAAACGGTCGTGGAGAGCACCGCCGACCCGCTGGCCCTGATGGCCGGGCTGGCCGGTTCCGGGCTGTTCGACGACCACGTGGTCTACGAGCGGCCCGGCTCGTGGACGTTCGCGGGCGGCACGCTCGGCGAGGTGATCCTGGAGGAGGGCGAGGTCCGCACCCGCTGGCCGGGCGCGGAACCCGAGGTCAGGCCGTGGACGGGACGCCCCGCCGCGGCGCTGCGCGAGGCGTTCGCCGCGGCGCCGCTGCCGGTGTGGAACGCCTACGGATGGATCGCGTTCGAATCCGCTGCGGAGCGGCACAACGACTCTGTCGCGGAGCGGCACAACGACTCTGCCCCTGAGCGGCGCGACGGGCGGCTCGCGCACCTGGTCGTGCCGCGTGTCGAGGTCCGGGTGCGGGACGGGCGCGCGCACGTCACCGGCGCGGACGCCGACGAGATCGAGCGGGTGGCGAAGCTGCTCGCGGCAGGCGGCGCGCCCGCGCCGGCCCCGGCGTCCCCGGTGGACGTGCGGGTCGGCGGGGACGCCTACCGGGAGCGGGTCGCGCGGGCCGTCGCCGACATCGGCGCGGGCCGCTACCAGAAGGTGATCGTGTCCCGAAGGTTGGACGTTCCTTACCCCGTGGACACGGTCGCGACGTACGTGCGCGGCCGCGCCGCCAACACCCCCGCGCGGTCGTTCCTGCTCGACCTCGGCGGCTTCCAGGCGACCGGGTTCAGCCCCGAGGTGCTCGCGAGCGTCGAGGCGGACGGCACCGTGATGACGCAGCCGCTCGCCGGGACGCGGGCGTTCGGGCGCGGCGCGGACGCGGACGCGCGGACGCGCCGGGAGCTGGAGAGCGACCCGAAGGAGATCTTCGAGCACGCGGTGTCGGTCCGCACGTCGCAGGACGAGCTGTACGGGGTGTGCGCGCCGGGCAGCGTCCGGGTCACCGGGTTCATGACCGTGAAGGAGCGGGGCAGCGTGCAGCATCTCGGGTCGAGCGTGAGCGGCGTGCTCGCGCCGGGCCGCACGTGCTGGGACGCGCTCGACGCGCTGTTCCCGGGGGTGACGGCGTCGGGCATCCCGAAGCCGGAGGCGATCGAGGCGATCGGCGGCCTGGAGGAGCGGCGCGGGCTCTACGCGGGCGCCGTCCTCGCGGTGTCGCACGACGGGGCGCTCGACTCGGCGCTCGTCCTGCGGGCGCTCTACAGCCGGGACGGGCGGGCCTGGCTGCGGGCGGGCGCGGGGATCGTCAGCGGCTCCACGCCGGAGCGCGAGTACGAGGAGACGTGCGAGAAGCTGTCGAGCATCGCGCCGCACGTCGTCCCCCTGGCCGATCGGTAGGTCCGGCGAGACGGGGCGCGCCGCCCGTCCCCGCGTC
>NZ_JBFAUZ010000091.1:0-12449 GCF_040679555.1 Spirillospora sp. NPDC052242
GCGCTGTTCGGCCTTCCGCAAAGCGCCTGACCGGAGGGTTGATTTTCCGTTCAGCGGAAAATGATGTTCACGGGCCCGCCGCCGTGCGCGTCCAGATCAGGTTCGTCTCCGTTCGATGCGGCGAAACGTGATTTCGGACGGCCGAAATTGAACGGCCGGTGAACGGTGGGCGGGCGCGATCCATCGATCACCGTGCCCGGCGGTGTTCGCGCATGTAGCGACGTTTGCGGGATTGCCGCTGACGCGTGCGATGAACGGTCGGATCGTCCGTCCGGTGGCGCCTTTTCGGTCGCCGATGTGCATTGCGGACGAACGTTTCGTTCGTCAGTGCGGGTACTGAACCGGCGGCCGGACGCGCGGCAGTTCCTCACCGAAGTCCGCGATGACCGACCGAACGGGATGGACACGGCGCCCAGGTACGCGTCGTCGCGGAACTCGAACAGGTGCCCGTAGGCGGCGCGCAGCGGCTGGACGCCGACCTTGGGGAACGCGTGGACGGTCGAGGGGAGGCCGTGGCGGTCGAGCCAGCGCGCGAGGGCGCCCTCGGGGGTTCCTTGAGGGAGAACATGCCGCGAACCTAGACGAACGGGGCGCCGTCCGGCGCCCGGTTTCCGGTCAGGCGGCGGGTTCGTGGTCGCGGGCCGCCAGGTCCTCGCCGACGCGGCGCAGGCCGTCCAGGTCGTGGACGTCCTCGGCCTGCGCGGGCACGGCCGTCACCGGGACGGTCGGGTGCGTGGAGGCGAAGTTGTCGCGGAGGCGCTCCTCGCGGGCCGCGAGCTGCATCCGGTCGGAGTGCAGCCGCAGCAGCGCGGCGGTGAGCGTGTGGTCGCCGCGCTCCTCCAGCGTCTCGGCGGCGGCGAGGCTGCGGGCGGCCGACAGCCCGTCCGCGGCGGACTCGTGCACCCGGTTGACGACGAGGCCCGCGAGCGGCATCCGCTCCTCGGCGAGCCGCTCGATGAAGTAGGACGCCTCGCGCAGCGCGTCCGGCTCCGGTGCGGCCACGACGAGGAACGCGGTGCCGGGCGTCTGCAGGAGCTGGAACGTCTTCTCCGCGCGCTCCTGGAACCCGCCGAAGACCGTGTCGAACGCGGCGACGAACGTCTGGACGTCGCGGAGCAGCTGGACGCCGATGACCTTGTTGACGACCCCGGTGAACATGCCGAACCCGGCGCTGATCACCTTGACGCCGAAACGGCCGCCGGTCTTCGCGGGCGCCGCGAGCATCTTCATGAACCGGCCGTCGAGGAACCGGCCCATCCGCTCGGGCGCGTCGAGGAAGTCGAGCGCGTTCCGCGACGGCGGGGTGTCGACGATGATGAGGTCCCAGGCGCCGGACCGGTGGAGCTGGCCGAGCTTCTCCATCGCCATGTACTCCTGCGTGCCCGACAGGCTCGAGGACAGCGACTGGTAGAAGGGGTTCGCGAGGATCTGCTTCGCGCGGTCGGGGTCGGCGTGCGCCTCGACGATCTCGTCGAACGTCCGCTTCATGTCGAGCATCATGGCGTGCAGCTCGCCGTCGCCCTGGATCTCGATCTTGCGCGGGTTGTTGTCGAGCTCGCTGAGGCCCATCGACTGGGCGAGCCGCCGCGCCGGGTCGACGGTGAGGACGACGACGTCGCGTCCCCGCTCGGCGGCGCGGACGCCGAGGGCCGCGGCGGTCGTGGTCTTGCCGACGCCGCCGGAGCCGCAGCAGA
Source organism: Spirillospora sp. NPDC052242 (assembly GCF_040679555.1). NCBI lineage: Bacteria > Bacillati > Actinomycetota > Actinomycetes > Streptosporangiales > Thermomonosporaceae > Spirillospora > Spirillospora sp. NPDC052242. The sequence continues at coordinate 1,695 of NZ_JBFAUZ010000091.1, forward strand.
CGATGATTTTGGTGCGGGGGTCGTCCAGCAGCCGGTCGACGTCCAGCGCGGGCGGGGTCTTCGCGGTCGGGCTCATCGTCAGCTCGTCTCCCTCGTGCCGCTCATGCCGCGCCCTGCTCCCGCAGGGCCGCGGCCAGGTCGTACAGGCCGGCGAGGTCCATGCCGTCGGACAGCAGCGGGAGCGTGTAGCGGGGCCGGTCGATGGCCTCCAGGCGCTCCTTCTCGCGGCGCTGCAGGGCGGTGCGGCGGGCGTGCTCGCCGGCCTCGGCGGCCAGCACCCCGGCGACGGCCTCGGCGTCGCGCTCCAGCCCGGCGGCCTTCACCCCGCGGACGATCTCGTCGACGTCGAGCCCGCCGGCGGCGGCGCGGGCGCGGTCGTCCTCGGACAGGACGGGCGCGTGCTCCATGTTCACGATCACCGCGCCGATCGGGAGGCCGACCGCTTCGAGGTCGTGGATGCCGTCCATCGTCTCCTGGACGGGCATCTCCTCCAGGAGCGTGACGAAGTGGACGGCCGTCTCGGGGCTGCGCACGACCTTCATCACGGTGTCGGCGTGGTTGCGGACGGGCCCGACCTTCGCGAGCCCGGACACCTCGTCGTTGACGTTGAGGAACTTGGTGATGCGGCCGGTGGGCGGGGCGTCCATGACGACGGCGTCGTAGATGAACGAGCCGTCCTTCTTGCGGCGGCGCACGGACTCGCTCGTCTTGCCGGTGAGGATGACGTCGCGCAGGCCGGGGGCGATCGTGGTGACGAAGTCGACGATGCCGAGCCGGGTCATGGCCTTCCCGGCGCGCTTGAGGTTGTAGAACATCTCGAGGTACTCGATGAGCGCCTCTTCGGTGTCGATGGCGAGCGCGTGGACGTCCCCGCCGCCCGGCGCGACGGCGACCCGGCGCTCCTCGTACGGGAGGGGCGGGCAGTCGAAGAGCTGGGCGATGCCCTGCCGTCCCTCGACCTCGACGAGCAGCACCCGGCGGCCCCCGGCGGCCAGCGCCAGGGCGAGTGCGGCGGCCACGGTCGTCTTGCCGGTGCCACCCTTGCCGGTGACGACGTGCAGGCGCACGCCGTCCCAGTCGGTGTCTCTCGCGCTCACCCGATCGACCATATCGTCCGTCCGGCGCGAGCTTTAGAGGCCGTCGCGTCTCATGCAAGTGATCCCTGACACGATGTGCCCCCCGCTCGGGATTCGCGTGCGAACCGTTGTGTTCCGGCCTGCCCACGGGGTTAGCTGGGAAACGTGACACCGGCTCCCGGGCCGGCTCGTCCGGCCGGGTGCGCCCGCACCCGGCGGTCCGGACGGCGTCGCGGGCTCCCGGGGGGCGGCCCCACGGGAGAGAGGTGCCCGAAGATGGAAGCGATCATCCTCATCGTGCTCCTGGGCCTCGTCGTGGTCGGGCTGATGGTCGCGGGCTCGGCGATCCGGGTGGTGCAGCAGTTCGAGCACGGCATCGTGTTCAGGTTCGGCCAGGTGCAGCGCGGCGGGCAGCTGCGGCCCGGGGCGTTGCGGCCGCCGGGACTGACGGCGATCATTCCGGTGGTCGAACGGATGCAGAAGGTCAGCCGGCAGACGATCACGATGGACGTGCCCGCGCAGGAGGGCATCACCGAGGACAACGTGAGCGTCCGCGTGGACGCCGTCGTCTACTTCCGGGTGATCGACCCGGTGAAGGCGATCGTGAACGTCCAGAACTACGGGTACGCGGTGTCGCAGGTGGCGCAGACGTCGCTGCGGTCGGTCATCGGCCAGGCGGACATGCAGGAGCTGCTCGGCGAACGGCAGAAGATCAACACCAAGCTGCGGGCGATCATCGACGAGATCACGCAGGATCCGTGGGGCATCCTCATCGAGCGGGTCGAGATCAAGGACGTGTCGCTGCCGGAGGGCATGAAGCGGTCGATGGCGCGGCAGGCCGAGGCGGAGCGGGAGCGGCGGGCGCGGATCATCACCGCGGACGGCGAGTTCCAGGCGTCCAAGCGGCTCGCCGCCGCCGCGGAGATCATGTCGCAGGACCCGGCGGCCCTCCAGCTGCGGCTGCTGCAGACGGTCGTCGAGGTCTCCGCCGAGAAGAACAGCACGCTCGTCATGCCGCTCCCGGTGGAGGTCCTGCGGTTCTTCGACCGGATGACGGGCGACGCGAAGAAGACGGCGGAGTCGGGGCCGGAGGAGAAGCCGGACCTCGGCGAGCGGCTCGCGAAGGCCGAGCAGGAGCTGGCGAAGGCCGCCGAGGTGTCCCCGGCGCTGGAGTCGCCCGACGAGGTCCCGCCGGTGATCGGACTGGACGAGCCGGGCCGCGCGCACACGGGAGAACGTCAGGGCATCGCGGGCGGCGAGCCGGGCGCGACCGGGGCGACGGCGGACGAGCGGCGCGACCCGCCGCTCGACTGAGCCGTCCGGCCCGCGGGCGGTGCGTCGCCGCGGACGATGTCGGGGTCGACGGCGAGCAGGGCCGACGGCGTGAGGCCGAACGTGGCGTGGAAGGTGCCGCTGAGGTGGGACGGGCTGGAGAAGCCCGCCTCGACGGCGACGCGGGTGAGGTCGTGGCCCTCGTCCAGGAGGGCGGCGGCGCGGAGCATGCGGGCCCAGATCCGGTAGCGGCGGAAGCTCGTGCCCGTCTGCGCCTTGAACAGGTGCAGGAACCGGGAGACGGACAGGCCCGCCTCCGCGGCCAGCTCGCGTGCCGTCACGGCCGTCTCCGGGTTGCCGAGGAGCCGCCGGGTGGCCGCACGGATGCGCTCGTCCGTTCCGCTTGGGGACGGGGCAGGGGCGGCACGGGCGAGCCAGAGCGCGCCGTCTGCAGGGCGGCGTTCGTCCAGTCGGAAGGCCAAGTGCACTAGGGCCGCCTCCTGCCGGTGGGTGTGCGGCAGGACGTCGCCTTGCAGCATCTCCGTCCGGCATGCCGCGGCGTACGGGGAGGCGGGGTCGAGGTAGCAGAACACCATGCGTTCCCCCTGCGCGATGAGGCGGTGCGGGAGGCGCGGCGGGACGAGGACGCTGCGGGCGGTCAGGTCCGGTCGTCCAGGGACGTGGACGACGACGGGAGCGTCCACGCCCACGGCGAGGCAGGCGACCGAACCCGAGTGGACCCCGAGGCCGAGCGACGGGCCCGCGTACAGGGCCTGCCCCGGCCACAGCCAGAGTCCCGCACGGGAGCACGTTCGTGAAAGCGCGGGCACGGGGCGGTGGCACATCCTTTCGGCGACGGGTCCGCGGACCGGGCCCGGAGCCTAGCCGAGTGGAGGTCCCCGCCGTGCCCGCCGCCGTTTCCACCGCAGTGATCGTGGTCGTCGCCGTGTTCTTCTTCGGCATGGGCGTGTACGGACTGGCCGCGCCGGGAGCGTTGATCAGGCCGTTCGGGATCGCGCTGCCGTCCGGGACGGCGCGGGCGGAGGTGCGGGCGGTGTACGGCGGGTTCGGCGTCGCGATGGGGGCGCTGCTGGTCGCCGCGGCGGCCGACGCGGGCGGCGTCCGGTCCGGGGCGGTGGTCGCGGTCGCGTGCGCGCTCGCCGGGATGGCCGGCGGACGGCTCGTCGCGCGGGCGTTCGACCGCGTCGGCGGCTTCTACCCCGGTTGGTTCTACTTCTGGGTCGAGACGGTCGCCGCTGCCGGGCTCCTCGCGGCGCGCTGAGCCCGCCGCCGGGCCGCCCGGGTGGTCCAGGCGGCGGTGGGTTCGCGGGGCCCCGGCGCGAGCCGATCGCTAGGGTGATTCCCATGAAGAAGTGGGAGTACGCGACCGTTCCGCTGCTGGTGCACGCCACCAAGCAGATTCTCGACAACTGGGGCCAGGACGGGTGGGAGCTCGTCACCGTGCTGCCGGGTCCGAACCCGGAGAACCTGGTGGCCTACTTCAAGCGGGAAGTGCAGTCCTAGGCCCGTACGCGGGCGAGTCGAGGAGGGAGTGGCGATGAGCACACCCGAGGAGCGGATCGTCGAGCTCGGGCTGGAGCTGCCGGACGTCGTGCCGCCGGTCGCGTCGTACCTGCCGACGGCGCGGACGGGCTCGCTCGTCTACACGGCGGGGCAGATCCCGCTGGTGAAGGGGGAGCTGGGCGCCACCGGGAAGGTCGGCGCGGAGGTGAGCGCCGAGGAGGCGAAGGCGCAGGCGCGGATCTGCGCGCTGAACGCGATCGCGGCGCTCAAGGCCGAGGTGGGCGAGCTGTCGCGGATCGCGCGGATCGTGAAGGTCGTCGGTTTCGTCGCGAGCGCGCCCGATTTCTACGGTCAGCCGGACGTGGTGAACGGTGCGAGCGACCTGCTGGCCGAGGTGTTCGGCGAGGCCGGACGGCATGCGCGCAGCGCGGTCGGCGTCGCGTCGCTGCCCCGCAACGTGCCCGTCGAGGTCGAGCTGATCGCCGAGGTCGCCTGACGGACGTCCGCGGCCCGCCGGGGAGAACGTTGCTCTCCTCACCCGGTTGCTGACTTCGGGTTGACGGAACGGCATTCGGTATGTCCGAATTGGCCGCCATGAGGATCACACGGCCGGCGAGGCGAGGGTGAACGGGCTGAAGCTGCCCGCGGAGTTCGTGGGGCGCATCGAGGACATGGCCACCGGACGTCTGGCGCCCCCGCCCGCGCGGGACGCGGCGACGGTCGTGGTGCTGCGCGACCACGACCGGCACGGCCTGCAGGCGTTCCTGCTGCGCCGGGTGCGGTCCATGGCGTTCGCGCCCGGCGCCTACGTGTTCCCCGGCGGGTCGGTCGACCCGCGCGACGGCGAGGCGTCGCTCGCGTGGTCGGGCCCGGCGCCGGCCGCGTGGGCCGCGGCGTTCGGCGCGAGCGAGACGGTGGCGCGCGAGCTGGTGTGCGCGGCCGTCCGCGAGACGTTCGAGGAGACGCTGGTGCTGCTCGCGGGCCCGACGCCGGACACGGTCGTCGACGACACCCGCGGGGACGCGTGGGAGGCCGACCGGCGGGCGCTGCTGGACCGGTCCCAGTCGTTCGGCGGTTTCCTCGACAAACGCGGCCTGGTGCTGCGGTCGGACCTGCTGCGCCCGTGGGCGCACTGGATCACGCCGAAGATCGAGCCGAAGCGCTACGACACCCGGTTCTTCGTGGCGGCGATCCCGGACGGCCAGCGCGCGCGCGACGTCAGCACGGAGGCCGACCAGGTGGCGTGGGTGCGTCCGGCGGAGGCCGTGGAGCGCGGGTGGGCCGGCGAGTGGATGATGCTGCCGCCGACCCTGGCGACGCTGACCGAGCTGGCCGAGTACGAGACGGTCGCGGACGTCCTCGCGGCCGAACGCGCGATCAAGGTGTACGAGCCGACGGCCGAGGTCGTCGACGGGGAGGCGTTCCTGGTGCTGCCCGAGGACGTCGCGCACTTCTACCCGACCGGGTGAGGGCGCCGTCGTGGGCCGCCGGACGCCCTGGACGAGCGCGGCCCGCGCGCGGCTGTCGCGGGCCGTCATGCTGCGGCTCGCGGGGACGTCCGCGCTGCGGCGCCTGGACCGGCTCGGGTGGAACCCGGCCGGTCGTCCCGCCCGTCTCTCGGGCAGGATGGGCGACATGACCGAGATCGACGGCATGGGAACCGAACGGGCGTTCTGTGTGCTCGCGCCGAATCCGTCCTCGATGACCCTCGACGGCACGAACACGTGGCTCGTCCGCGACCCGGACTCCGCCGAGGTCGTCGTGATCGATCCGGGGCCGAAGGACGACGTCCACCTGCGGCGCGTCGTGCACACCGTCGAGTCGTGGGGGGCCAGGGTCGGGCTGGTCGTGCTCACGCACGGGCACCCGGACCACTCCGCCGGCGCCGCGCGGTTCGCCGAGCTGGCGGGCGGCGTGAACGTGCGGGCGCTCGACCCCCGGCACCGGCTCGGCGACGAGGGCCTCGTCGAGGGGGACGTCATCACGACCGGCGGCCTGGAGCTCCACGTGATGGAGACGCCGGGGCACAGCGACGACTCGCTGACGTTCTGGCTGCCCGCGGACGGGGCCGTCCTGACCGGCGACACGGTCCTCGGGTACGGGACGACCGTCGTGGAGGGGCGGCTCGGGGACTACCTGGGCTCCCTCGACCGGCTGCGGACCTTCTGCGCGGACCGGGAGGCGGCGACGATCCTGCCGGGCCACGGCCCGAAGCTGGACGATCCGCTGGCGGCCCTCGACCACTACATCGACCATCGGCGCGCGCGGATCGCGCAGGTCGAGGCGGCCGTGGCGGCGGGCGCCCGGACGGCGCGCGACGTCGTGGAGGTCGTGTACGCGGACGTCGACAGGTCGCTGTGGCCCGCGGCGGAATGGTCCGTGCAGGCGCAGCTCGACTACCTGAACGAGCGGCGCTGACGCGACAGGCGGGCGCGGCGCGGCGCGCGACCCGCCGGACGCGACCGGCCGGTCGCCGCGGTCGTCCGCCGCGGACCGGCCGGCCCGCTCACTTGGAGCGCTTGCGCAGCCGCTCGATGTCGAGGATGACCACCGCGCGGGCCTCGATCCGCAGCCAGTTGCGCTGCGCGAAGTCGGCGAGCGCCTTGTTGACGGTCTCGCGGGACGCGCCGACGAGCTGCGCCAGCTCCTCCTGCGTGAGGTCGTGGTGGACGTGCAGGCCCGCCTCGGACGGCTGCCCGAAGCGCTCGGCGAGGTCCAGCAGGGCCTTGGCGACACGGCCGGGGACGTCGGTGAACACCAGGTCGGCCATGACGTCGTTGGTCTTGCGGAGCCGCTGGGCCAGCGCGCGCAGCAGCTGCACGGCGACCTCGGCGTGCCCGGTCAGCCACGGGCGGAGCTGGTCGTGGCCGAGCCCGGCCAGCCGGCACTCGGTCACCGCGATGGCGCTGGCGGTGCGCGGGCGGGGGTCGAACAGCGAGAGCTCGCCGAACATCTCGCTGGGGCCGAGGACGCTCAGCAGGTTCTCCCGGCCGTCCGGCGCCGTGCGGGTCAGCTTGATCTTCCCCTCCACGACGACGTACAGGCGGTCGCCCGTCTCGCCCTCGTTGAACAGCGTCTGACCGCGGGCGAGCCGCACCTCGGTCACGTTGGCGCGCAGCGCCTTGGCCCCCTGCTCATCGAGTGCCTCGAAGAGCGGGGCTCTGCTCAGAACGTCCACGTCGCGGTCGGTCACGCTTCTCCTCCTCGAAACACCAACATGCATAGTGTGACGTACGTCCCACCGCGTACGTGAAGGCAGGGCCACGGCGCGCCGTAACGCGGGGTCGTCACTTCGCGGGATCGTCACCACCACCCTGTTCGCCCAGTGTACGGACACCCGGGTGAATGCCATCACACCGGTCTCATCGCACTTAAACGGGCGTGCGGGTGCCGCCCGTCCCGGCCGTCCGGGGCCTACCCTGGCGGGATGGCGACGAAAGCGGCCCGCTCCCCGGACGCACGGTCCTCGGACGCCCGCGCCCGGCCGCGGCCCCGGCGCGCCGGGCGGCGCGGGCCGGAGACCCGCCTCGGGCTGGTGCGCCGGGCGCGGCGGATGAACAGGATCCTCACGGAAACCTACCCGGACGCGCACTGTGAGCTGAACTTCGGGACACCCTTCCAGCTCCTGGTCGCCACGGTCCTGTCCGCCCAGACCACCGACAAGCGGGTGAACCTGACCACTCCGGCGCTCTTCGCCAAGTACCCGACGCCGGAGGACCTCGCCGCCGCCGATCCGGAGGACGTCGAGGCCCTGCTGCGGCCCACGGGGTTCTTCCGCGCCAAGACGAAGTCGGTGATGGGGCTGTCCGCCGCGCTCGTCGAGCGGTTCGGCGGCGAGGTGCCCGGACGCCTGGACGACCTCGTCACGCTCCCCGGCGTCGGCCGCAAGACCGCGAACGTCGTGCTCGGCAACGCGTTCGACGTCCCGGGCATCACCGTCGACACGCACTTCGGGCGGCTCGTCCGCCGGTTCGCGTGGACGGAGGAGACCGACCCCGACAAGGTCGAGCGGGAGATCGGCGGGCTGTTCCCGAAGAAGGACTGGACGATGCTGTCGCACCGGCTGATCTGGCACGGGCGCCGCATCTGCCACGCGCGCCGCCCCGCCTGCGGCGCCTGCCCCCTCGCCGACCTGTGCCCGGCGTACGGCGAGGGCCCCACGGACGTCGAGACGGCCGAGGCGCTCGTCAAGCCCGGCCCGTTCTCGTGACCGCCGCTCGCCGGGACGGGGGCGGGCGGGGAAGCAAAACGGCCGTCCTGGAGTTGAGATCAACGTGACCGAGATCGCCTCCTGCCCCGACTGGCTCGACCGTTTCCGCGCCCACGCGGCGCGGCTGCCGGTGCCGCCGCAGTTCCGGCCGGCCCCGGACGCCCGCGCCGCCGCCGTGCTGATCCTGTTCGGCGAGGGACCGGACGGCCCGGACGTCCTGCTCACCGAGCGGGCCGCGACCCTCAACAAGCACGCCGGCCAGCCCGCGTTCCCCGGCGGCCGCATCGACCCCGAGGACGACGGCCCGGTCGCGGCGGCGCTGCGCGAGGCGTGGGAGGAGGCGGGCGTCGAGCCGTCCGGCGTGGACGTGCTCTGCACGCTCCCGGAGCTGTACCTGTCGCGCAGCCGGCACCGCGTCACGCCCGTCGCCGGCTGGTGGCGCGAACCGTCCAAGATCGCCCCCGGGCATCCCGGCGAGGTCGCGACCGTCGCGCGGGTGCCGATCGCCGAACTCGTCGACCCGGCGAACCGGCTGACCGTCCGGCACCCGTCCGGGCTGAGGCTCGGGCCCGCGTTCAAGGTCGGCGGGATGCTCGTGTGGGGGTTCACGGCGGCGCTGCTCGGCGAGGTGCTGGCGGCGGGCGGCTGGGAGCGCCCGTGGGACGCCGATCACGTCGAGGACCTGCCGCAGGACGTCCTCGATCTCGCCTCCCGCGGCTGACCCGCACCCCGCGTGCGCCGCACGCGGCGCCCGTCCGTCCGCCGAACCGCAGGTCAACGGGCCACGGCCGGGAGGGGCACGGTCGGTGATCGTTCCGTATCGCCCCACGTGGCCATCCGGGGCAGGGCAAACTGGTCCGGCGAGGGGACGTGAGAAGGCGACCTCGCGCTATACGGTGAAGCGGTGCTGGACGACCATATGCTCGATCTGATCCTCCTAGGGCTCGTCGTGCTGTTCGGCGTCTCGGGCTACCGGCAGGGTTTCATCGTGAGCCTGCTGAGCTTCGCGGGCTTCGTCGGCGGCGGCGTCGCCGGGGTGCTGATCGCTCCCCCGATCGCCGAGTCCGCGGTGGACGGGGCGGCGCAGCAGGCGCTGCTCGCGATCGTCGTCGCGTTCCTGTCCGCGACGTTCGGGCAGCTCATCGCGTCGTCCGCGGGGGCCGTGCTCCGCAACCGGGTCACCGGGCTGAACGCGCGGACGGCGGACGCGGTCGGCGGCACGTTCGTCAGCGCGCTGTCGCTGTTGATCGTCGCGTGGTTCTTCGGCAGCCTGGTCGCGAACTCGGAGTTCAAGCCCGTCCGCACCCAGGTGAAGGGTTCGTCGATCATCAACGGGATCGACGAGGTGATGCCCGCCCAGGCGCACACCTGGTTCACCTCGTTCCAGGGGTTCGTGAAGAACAGCGAGTTCCCGCAGGTCTTCAACGGGCTCGGCGGCGAGTCGGTGGTCGAGGTGCCGCCGCCGGACGACTCGGTCCTGGCGACCGGCGGGCTGCGGGACGCGCGCAACAGCATCGTCAAGATCGTCAGCACGGCGCCGCAGTGCCAGCGCCGCATCGAGGGCACCGGGTTCGTGTTCGCGCCCGACCACATCATGACGAACGCGCACGTCGTCGCGGGCGCGCGCGGGCCGTCCACCGTGGCGAACCGCACGGGCGAGACCGCGAAGGGCGAGGTCGTCCTGTACAACCCGAGCCGCGACATCGCCGTCCTGTACGTCCCGGGCCTGGACGCGCGCCCGCTCGACTTCGAGATGGAGGCCGAGGTGCGCGACAGCGCGATCATCGCGGGCTTCCCGAAGAACGAGCCGTTCAGCGCGAGCGCCGCCCGGATCCGCGCCCGGCAGACCGCCAAGGGCCCCGACATCTACCACACCGGCCAGGTCGCCCGGGAGATCTACGCGATCCGCGGCAAGGTCGAGCCGGGCAACTCGGGCGGGCCGCTGCTGTCCGCGGACGGCGGCGTCTACGGCGTCATCTTCGCGGCGGCGCTCGACACCCCCTCCACCGGCTACGCGCTCACCGCCGAAGAGGTCGCGGAGGACGCCCGCGCGGGCGCGCGCGCCACCGAGCCGGTCTCCACCCAGAGCTGCTCCGACTGAACCCGTGAGCGCCCTACTGGGGCGCTACAGGGTGAGCTTCAGTTCGACCGGACCGTCTTCAGGCGTGTCCACGAGCGCGCGAGCGCGCCGCACGACGCCTTGGACGTCGATCGCGTGCGGGGGGTCGGCGGCGTACGGCTCCAGCCGGTCCGCGGCGCGGCTCAGCAGGGCGCGCGCGCCCCGCGCGTTGCCGCGGCGCAGGTGGGTGACCCCCACCGCGACCTGGGCCAGGCCCCGCCACAGCTCCCGCTCCGGGTCCGGGGCGTCCTTCCAGGCGGCCTCCAGCACCTCGTGGGCGTGGAAGGGGCGGTCGGCGTCCAGGAGCCGCTGCGCCTCCCGCAGGGCCTCGGACGGCCGCATGCCGAGGTCGTCCGGCATGGTGGGGATCCCGGTGGCCCCGTGCGGCAGCGGACGCCCGTACGCGTCGCGGGGCCGCGCGTTGCGCGGACGTCCCGATTCGTCCCGATCCCGCATGCTCTCACCGTACGCGTTCCCGCCGGGCGCGCGCGGTGATCCCCGCCCTGAGCCGGGTCGTGAGACTCGCCGTGACCCGTGCCGTGACCATAGCCGTC
>NZ_JBFAUZ010000092.1:0-11969 GCF_040679555.1 Spirillospora sp. NPDC052242
GAATCCGTGCAGCGGGTTGGGCACCTCGTTGTCCGCGGCGTAGCGGGCGGTGCCGGTGACCTTCGCGCTCCCGTCCCGGCCGTACCGTGAAGGCATGAGAGGGCGCCGGGTCGCGTACGCGATCATGATGGGGACGTGCCTCACGCTGTTCGTCCTGGCGTGGGCCGTCGTGCGGCACTTCTCCGTGCCCGCCGCGATCGGGATGGCGGTCGCCGCGATGATCATTCCGCCGTTCGCCGCGGTCGTCGCGAACTGGAACGTCGACCGCGAAGGCGAGGACGTCCACGGCGAGCACGACCGGCACGAGGGTCCGCGCGACGACCGGCACGAGGGCCCGCCCGACGACCGGCGCGGCGGGACGGCGTGACCGAGCGGCTCACCGACGTCGCCTGGCTGCTGGACCTGGCGGGCGTGTTCGTCTTCGCGGTGTCGGGCGCCCTCACGGCCGTCCGGCAGAAGCTCGACGTCGTCGGCCTGGTGGTGCTCGCCGAGATCACCGGGCTCGGCGGCGGGATCGTCCGCGACCTGATGATCGGCGCGGTGCCGCCCGCCGCGTTCACCAGCCTGGGCTACGTGCTGGTGCCGCTGGCCGCGTCCGCGCTGGTGTTCTTCTGGCATCCGCAGGTGCAGCGGCTCATGCCCGGCATCATGCTGTTCGACGCCGCCGGCCTCGGGCTGTTCTGCACCACCGGCACCGTGAAGGCCCTCGCCTTCGGGCTCTCGCCGCTGCACGCGGTGCTGCTCGGGACGATCACCGCCGTCGGCGGCGGCGCCCTGCGCGACCTGCTGAGCGGGCAGATCCCCGCCGTGCTGTACGACCGGCAGCTGTACGCGCTGCCCGCGATGCTCGGCGCGGTCGCGGTGGCCGCGACGGACGCGGCGGGCCTGCACGGCGACGGCGTCACCGCGGGCGCCGCCGTCCTCGCGTTCGCGCTGCGGGTGCTGGCGATGCGGTACGGCTGGCGGGCGCCGCGGCCCCGGGGCGTCTCGGACTGATCCCCTCGCCGCTCCCCCGCGCCACGGAACGGCCGATCCGGGGTACCGTCGTGGTCATGGGGCGGATCACCGTGCGCAGGCCGGTACTGAGGCTGAGCACCGGCGGGACGCGCGGGCGCACGACCGTGCGCAGGCCCGACACGCTCGCCGTGGAGGAGCCGCTGGAGATCCGCGTCGCCGGCCGGCCGCTCACCGTCACGATGCGGACCCCCGGGCACGACTTCGACCTGGTCGCCGGGTTCCTCGCGGCGGAGGGGATCATCTCCGGCGCGGCCGACCTGGGGACGATGCGGTACTGCGCCGACACCGAGGAGCAGAACGTCCTCGACGTGGCGCTGGCGCCGGGCGTCCCCGAGCCGGACGCGTCGATGACGCGGGCGTTCACCACCACCAGCGCGTGCGGGGTCTGCGGGAAGGCGAGCATCGAGGCGCTGCGCGCCGACCGGCCACACGACGTCGCCGCGGACCCGGTGCGGCTCGCCGCCGCGACGCTCGCCGCGCTGCCGGATCGGCTGCGCGCGGCGCAGCGGGTGTTCGACCGGACGGGCGGACTGCACGCCGCCGGGCTGTTCGACGCCGAGGGCGGCCTGCTGGCCGTCCGGGAGGACGTCGGGCGGCACAACGCCGTCGACAAGGTGATCGGCTGGGCGCTGCGGCGCAAGGAGCTGCCGCTCGCCGGGCGGGTGCTGATGGTCAGCGGGCGCGCGTCGTTCGAGCTGACGCAGAAGGCGATGACCGCCGGGATCCCGGTGCTGGCCGCGGTGTCGGCGCCGTCCTCGCTCGCGGCCGACCTCGCCGAGGACGCCGGGATGACGCTCGTCGGGTTCCTGCGGGGCGAGACGATGAACGTCTACGCCGGCGCCGAACGCGTCACCGTCTGAGCCGTCCGACCGCCCGGCGGCGCGCCGGAGCGGCCGTCCGGAATCGGCCCCGTGACCTGGCCGCTTGTCACGCCCCGCGCAAAACCAAGCGGTAACTTGTTGGCCTGCTCCCAAGAAAGCGCGGGCGGGAACGAGTTGACTCGACCTCTCGCGCTGCGACGCGCGCACGCCCCGCGACGAAGAGGAGAGGGAATGACGAGGCCCCTGACGGACGGCGGAGCGGCGTCCGGGATCGACGAGCGTCATCCTCCGATCAAGCCTCGGCGCGTCACGTTCGACTGGTCGGAGACCCCGCTGCACTGGGTGCCGGGGGATCCCGTCGCCACCCACATCATCAACTCCTTCCACATCGTCCTGCCCGAAGGCGAGAAGTGGTTCATCCAGTGCGTCAAGGACGCGCGGCCGCACATCCGGGACGAGCGGCTGCTCGAGGAGATCAAGGGGTTCATCGGGCAGGAGATGGTGCACGCCCGCTCCCACCAGGGCGTCCTCGACCAGATCCTGGAGAAGAACGGCATCGACGTCTCCAGGATCACCGACGCGGCGGCGAAGGGGAACGCCGAGCGGCCGGCGCAGATGGCGGCGCTGAAGGAGAAGAACCCGCGGGCGTGGCGGCGGCGGCTGCGGTTCGAGCTCGCCGCGGTCGCCTCGATCGAGCACTACACCGCCGTGCTCGGCCAGTGGATCATGGACAACGAGCGGTTCGAGAAGTCCGGCGTCGATCCGACGATGCTGGACCTGCTGCGCTGGCACGGCGCCGAGGAGGTCGAGCACCGGTCGGTGGTGTTCGACGTCTACAAGGCCATGGGCGGCCGGTACCCGATGCGGGTCGCGGCGTGGGTGGTGTCGCTGTTCTTCCTGTACTGGGCGCTGATCGGCGGCTCGCTGTACCTGCTCAAGCAGGACCCGACGATCACCCGGAGGATCACGCCGCTGCGCGTGTACCGGGCCTACCGGCGCTCGGTGCGGCTCGGGCACGTCCCGGGGATCTTCCGGCTGCTGCTCGGCGAGGCCCCCGTCTACCTGCGGCCGGGCCACCACCCGTCCAAGGTCTGCTCGACGCCGCAGGCGCTCGACTACCTGATGCGCTCCCCCGCCGCCCGGGCCGCCGGCTACGACCCCTACTAGCGGACGCGCGTGGCGAGCGTCACGCGGGCCCCCCTTGACCCGGGGGTCCGCGCGCGCGCTTAATTAACATCGTGTCCAATAAAGTGGCGCTCGCCCGCGTCGACGACCCCGCGGAGCTCGAGCGATTCCGTGCCGTCCAGCGGCTGTCCTACGCGTGCGCCGAGGCGGTCGCCGCCACCCTCGAACCCGGGGTGACCGAGCGCGAGGCGTGCCGCCGCATGCGCCGGTGGCTCCGCGAGCGCGGCGTGGACGACTGGCTGCACACGCCGTTCGCCTGGTTCGGCGACCGGTCCGCCTTCACCGGGTTCCGCGTGCCCACGCAGTTCCTGCCGAGCGGCGCCCGGCTCGAAGAGGGCATGCCGTACGTTCTCGACATGGCTCCGGTGAAGGACGGCTACTGCGCCGACATCGGGTACGGCGGGGTCCTCGGGGAGAACCGCGTCTGGGAGCGGGTCGACGCCGACCTCGCCGAGTACCGGACGCTGATCCTGCGGCTCGTCCGCGAGCGGCGGACGTTCGCCGACGTCTACGCCGAGGTCGACGCGCTCATCGAGCGGCAGGGCCACCGCAACCGGCACCGCAAGTACCCGGGCCGGGTCATCGGCCACCAGGTCGGCGTCATCGGCGGGGTCCTGCCCAAGCGCGTCGGGTTCCCGTTCGGCGTCCGCTTCCTGCAGACGATGGGCCGCGAGCTCGTCACCGAGCGGGTCCGGGGCCGGTCGCCGCTCTGGAACGGGGGCGCGCGGTCCCGGCACGCCCCGACGCCGGGCCTGTGGGCCGTCGAGCCGCACATCGGGTTCCGCGGCGTCGGCGTGAAGTTCGAGGAGATCCTCGTCGTCACCGAGGACGACGCCTACTGGCTCGACGACGATCTCCCCCATGTGCGCCGGTGGGCGCGACGAGAGGCGGCATAGATGGAGGCTGTGAAGCGGCGGCGGGTGCGCGGGGACGGTGTCGACCTCGCCGTCCACGAGCAGGGCGACCCGGCGAACCCGACGGTGCTGCTCGTGCACGGCTACCCCGACACGCACGCCGTGTGGGACGAGGTGGCCGAGCGGCTCGCCGCGCGGTTCCACGTCGTCCGGTACGACGTGCGCGGCGCGGGCGCGTCGTCCCGGCCGTTCGGCGCGAAGCACTACGCCTTCGAGCACCTCATGGCCGACATGCGGGCGGTGCTGGACGCCGTCGCGCCCGGCCGCGCCGTCCACCTCGTCGGGCACGACTGGGGGTCGATCCAGGGGTGGGAGGCGGCCTGCACGATGCCGGACCGCTTCGCGTCCTTCACCTCGATCTCCGGGCCCTGCCTCGACCACGTCGGCCACTGGACGCGCCGCTCGCTCGGCCGCCCGACGCCGGGCGGGCTGCGGCGCGCGGCGGCGCAGGGGATGCGGTCCTGGTACATCTACTTCTTCCAGACCCCGCTGGTGCCCGAGGCGCTGTGGCGGGCCGGGTTCTCCCCGGTCTTCACCCGCGCGCTGGAGGCCGGCGAGGGGATCCCCGCCCGCGCGGGCCACCCGGCCCGGACGCTGCCGCGCGACGGCGCGGCCGGGGTCGGGCTGTACCGGGCGAACATGGCGGCGCGGCTGCGCCGGCCGCTGGACCGCCGCACCGACGTGCCGACGCAGGTGATCGTCCCGACCCGCGACCTGTTCGTGTCGCCGCACCTGGTGGGCGGGCTGGCCGAGCGGGTCCCGAACCTGTCGCTGCGGACCGTCCGGGCCGGGCACTGGGTGCCGCGCAGCCACCCGGACGCGGTCGCCCGCTGGATCGCCGAGCACGCCGCGGGCACGACGGGCGGGCCGCTGACCGCCGCCGAGGCGCGGTCGCTGCGGCGGGCCCGGGTCGCCGGAGACCGCCGCCCCTTCGACGGCTCGCTGGTCGTCGTCACGGGGGCGGGCGGCGGGATCGGGCGCGCCACCGCGCTGGCGTTCGCCGAGCGCGGCGCGGAGATCGTCGCCGCCGACCTGGACCTCGCGGCGGCGCGGCGCACCGCGGAGCTGGCCGGACGGGCCGGTCCGGCGGGGCACGCGGTGCGGGTGGACGTGGGCGACGCGCAGGCGATGGAGGACTTCGCCAAGGCCGTCCTGCACGACCACGGCGTCCCCGACGTCGTGGTCAACAACGCGGGGATCGGGATGGCCGGGCCGTTCCTCGACCACACCGCCGACGACTGGCGGCAGATCCTGGACGTGAACCTGTGGGGCGTCGTCCACGGGTCCCGGCTGTTCGCCGCGCAGATGATCGAGCGCGGGCAGGGCGGCCACCTCGTCAACGTCGCGTCGGCCGCCGCGTTCACGCCGTCCCGCACCCTGCCCGCGTACGCGACGAGCAAGGCGGCGGTGCTGATGCTGTCGGAGTGCCTGCGCGCGGAGCTGAAGGGCGCGGGCATCGGGGTCAGCGCGATCTGCCCCGGCATCGTCGACTCCGGGATCACCGGGCGGGCGCGGTTCGTCGGCCGCGACGAGGCCGGGCAGGCGGACGGGCGCGACCGCGCGACGCGCGCCTACGCGCTGCGCGGCTTCGCGCCCGAGGGCGTCGCGGAGCGGATCGTCGCGGCCGTCCGGGAGGACCGCGCCGTCGTCCCCGTCGCGGCCGAGGCGCACGCCGCCCGGCTGCTGTCCCGCGTGTCGCCCGGCGCGCTGCGCCTCCTCGCCCGCCTCGACCTGAGGTGACGCGCGGTCCCGCGGGCGCCCGCCCTAGGGTGGTCTGCGGGAGGCGATGAACATGCCGGACGCGGTCGTCGTCGGGGCGGGGCAGAACGGGCTCGTCGCGGCGAACGTGCTGGCCGACGCGGGCTGGGACGTGCTGGTGCTGGAGGCGCAGCCCGAGCCGGGCGGGGCGGTGCGCAGCGACCGGGGCGTCCATCCCGGCTACGTCAGCGACCTGTGCAGCGCGTTCTACCCGCTCGGCGTGGCGTCCCCGGCGATGCGCGCGCTCGGGCTCGAGCGGCACGGGCTGCGCTGGCGGCACGCCCCGGCCGTGCTGGCCCACCCGCTGCCGGACGGCCGCTGCGCCGTCCTGGAGCGGGACCCGGAGGCCACGGCCGCCGGGCTGGAGGCGCTCGGCGCGGGCGACGGGGAGGCGTGGCTGCGGCTGTACGGGCTGTGGGAGCGGATGGGCGAGGAGCTGCTGCGCGCCCTGTTCACCCCGTTCCCGCCGCTCCGTCCCGTTCCGGCGCTGGCCGCGGCCGCCCGCCGCGCGGGCGCCGGGGACGGGGGCGTCCTGGGCGTCCTGCGGACGCTGCTGTCGCCGGTGCGGACGCTCGGCGAGCGGGAGTTCGCGGGGCCGGGCGGGCCGCTGCTGCTGGCCGGGTCGACGCTGCACACCGACCTGTCGCCCGAGTCGACGGGCGGCGCGGCGTTCGGCTGGCTGCTCGCGATGGCGGGGCAGCGGTACGGCTGGCCGGTTCCGGAGGGCGGGGCCGGGGAGCTGACGGCCGCGCTGGTGCGGCGGCTGGAGGCGGCGGGCGGCCGGGTGCGTTGCGGCACGCCGGTGCGTTCGGTGATCGTCCGGGACGGGCGGGCGCTCGGCGTCCGCACCGCCGACGGGGAGCCGATCCGGGCCGCGAAGGCGGTCCTGGCGGACGTGTCGGCGCCCGCGCTGTACGGGGGCCTCGTCGGCTGGGAGCATCTCCCGGCGCGGCTGCGCGCGCAGATGCGGCGGTTCGACTGGGATCCCGCGACGTTCAAGGTCGACTGGGCGCTGACGGCGCCGATCCCGTGGACGTCGCCGGGCGCCGCGCGCGCCGGGACCGTCCACCTCGCGCCCGGCATGGACGCCCTCACCCGGTACGGCGCCGACCTCGCCACCGGGCGCGTCCCCGCCGAGCCGTTCGCGCTGCTCGGCCAGATGACGACCGCCGACCCCACCCGCTCCCCCGCCGGGACGGAGTCGGTGTGGGCGTACACGCACGTGCCGCACCGGGTGCGGGGCGACGCGGGCCCCGACGGCATCACCGGCGCGTGGGACGGGCGGGAGCGCGCCGCGTTCGCCGACCGGCTGGAGGGGATCGTCGAGCGGCTCGCGCCCGGCTTCCGGGACCGGATCGCCGCCCGCCGGATCGTCGCCCCGCCGGACTTCGCCGACCGCAACGCGAGCCTGCCGGGCGGGGCGCTGAACGGCGGGACGTCGCTGCCGCACCAGCAGCTCGTGTTCCGTCCCGTGCCGGGCCTCGGGCGCGCGGAGACGCCGGTCGCGGGCCTGTTCCTGGCGTCGGCGTCGGCGCACCCGGGCGGCGGCGTGCACGGCGGATGCGGGACGAACGCGGCCCGCGCGGCGCTCGCGCACGCGTCCCCCGCCGGACGGCTCGTCCTGACGCCCGCGCTGGAGGCGCTGCGCCGCGCCCTCACCGGCTGACGCGGGCCGCCGCCCCGCCGCCCGCGTGCGTCAGGTCGCGGCCTCCTCGGCCGACAGGGGTCGTGCGACGTCCTCCAGCGACCGCCGCGCCGCCTCCACGCCGATGAACGCCTCCACCAGGCCCGCCGCGATCATCAGCGCGGCGCCCAGGAAGTACCCGTTGGAGACCGCGCTCAGCTTCTCGGTCTCCACCAGCCGGCCGAACAGGGCGGGGCCGATCACGCCGCCGAGCCCGGTGCCGACCGCGTAGAACGCGGCGATGGCCATCGCCCGGGTCTCCATCGGGAAGATCTCGCTGACCGTCAGGTACGCCGACGACGCGCCCGCCGAGGCGAAGAAGAACACGACGCACCAGCACGCCGTCAGCGTCCACGCGTTCAGCATGTCGGCGCGGAACAGGAAACCGGTGCCGACGAGCAGGACCCCCGACACGATGTACGACAGGGACACCATCGTGCGGCGGCCGACCGTGTCGAACAGCTTCCCGAGCAGGAACGCGCCCAGGAAGTTCCCGAGGCCGATCGGGATCAGGTAGTAGCCGATGTCGACGTCCGGGACGTCGAAGAACGTGGACAGCACCAGCGCGTAGGTGAAGTACACGGCGTTGTAGAGGAACGCCTGCCCGACGAACAGCGACAGGCCGAGGACCGTCCGGCGCGGGTACCGGCGGACGGCCGTCGCGGCGATCTCCCGGAATCCGATCACGCGGCGCTGCCGGACGCGGATGCTCGTCTCCGGGCGCGCCAGCTCCGTGCCGGTCTCGTCGACGATGCGCCGCTCGATCCCGCCGACGACGTCCTCGGCCTCGTCCTCGCGGCCGTGGATGAACAGCCAGCGCGGGCTCTCCGGGACGTTGCGCCGGACGAACAGGACGCCGAGGCCGAGCACCGCGCCGAGCGCGAACAGCGCCCGCCAGCCGAGGTCCTCGGGGAACAGCGCGCCGCTCAGGATGGGGATCGACAGGGCGGCGGCGAACGTCGTGCCGAGCCAGAACGACCCGTTGATGAGGATGTCCACGCGGCCCCGGACGCGCGCCGGGATCAGCTCGTCGATGGCGGAGTTGATCGCCGCGTACTCGCCGCCGATGCCCGCCCCCGTGAAGAACCGGCAGAGGTAGAAGTACCAGGGGCTGAACGAGAACGCGGTCGCGACCGTCGCCACCAGGTAGACCACCAGCGTCAGGATGAACAGCTTCTTGCGCCCGAACCGGTCGGTGAGGTGCCCGAAGAACAGCGCGCCCGTGCACGCCCCGATCACGTAGATCGAGGCGGCCAGCCCGACCTGCCCCTCGGTGAGACCGAGGCCCCCGGACTCGCTGGTCAGCAGCGCCCCGACGACGCCCACCACCGTGACCTCCAGCCCGTCCAGGATCCAGACGGCGCCGAGCCCGATCAGGACGGTCCAGTGCCAGCGGGACCACGGAAGCCGGTCGAGCCTCGCCGGTATCTCGGTCTCGATGACCCTGCCGTCCGTCGTCATGGTCGTCTTGCTTCCCAGACGGTGATTTTTATGCGGAGGCACCCTCGGGGCCGTCCGGACGGCCCGCCGCGGGGTTCCCTTGCGCGCCGGATCGTGCGACCTTTGCGGGACCGGAAACCCCCTTGTCACCGGAGCGTGAGGCAATGCGTATTCGCGACATCCTGCGGAGGAAGGGCGACGCGGTGGTCACCGTGCCGCCCGGGAGCACCGTCCGGGAACTGCTGGCCGTCCTGGCCGAACACAACGTCGGTGCGGTGGTCGTGTCCGCCGACGGGACGACCATCGCGGGCATCGCGTCCGAACGGGACGTCGTCCGGCGGATGCACGAGCACGGCGCGGCCCTGCTGGACCGTCCCGTGTCCGAGATCATGACCGTCGAAGTCCGCAGCTGCGCCCCCGGCGACCTGGTGCAGGACCTGCGGCGGACCATGACCGAGCACCGGTTCCGGCACATGCCCGTGGTGGAGGACGGGCGCCTCGCCGGGATCGTCAGCATCGGCGACGTCGTCAAGAGCGCCATCGACGCGCTCGAGAGCGAACGCGAGCACCTCGTCGACTACATCCAGAACGTCCAGTGACCCGCTACACGTAGGCGGGCAGCGGCCGGGCGGCGGGCGCGCCCTCCACCCGCCGGTACGCGGCGGCGAGCCGGTCGACGGCCGTGCGCAGCGCGTCCGGCGGCAGCACGTAGGGCAGGCGGACGTAGTCCTCCAGGACGCCGTCGGCCGCGAACACCGGCCCCGGCACGACCCGGACGCCGAACCGGCCGGCGGTCTCGGCGAGCTGCGTCGCCACCGGCGCGCCCAGCCGCGCCCACAGCGACATGCCGCCCTCCGGCAGCCGGAACTCCCAGTCGGGCAGCCGCTCCCGCAGCGCCGCGGCGAGCGCGTCCCGGCTCTCCCGCAGGTGCGCGGCCCGCTCCGCCCGGACCGCCTCCACCCGCTCCAGCAGTTCCCGGACGATCAGCTGGTCCAGCACGGGGCTCGCCATGTCGAGCGGCTCGCGCGCCACGACCATGCGGCGCACGAGCGGCGCGGCCGCCCGGATCCAGCCGATCCGCAGCCCGCCCCACATCAGCTTGGACGCCGACCCGATCGTGATCACCCGGCCGCCGCCGTCGTACATCGCCAGCGGCGGCAGGCGCGGCGCGTCCGGGTCGTGCGCGAGGTCGGCGAAGATCTCGTCGGCGACGACGTACGCGTCGGCGGCCCGCGCGGCGGCCGTGAACGCGGCGCGGTCGGCGTCCGGCATGAGCAGGCCGGTCGGGTTGTGGAAGTCGGGGATCGTGTGCACCAGCCGGACGGCCGCCTGCCGCATCGTGGCCGCGGCCAGCTCGGAGTCCCAACCCCCGTTCATCCCGACCGGGACCAGCCGCGCGCCGGCCGCGCGCAGCGCCGTCAGCGCGTGCGGGTAGGTGGGCCGCTCGACCATCACCGGGTCCCCGGCGTTCACCAGCATCCGGACGAGGAGCATGAACGCCTGCTGCGCGCCGCTCGTGACGATGATCTCGTCCGGGCGGGTGGGGACGCCGCGGGCGGTGTAGCGGGCGGCGATCGCCTCGCGCAGGCAGGCGAGGCCAGCCGGTTCGTACCCGGGGCCGCGGCTGTGCCGGGGCAGCTCGGCGACGGCCGCCGCCACGGTTTCGTCGAAGACGGCGGGGGCGGCGGGCGCCGCGCAGCCCAGGTCGATGAACCCCGCGCCGTCCGGTCCCCCGTCGGCGAAGGCCGTGTCGAAGCCGGCGGCGCCGAACCCGCCGGGCGCCGGGCCGGCGGCCGCGTCGCCGGGGGCCGGTTCGGCGGGCACCGGGCGGCCCCGGCCCGCGCCGGCCCCGCCGGCGGCCGCCATCCGCACCGGCGGCAGCGCCGTCCAGCTCCCCGCGCCCTGCCGGCTCTCGATGTAGCCCTCCTCGCGGAGCCGGTCGTAGGCGGCCGTCACGGTGGTGCGGCTGACGCCGAGGGCGCCGGCCAGGTCGCGCTCCGCGGGCAGCCGCGTCCGCAGCGCCAGCCGCCCGTCCAGCACGAGACCGCGCACGCCCCGGGCCAGCGCCGCGTAGACCGGGCGCTCGCGCGGCACGTCGCCCAGCAGCCGGGCCAGCTGGTGCCCGCTCACATATCTGGTGCTCACACAGACCACTTTCGCACATTGGCTCTATAGTTGCCAGACCAATCGGGACGAGAGTGGCATGCGAACACCGGAGCGAAGGAGCGAGAACGACCAATGGCCTTGATGGCGCGCCGATTGGTGCAACTGTACGTCGGCCTGGCCCTGTACGGCCTCGGATTGGCCTTGCAGCTGTCGTCGAACCTGGGGAACGACCCGTGGGACGTGCTCCACGAGGGCCTGGCCATGCGGTTCGGCCTGACGATCGGCACCTGGATCCTGATCGCGGGCGCCCTGGTGATGCTGGCGTGGATCCCGCTGCGGCAGCGTCCCGGCATCGGCACGATCAGCAACGTGCTCCTCGTCGGCGCCTTCACGGACGCGTTCCTGTGGCTGCTGCCCGCCCCGGACTCGCTCGCGGTCCGTACGGCGTACCTCGTGACGGCCGTGCTGGTCGGCGGCTTCGCCACCGGCTGCTACATCGGCGCCGGGCTCGGCCCCGGCCCCCGCGACGGCCTGATGACCGGGATCGCCGCGCGCGGGCACTCGATCCGCGCCGTCCGTACCGGGATCGAGCTGACCGTCCTCGCGATCGGCTGGCTGCTGGGCGGGACGGTCGGCGTCGGCACCGTCCTGTACGCGCTCGCCATCGGGCCGCTCACCCACGTGTTCCTGCCCGTGCTCACGATCAAGGACCCGGCCCGCGACGCCACCGCCGCCCCGGCCGTCCCCGCCGACCTCCCGGCGACGGCCGCGGCGCACGCGCCCGCCGCACCTCCCGAACCCGCCGGCACGTCCAAGCCGGCCTGACGGCCCCCGCGGCATCCGCGCACCCCGGACCCGGCACATCCCCAGACCGGCGCATCCCCGGGACGGGGATGCGCCCGGGACGGGGCGTGCCCGGCTGCCGGGGGTGCCCAGGCCGGGCCGTCGCCCCGCTCTGGTCCTGCCCTCGGCCCGGGGCGGGGGGCCCGCCGGGCCGCGCCCCCGCCGCGGGGGAGCCGTAATAAACCGACGGCGCCGGAGCCC
>NZ_JBFAUZ010000093.1:0-11479 GCF_040679555.1 Spirillospora sp. NPDC052242
CCACCGCCATCCAGGAAACCACCGAAACCCACCCCCACAACCCACCCGCCACCACCATCGACACACTCCACCGAAACAACGGCGGAAACCACAAACTCACCACCTCCCTCGCACAACTCCACACCACATCGAACACACCCTGGAAAACACCACCCCCCAAACACCACACCCCACTCCCCACCTACCCATTCCAACGACAGCGCTACTGGATCACCACACCACCCAACACCCACAACACCCACCCCCAAAACCACCACCCGTTCCTCGACACCACCCTCCACCTCGCCGAAGAGAAAGGCACCGTGTTCACCGGGCGGTTCTCTCCTTCGATCCACGACTGGCTGGCTCACCACACGCTCGACGGCCAGGGGGTCCTGCCCGGCGCCGCGCTCGTGGACCTCGCCGTCCGCGCCGGGGATCAGGTGGGCTGCGACCGAGTCGACGAACTCGTCCTCGAGGCGCCGGTGCTCCTCTCCGAGGACGGCACCGTCCATGTCCAGGTCTCCGTGGAGGGACCCGACGGCGAGGGCAGGCGTTCGATCGGCATTCACTCCGAGGAGGAGGGGATCTGGACGCGCCATGCCACGGGCGTGCTGTCGAAGGCCTCGTCGCGGGGCACCGAACTGCGTGCGTGGCCGCCGCCCGGCGCGGAGCCTTTGGATATCGCCGAACTGTCCGGTCGCCTGTCGGATCTCGGGCTCGACCACGGTGCCTCGTCCCGGTACCTGGAATCGGTCTGGCGGCACGGCGAGGACCTCTACGCCGAGGTCGCCCTCACCGAGGACGTCGACGTCACCGGTTACGGCCTGCACCCCGCCTTGCTGGACGCCGCGCTGCTCCCCCTCGCCCACGACGCCGGCGAGCCGCGGCTGCCCTTCTCCTGGACGGGCGTCGCCCTGCACGCCGACGGGGCGACCGCGCTGCGTGTGCGGCTCTCACCGTCCGGAGCCGGAGGCGCGGCGATCGTTCTCGCCGACTCCGCCGGTGATCCGGTGGCGACGATCGAGGCCCTGGAGACGCGCGCGGCGCCCCCTCGGCCCCCGGCCCCACGGCACGCGCGGGACTCGCTGCTCCGGGTGGAGTGGACTCCGGTGCCGGGCGGGGACGCCTCCGGCACCGTGTACGCCACGCTCGGCGATGACCTCTCCGATCCGCTCTCGCCGTCCGACGACCGGCTTCCCGATCTGGAGGCGCTCGCCGGGTCGAGGCCGGACGTGGTCTTCGCTCCGCTGCCCCGCGGCACCGGGGATCCGGTCGCGCTGGTGCACGCGGTCACCGGCAAGGTGCTCCGGCTGGTGCGGGAATGGCTCACCGACGAGCGGTTCGCCGACGCCCGGCTGGTCGTCATGACCCGCGGTGCGGTCGCCGTCCACGCGGGCGAGCGTCCGCTGGACCTGGCGCACGCGGCCGTCTGGGGGCTCCTCCGCAGCGCCCAGGCCGAGCATCCGGACCGGCTCGTGCTCCTCGACCTCGACGACGGCGGCGCCGCGGCCGACGCGGTCCGCGGCGCCGCGGCCACCGGCGAGCCGCAGCTCGCGCTGCGGGGCGGCTCGGCGCACGTCCCGAGGCTGGTGCGCGGGACGGCCGGGGGCCCGGCCGGGATCCCCGAGCCGGCCGCCGCCGACCTGCCCGAAGCCGCGCCTCCGGAGGGCGGCTCGGGACCGGACGGTCCGCTCGAACCGCACGAGGTGCGGATCGCGCCGCGCGCGTTCGGGCGCGGTCTCCGCACCGCACCGCCCGCGCCCGCCGAGGCCGGGCCGCCCGTCCGGGGGGCCGCCGGCGTGGTCCTGGAGACCGGGGACGGCGTGACCGGGCTCGCCCCCGGAGACCGGGTGACGGGCCTGGTGCCGGAGGTCGCCGGCCCGACCGTCCGGACGGATCACCGCCTGGTCGTCCCGATGCCGTCCGGGTGGTCGTTCGCCGAGGCCGCCGCCGCGCCGGCGGCGTTCGTCACCGCCCACCACGCTCTGGTGGACCTGGCACGGATCCGGCCGGAGGAGACCCTCCTGGTGGACGCCGCGACCGGCGCCGCCGGGACGGCCGCCGTGAGCCTGGCGCTGCACCGGGGCTGCCGGGTTCTCGCGACGGCGGACGACGGGACGCGGGGCCGCCTGCGCGCGCTCGGGCTGGACGACGACCGTGTCGCGCCCGCGGGCGCGCCGGACCTCGCCGACCGGTTCCGCGACGTCACCGCAGGCCGCGGCGTCGACGTCGTCCTGGGCGCGCCGGCCGGGGAGTCCGGTGGTGCGGCCGCCCGGTCGCTGCTGGCGCCCGGCGGCCGGCTCGTCGACGTGGCCGGGCCCGGCGCCCCGGACCCGTACGACCTGCCCGGTGCCGATCCGCGGCGGGTCCGGGAGATCCTGCTCGAGCTCCGCGGCCTGTTCGAGGCGGGCGCGATCGCGCCGCCGCCGGTGACCGCGTGGGACGTGCGGCGGGCCGCGGAGGCGGCGAGCACCCCCGCCCGGGCGCGACGCTCCCGCGAGGTCGTCCTCACGTTCCCGCGGGAGCCCGACCCCGACGGCACCGTGCTCGTGACGGGCGGCACCGGGTTCCTCGGCGCCCTGATCGCCCGGCACCTGGTCGCCGAGCACGGCATGCGGCGGTTGCTGCTGAGCAGCCGGACCGGTCCGGACGCGCCCGGAGCCGCCGCGCTGCGCGCCGAACTCGCCGGCTCCGGCGCGGACGTCACGATCGCCGCGTGCGACGCGGCGGACCCCGCCGCCCTCGCGGGGCTGCTCGCCGCGATTCCGCGCGAGCACCCGCTCACGATGGTCGTGCACTGCGCCGGCGTCCTCGACGACGCGGTCGTGACCGGCCTCACCGCGGATCGCCTGCGGACCGTGCTGCGCCCGAAGGTCGACGCCGCCTGGAACCTGCACGCGCTCACGCGGGACATGGATCTGGCCGCGTTCGTGCTGTTCTCGTCGGCCGCGGGCACCCTGGGCACGCCCGGCCAGGCGAACTATGCCGCCGCCAACGCGTTTCTGGACGGCCTGGCGCAGTACCGCAGGGTTTCGGGCCTCCCGGCGCAGTCGCTCGGCTGGGGGCTCTGGGCGGAGGACAGCGCGATGACGGGGCACCTCGACGACGTCGCGCGGCGCCGGTTGAGCCGGGCGGGTCTCCCGCCGATCGGCACCGGCCAGGGCCTCGCCCTGTTCGACGCCGCTCTCCGGCGGGACGAGGCCGTCCTCCTCCCGCTGCCGGTCAGGGCGGCCGGCCTGCGCGCCGACGGCGCGGACGTCCCGCCGGTCCTGCGCGGCCTCGCCGGGCCCGCGGGCCGCCGGACCGCGCGCGGCCCCGCCGAACCGGCGCCGCAGGACCTGCGCGACCGGCTCGCCCACCTCCCCGGTCCCGAGCGGCGCGCCGCGCTGCTCGACCTGATCCGGACCCAGATCGCCGCGGTCCTCAAGCACACCGAACCGGCGACCGTCCAGGAAGACCGCGCGTTCCGCAACCTGGGCTTCGACTCGCTGACGGCGGTGGAGTTCCGCAACCGGCTCGGCACCGCCACCGGGCTCCGGCTGCCCGCCACCCTGGTGTTCAACCACCCGACGCCGTCGGCCCTGGCCGCCCGGCTGGAGGACATGCTGGGCATCGCCGACGCCGGCGCGCCCCCCGTGCTCGCGCAGCTGGAGAGCCTGGACAGCGCCCTGGCCGCGGTCGAGGCGGACGCGGAGGCGCTGGAGCTGATCCGTCCCCGGTTGAGGTCCTTCCTGTGGAAGTGGAGCGAGGGGCGGGCGGACGCCCCCGCGGCCGACGACCTGGAGTCGGTGACGGACGAGGAACTGTTCGACGCCCTCGAGAACGAACTCGGCATCGGCCGCACCGATGACCCGACCCGATAACGGCCGTACGGCGGAAGGGGCTCCCCGATGAGCAACGAGACGAAGCTCCGCGACTATCTGAAGAGGGCCACGGCCGACCTGCGGCAGGCCCGGCGGCGGGTGCACGAACTGGAGAGCAGGGCCGCCGAGCCGGTGGCGATCGTCGCGATGAGCTGCCGCTTCCCCGGTGGGGCGGACACTCCCGAGGCGCTGTGGGAACTGCTCGACAACGGTGTCGACGCGATCACCGAGTTCCCGTCCGACCGCGGCTGGGACCTCGAGGGGCTGTACGATCCCGACCCCGACCGGGCGGGCACGTCCTACTCCCGGCACGGCGGCTTCCTCGACGACGTCGACCATTTCGATGCCGGGCTCTTCGAGATGAGCCCGCGGGAGGCCGCGGCGACGGACCCGCAGCAGCGGGTGCTGCTGGAGACCGCGTGGGAGACCTTCGAACGCGCCGGGATCGATCCGCGCTCGCTCGCGGGCAGCCGGACGGGCGTGTTCGTCGGCGCCATCTCCCAGGACTACGCCCCGCGGCTGCGGGAGGTGCCGGAGGAGTTCGAGGGCTACCTCCTCGCCGGCAACACCATGAGCGTCGCGTCCGGCCGGATCTCCTACACCTTCGGGCTGGAGGGGCCGGCCGTCACCGTGGACACCGCGTGCTCGTCCTCCCTGGTGGCGCTGCATCTCGCGGTGCGGGCCCTGCGCGACGGGGAGTGCTCGCTCGCGCTGGCCGGCGGTGTGACGATCATGGCCTCGCCGAGCGTGTACGTCGAGTTCAGCCGGCAGCGCGGGCTGGCGCCCGACGGGCGCTGCAAACCCTTCGCGGGGGCCGCCGACGGCACCGGCTTCGCCGAGGGGGCGGGCGTCCTGCTGGTGGAGCGGCTGTCGGACGCCCGCCGCAACGGCCATCCCGTGCTCGCGGTGATCCGCGGGTCGGCGGCGAACCAGGACGGCGCCAGCAACGGGCTGACCGCGCCCAGCGGGCCCGCGCAGGAGCGGGTGATCCGCCAGGCGCTGGAGGACGCTCACCTGGACCCGCGCGACGTCGACGCCGTCGAGGCGCACGGGACGGGCACGACGCTCGGCGACCCCATCGAGGCGCAGGCGCTCATCGCCGCCTACGGGCGGAACCGCGACCGGCCCCTCTGGCTCGGGTCCGTCAAGTCCAACATCGGACACCCCCAGGCGGCCGCGGGCATCGCCGGGGTGATCAAGGGGGTGCTGGCGCTGCGGCACGGCCTGCTCCCCCGGACCCTCCACGTGGACGAGCCGACCTCGCACGTGGACTGGGACTCCGGGGCGGTGCGGCTGCTGACCGCGCCGGTCGAGTGGCCGGCCGGTGACGCGCCTCGGCGCCTGGGCGTGTCCTCGTTCGGGGTCAGCGGCACGAACGTCCACGTCATCCTCGAGGAGGCCGTTCCCGACGAGAGCGCGGCGGAGCGCCCGGACGACGACCGCGACGGCGCCGACGGCGGGACGGAGCGGGCGGGCGAGGAGGCCGCCGCCCCGGCGTTCCCCCTGCCATGGGTGGTCTCCGCGCACGGCGCCGACGCACTGCGCGCCCAGGCGGGACGGCTGCGCGAGCACCTGGCGGCCCGGCCCGAACTCGGACCCGCCGACGTCGGCTTCTCCCTCGCCGCCTCGCGCACCCTGCTCGGCAGCCGCGGGGTCGTCCTCGCCGCCGACCGGGATGGGGGGCTCGCGGGGCTCGCCGCCCTGGCCGCGGGCGAGTCCGCGGCCGGGGTCGTCACCGGCGAGGCGGTCCCGGGGAGGACGGCGTTCATGTTCTCCGGGCAGGGCGCCCAGCGCCCCGGCATGGGACGTGCGCTCCACGCCGCGCACCCCGTGTTCGCCGAGGCGCTCGACGAGGTCGCGGCCCACCTCGACCCGTACCTCGAGCGGCCGATCAAGGAGGTGATGTTCGGGACGGACTCCGGCGACCTCGACCGCACCGTCCACACCCAGGCGGCCCTGTTCGCCTACCAGACCGCCCTCTACCGGCTGGTCACCTCGTGGGGCGCCGTCCCGAGCCTGCTCATCGGCCACTCCATCGGCGAGCTGACCGCGGCGCACGTCGCCGGCGTCCTCGATCTCCCGGACGCGGCCCGGCTCGTCGCCGCCCGCGGGCGGCTCATGCAGTCCGCCCGCTCCGACGGAGCCATGTTCTCGATCCGCGCGACCGAGGACGAGATCCTGCCGCACCTCACCGAGGGCGCCGTCATCGCCGCGCTCAACGGCCCCGCCTCCACGGTCGTCAGCGGAGACGAGTCCGCGGTGAGCAGGCTCGCCGGACGGTTCGCCGCGGACGACCGCAGGGTGCGGCGGCTCCAGGTCAGCCACGCCTTCCACTCCCCCCACATGGACGGCGTCCTGGACCGCTTCCGCGAGGAGGCCGCAGGGCTCGCGTACCGTCCCCCGGCCGTTCCGGTCGTCTCCAACCTCACGGGGCGCCTCGCCGGCCCGGACGAGCTCACCTCCCCCGAGTACTGGACCCGGCACATCCGCGAGACGGTCCGCTTCCACCAGGGGCTCGAGACGCTGCGCGAACAGGGCGTCACCCGATTCGTGGAACTGGGCCCCGCGGCCGTCCTGACGAGCCTCGCCCACGAATCGCTGGGCGAGGAGGCGGGCCGGGCGGTGCTGGTCGCCACCGGCCGGCACGATCGCCCCGAGGTCGAGTCGCTCGCCGAGGCGGCGGCCCGGCTCCACGTGGCCGGCGCGGCGCCGGAGTGGCCGCGGACGGCCGCGGGCGGCCGGGCCCGCAGGGTCGACCTGCCCACGTACGCGTTCCAGCGCCGCCGGCATCGGATCTCCGCCCGGCCGTCCGGCGGCGACGCCCGGTCCGCCGGCCTCCATCCCGCCGACCACCCGCTGCTCGGCACCGTGGTCGGGCTGCCCGACGACGACGGGTTCCTGCTGACCGGCCGTCTCTCCTTGCAGGACCATCCCTGGCTCGCCGACCACGAGATCCACGGTTCGGTGCTGCTCCCCGGGACGGCCTTCGTGGAGCTGGCCGTGCGGGCGGGCGACCAGGTGGGCCTCGGCACCGTCCAGGAACTCACCCTGGAAGCACCGCTGATCCTTCAGCGCGACGGGGGGACCGACGTCCAGGTCCGGGTCGGCGAGCCCGACGGGTCGGGCCGCCGTCCGATCAGCGTCCACTCGCGGGCGGGGGACGCGGGCCCGCAAGGGGCCTGGACGCGCCACGCCACCGGTCTGCTCGCCGCCGGGGAGCCCGCCGGCCCGGCCGCCGGCCCGGAGGGCGGCCTCCCCGCCGCCTGGCCGCCGCCCGGTGCGGAGCCGCTCGACACCGGCGGGCTGTACGAGCGGCTCGCGGCGATCGGGGTCCGCTACGGCCCGGCGTTCCAGGGGCTGCGGTCGGCCTGGCGGTCCGGCTCCGACGTGCACGCCGAACTCGCGCTGCCCGACGGTATCGACGTCGCCGGGTACGGTCTGCATCCCGCCCTGCTCGACGCGGCCGTGCACGCCATCGCCGCCGACGCCTTCACCGACGCGCACGAGATCCGGCTGCCGTTCACCTGGTCCGGTTTCACCCTGCACGCCGACGGCGCGAGCACCCTGCGGGTGCGGATCTCCCCGCGCGGGCCCGACGAGCTCAGGCTGGACATCGCCGACTCCGGCGGGGCGCGGGTCGCCACCGTCGAGTCCCTGGTGGTGCGGCGCGTCACGGCCGAGCAGCTCGCGCCCCGCACCGCCCCGTCCGACGGCCTGCACCGGGTCGACTGGACGCCCGTGCCCGCGGCCGAGGCGTCCGTCTCCGTCGCCGCGCTCGGCGACGACGGGTGCTTCCCCGGCGTCCGCGCCCACCCTCGCCTGGACGGCCTCCTCGATCCGGCACCGGACTTCGTGCTGCTGCCGTGCACGGCGGACTCCGCGGAGGAGATGCGGACCGAACTCCAGCGGATACTCGAACTCGTTCAGGAGTGGCTCGCGGACGACCGCGCGGCCGAATCCCGGTTGGTCGTCCTCACCCGTCGCGCGGTGCGGGCCGCCGCCGGGGAGGGCGCGCCCGCTCTCTGGGCCGCCCCCGTCTGGGGCCTCGTCCGCTCGGCACAACTCGAACACCCCGACCGGCTCGTCCTGGCCGACGTCGACGCCGCGGTCTCACCGGAAACGCTCCGCTCGGCGCTGGCCACCGGGGAGCCCCAGCTCGCGATCCGCGGCACGGACGTCCGCGTCCCCCGGCTCGCCCCCACCGGCGGGAACGAGCTGCCGGCACTGCCCGCCGGCGCCGGGTGGCGCCTCGGCCCCACCGCCGAGGGCGTCCTCGGCGGCCTGGCCCCCACCGCCGCGGCCGAGCCGGCCGCGGCGCTCGCGGCGGGCGAGGTCCGGGTCGGCATGCGTGCGATCGGCCTCAACTTCCGCGACGTCCTCATCACCCTCGGCGTCTACCCCGGTGAGGCCCTGCTCGGCAGCGAGGGCTCCGGGGTGGTCCTCGAGGTCGGTCCCGAAGTCACCCGGTTCTCGCCCGGTGACAGGGTGACGGGCCTGTTCACCGGGGCGATGGGCCGCGTGGCCGTCACCGACCAGCGGCTCCTCGCCCCCGTTCCGTCCGGCTGGTCGTTCGCGCGGGCCGCGTCCGTGCCGATCGTCTTCCTCACCGCGTACTACGGCCTGTACGACCTCGCCCGGCTCGGCGCGGGCGAGTCCGTGCTCGTCCATGCCGCGGCCGGCGGCGTCGGCATGGCCGCCGTCCAGCTCGCCCGCCATCGGGGAGCGCGCGTGTACGGGACGGCGAGCCCCGGCAAATGGCCGGCGCTGCGCCCCCTCGGTCTCGACGACGCCCGCCTCGCCTCGTCCCGCACCCTGGACTTCGAACGCCGGGTCCTCGACGCCACCGGCGGACGGGGCGTGGACGTCGTCCTCAACTCCCTGGCGGGCGAGTTCGTCGACGCCTCCCTGCGCCTGCTGGCCCCGGGCGGCCGGTTCGCCGAGATGGGCAAGACCGACCTGCGCGACCCCGAGGAGGTCGGGCGCGCGCACCCGGGCGTGGAGTACCGGCCCTTCGACCTGAACGAGGCGGGGCCGGACCGCATCGGCGAGATGCTGACGGAGATCCTGGCCCTGTTCGACCGCGGCGTGCTCCGGCCGCTGCCCGTGACCGCGTGGGACCTGCGCGAGGCACCGGAGGCGTTCCGCCATCTCGGCCACGCCCGCCACATCGGCAAGGTCGTCCTGACCCTGCCCGCCCCCATCGATCCCGCGGGCACCGTGCTCGTCACCGGCGGCACCGGAACCCTCGGCGGCCTCCTGGCCCGCCACCTGGTGCGCGCCCATGGCGTACGGCGGCTGCTGCTGGTCGGCCGCAGGGGCGAGGCGAGCACGGACCTGCTCGCCGACCTGGCGGCGCTCGGGGCCGAGGTGACGGTCGCGGCCTGCGACGTCGCGGACCGCGCCGCCCTGACCCGGCTGCTGGCGGACGTGCCCGCGGACCGGCCGCTGACCGCGGTCGTGCACGCGGCGGGCGTCGTCGACGACGCCGTCCTCGACACGCTCACCCCCGCCAAGCTCGATCGCGTGCTGCGTCCCAAGGCGGACGCCGCGTGGCATCTCCACGAACTCACCGCCGACCTGGACCTGTCCGCGTTCGTCCTGTTCTCCTCGGCCGCGGGCACGCTCGGCAACCCGGGCCAGGGAAACTACGCCGCCGCCAACGTCTTCCTCGACGCGCTCGCCGAGCACCGGCACGCCCAGGGGCTTCCCGCCACCTCGCTGGCCTGGGGCCTGTGGGCACCGGCCAGCGAGATGACCGGGACTCTCGCGCGGGCCGACAAGGCCCGTATCGCGCGAGGCGGGTTGGCGCCCATGTCCGCGGAAGAGGGACTCGCGCTCTTCGACGCGGCCCTGGATCGCGGTTCCCCCACGCTGACACCGGCACGGCTGGACGTCACGTCGCTGCGCGGCGGCCCGGTGCCGCCGATCCTGCGGAACCTCGTGCGCGCCCCGGCGCGCCGCACCGTCACCGCGACCGACTCCGGAGGCCCGTCCCTCGAGCGGCGGCTCGCCGGACGGTCGAGCGCCGAACGGCCGGCCGCCGTCCTGGAACTGGTGTGCGAGCAGGCGGCGGAAGTCCTCGGCCATACCTCGGCGGAAGCCGTTCCGCCGGACCGGACGTTCAAGGACCTGGCGTTCGACTCGCTCACCGCCGTGGAGCTGCGCAACCGGCTCGGCCTCGTCACCGGGCTCCGCCTCCCGGCCACGCTCATCTTCGATCACCCCACACCCGCCGAGGTGGCGCGGCTCCTGGTCTCCATGATCCCGGGCGCCGAGCCGAGCGCACCGGCCGGGCGCCCCCGGACGACCGTGGCGGCCGGAACCGACGAGCCCCTCGCGATCATCGGCATGGCGTGCCGCTTTCCCGGCGGCGTCACCACGCCCGAGGAACTGTGGGACCTCGTCGCCTCGGGCACCGACGCCATCGGCCCGTTCCCCGCCGACCGCGGCTGGGACCTCGACCGCCTGTACCACCCCGACCCCCACCACCCCGGCACCACGCACACCACCGCGGGCGGTTTCCTGTACGACGCCGCGGACTTCGACCCCGAGTTCTTCGGGATCTCCCCGCGCGAGGCCGCCGCGATGGACCCCCAGCACCGCCTGCTCCTCGAGACGACGTGGGAGGCGATCGAGCGGGCGGGCATCCCGCCGGCCTCGTTGCGCGGGAGCCTCGCGGGCGTCTACGCGGGCGTCGTCTCGCAGGACTACGCCCCGCGGATCCACGAAGCCGGGGAGGCGCTCGAGGGATACCTCATGACCGGCAACGCGCCCAGCGTCGCGTCGGGCCGGATCGCCTACACGTTCGGGCTCGAGGGACCGGCCGTCACGGTGGACACCGCCTGCTCCTCGTCCCTGGTGGCGCTGCACCTGGCGGGTCAGGCGCTGCGCAACGGCGAGTGCGACCTCGCCCTGGCGGGCGGGGCCATGGTCATGGCGACGCCCGCCCTGTTCGTGGAGTTCAGCCGCCAGCGCGGGTTGGCGCCCGACGGCCGCTGCAAGGCGTTCGGTGCGGGCGCCGACGGGACGGGCTGGGGCGAGGGCGCGGGCATGCTCCTGCTCGAACGCCTATCGGACGCCCGGCGCAACGGCCACCCCGTCCTCGCCGTCATCAAGGGCTCGGCGATCAATCAGGACGGTGCCAGCAACGGGCTCACCGCCCCCAACGGACCATCGCAGCAACGCGTCATCCACCAGGCTCTGGCCAACGCAGACCTGACACCGGCCGACATCGACGCCGTCGAAGCCCACGGCACCGGCACCACACTCGGCGACCCCATCGAAGCCCAAGCCCTCATCAACACCTACGGGCAAGACCGGGACCGCCCCCTCTGGCTCGGCTCCATCAAATCCAACATCGGGCACTCGGCGGCCTCGGCCGGAGTCGCCGGGGTCATCAAGATGGTCATGGCTCTCGAACATGACGTGCTGCCCAAAACACTCCACGCCGACGAGCCCACCCCGCACGTCGACTGGGACGCCGGCGCCGTCTCCCTCCTCACCCAGCCCACCCCTTGGACCGCCAACGGCCGCCCCCGACGCGCGGCCGTCTCCTCCTTCGGCGTCAGCGGCACCAACGCCCACGTCATCCTCGAAGAACCCCCCGCTCCCACGCCCGAAGACCACGACGCCGA
>NZ_JBFAUZ010000094.1:0-11454 GCF_040679555.1 Spirillospora sp. NPDC052242
TGGTCGTTTTGTCTTGCTGTCAGCCGGGGTCGTTCGCCGCCTGCTCGCGGGGCGGGGGCCGGGCGGTTCGCCCCCCACCCCCTCCCCGCCGGGCCGCCGCCGCGTCGGGGGCAGGGGTCAGCTCTCGCAGACGGTGCCGTCGCCGTCGCGGTCCTGGTACCACGCGTACTCGGGCTCGCCGCGGCGGTAGGGGCCGTATCCGGCGGCCTTCGCCTTCGTGCACGTGGAGAACCGAGGGTCGGTGTCCGGGACGGGGTCGGGCTCGGGGCGGTCACAGGTTCAGTTCGTCGGCGGTGTCCTCGGCGATGGCGGGGGAGCAGGTCGTGCCGCGCTCGCCGTGGCCGGTGACGAGCCACACGTCCTCGGCGACCCGCTCGCGGTGGACGATCCGGGACGGGTCGGCGCACTGCGCGCGGACGTCCGCCCAGCGGTGGCGGACGGGCGGGAGGGGGCGCCCGAGGACGGCCTCGGCGGCGTCCCGCAGGCGGTCGTGGGCGGACTCGTCGGTACCGGGCGGGCACGGCTCATCGTGGGGGAGGGGGTCGGCGACGGTCAGGCCGCCGTCGAGGCGCTGCACGATGAGGAGCCGCGCGGCGGCCGCGGCGACGGACGTCGGGAGCGGCTCGTCCAGCGGCGCGGTCTGCAGCGTCCGCAGGCGCACCCGGCGGACGGGCAGGTCGGGCGCGAGGTCGCGCACCATCCCGGACAGCGGGGCGCCCGTGCACAGGACGACGGCGTCGGCCTCGTGGGTCGCGCCGTGGTCGTCGCGGACGGACGCGGTGCCGACGTCGCGCATGTCGCCGAGGCCGCGCACGTCGCGGCCGGGCAGCCACGTGTACCGGCCCGACTCGGCGAGGTGCGCCCGGACGGCCGGGAGGACGGCCCGGGGTTCGACGGCCGCGTCCCTCTCGCACCACAGCGCGCCGTGCATCGCGCCGCGCAGCGCGGGGTTGACGGCGCGGGCCTCATCGGCGTCGAGGAGCTTGCAGCCGCGCTCGGCGGCGTCCGGGCGTTCGGCGAGGTCCCGGAGCGCGGCGAGTTCGGCGTCGGTGCGGGCGACGGTGAGGGACCCGTTCGCGCGGAAGCCCGCGCCGGGGACGTCCCGTCCGATCCGCTCCCACAGCTCGCGCGCGCGAAGCGCCGTGGACAGCTCGGCGCCGTCCGCGCGTCCCCCGACCCGCACCAGGCCGGAGTCGCGCACGGACGCGCCGCGCGCCTCGGGCTCGCGCTCCACCTGGAGGACGTAGTGGCCGCGCCGGACGGCCTCGGCGGCGTGCATCGTGCCCAGTACGCCGCCCCCGACGATGACGATTCGCATAGGCCCACGTTGGGACACGCCGATATGGAGCCCGTGGCCGTCCGGTGGCGAGTCGGTGAACACGCACCGGCGAGCGCGGGCCGGGCCGGGCGGGCTCAGCCGGGACGGCCCGCCGGTTCGTCCTCGGTGTCCCGTTCGCGGCGGCGGAGCCGGCGGGCGACCACGGCGACGGCGGCGAGGCCCGCGAAGGCGGCGGCGATCCAGCCGATCCCGATCCGCTCCACCCAGCCGGACAGCACGCCCTGGATCTCGGTGGCGGCGCCGACGACCGCCGAGTCGGCGTCCGCGCCCGCGTAGACCCGGGTCTCGTACCAGCCGTAGTAGGCGACGTAGAGCCCGGCCGCCACGAGGAGGACGCCGCTCGCGCGGGAGACGTGGGGCAGGATCCGGCGGGTGCGCGCGACCGCGGCGCCGTGCGCGAGCGCCACGAGCATCGACAGCAGTCCCACGACCAGCCCCATGCCGACGCCGTAGGCGGCGAACGCCGCGAGCCCGGCCGCGACGCCCGTCCCGCCGGACACCAGCCCGGTGACGGCCAGGAACGGGGCGATCGTGCACGACAGGGACGCGACGGCGTACGAGAGCCCGTACCCGTACAGGCCCGCGAGCGACCCCGACAGTTCGCCCGTCCCCAGGCGCGGCAGCCGGAGCAGCAGCTCGCGCCCGGACGCCAGCCACGCGCCGAGCGCGACCAGGACGGCGCCCACGACGATGGTGACCCACGGCAGGTACTCGTGGACCGACGCCGTCAGCACCGAGACCAGCAGCCCGAACGCGCCGAAGACGGTGACGAAGCCCGCGGTCATCGCGGCGGACAGGCGCAGGGCCCGCCGGACGCCGCCCGCGCCGGGCGCGGCGACGAGCAGCGTCAGGTAGGACGGCAGCAGCGCGAAGCCGCACGGGTTGAACGCGGCCACCGACCCGGCGGCCAGCGCGAGCGCGATCTCCTCCACCGGTCAGCCGAGCAGGCCGTCGACGTGCCGGCCCAGTTCGGCGGCGCCGAGCGGTCCGGACGCCCGGCGCGTCGTCCCGTCCGGTGCGAGGAAGACGAACGACGACTGGGCGGCGACCTCGAAGTGGGCGTACAGGTCGCCGGTCCGGTCGTCCAGGTGGGTGAGGTTCCGGGTGCCCGTCCGGGACACGAACGCCCGCAACCGGCCGGGGTCCTTCTCCAGCCCGCCGACGCCGACGAAGGCGACGCGGTCCCCGTACTTCTCGGCGGCCTCGGCCACGTCGGGCCCCTCGGCGATGCACTTGGGGCACCAGGGCGCCCAGAACCAGAACACCGCGGGCTTCCCGGCGAGGCCCGCCCCGTCGAACGGCTCGCCGTCCAGCGTCTCGCCCTCGAACCGCAGCGCCGCCGGGACGTCCTCGCCCGTCCCGCGCGAGTCCGGCGGGGCCGGGCTCCCGGACGCGGCCGCCGTCGGTTCGGCGGCCGTCGGTTCGGCGGTGGCCGTCTCCCCGCCGCCTCCGCACCCGGCCGCCAGCAGGGCGGCACCGATCACCATCACGATCGCCTTCTTCATGCGCGTGACGCTAATCCGCGGAACCGTCCGATGACCCTTACGAAGCCGTGACGTCCGGGGGGCGGGGCCGGCGCACCGAGGTGGTGTCGCTCGTCAGCGGCGTTCCGTCGGCCGCCGCGGGCACGAGATCGGGGACGCGCGCCCCGTGGCCGTCGACGAGGACCGAGTGCGGCTCGCCGGCGTCGAAGGCGTGGCGCTCGCCCCACTGCCGCATCGCGACGATCACGGCGAAGAGGTCCTTGCCGGCCTCGGTGAGCGCGTACAGCCTGCGCCTGCCCGAGGGGGCCTCGACCTGCGTGAGCAGGCCGTGCGCGGTGAGCCTGCGGAGCCGGTCGGTGAGGATGTTGCGGGCGATGCCGGTGCGCCGCTGGAAGTCGGTGAACGAGCGGGCGCCGTCCATCGCGTCGCGGACGACGAGCAGGCTCCACCGGTCGCCGACCAGGTCGGCCGTGCGGGCGACCGGGCAGCCGGGGTCGGTCCAGGCGGGGCCCGGCCCGCCGGTGTCGCCGCCGGTCATCACCCCTCCAATGAGTTGCGTATTGAAACCATCCTGCCCTACGCTCCAAACGGTTGCAAAATGAAACCAATCGGGGGGTGTTCGTGAACCGGAGGGCGAGACTGCTGGCGGCGGTCGTGTGCGGGGTCGCGGTGGCGAGCGTGTACGCCGGGCAGCCGGTGCTGGAGCCGATGGGCCGCGACCTGGGCGTTCCGGCCGACGCGCTCGGCCGGCTCGTGGCCGTCGGCCAGCTCGGCTACCTGGCGGGGCTCGTGCTGCTGGTGCCGCTCGGCGACGTCCTCGACCGCAGGCGCCTGATCGCCGCGCACCTCGCCCTCGTGGCCGCGGGGACGGCGATCACCGCGGCCGCCCCGGCCGCGTGGGCCGCGTTCGCCGGGCTGGCCGTCGCGGGCCTGTTCGCGGTCGTCGTGCAGACGACCGTCGCGCACACGGCGGCGGTCTCCCCGGACGCCGAACGGGGGCGCGACCTCGGCGCCGTGACGTCCGGCGTGGTGATCGGCATCCTCGGCGGCCGCGTCGTCGCGGGCGTCCTCGCGGACGCCTGGGGGTGGCGGAGCGTCTACCTGGTCCTGGCGGCGCTCGCCGCCGTCCTCGCGCCGCTCGCCCTCGCCCTGCCGCCCGCGGACGTCCGTCCGGACGCGCCGCGGTACGGGCGGCTCCTGCGGTCCTTCGGCGGACTGTTCGTCCAGCGGCCGTTCCTCGGCCGCGGGCTGGTCGCGTTCTTCCTGTTCGCCTCGTTCGGAACGTTGTGGAGCGGTATGGCGCTGCCGCTGGCCGGGCCGCCCTGGCACCTGGACGAGACGCGGATCGGGCTGTTCGGCGTCGCCGGGCTCGCCGGCGCCCTGGGCGCGGCCCGGGCCGGACGCTGGGCCGACGCCGGGCACGCACGCCGGGTCACCGGCATCGCGCTCGCGCTCCTGCTCGCCTCCTGGGCCGCGATCGGGCAGCTCCCGTGGTCGCTGCCGCTGCTGGTCGTCGGCGTGATCCTGCTCGACTTCGCCGTCCAGGCCGTCCACGTGAGCAACCAGCACGCGCTCACCACCGCCTACCCGGACCGCACCGGCTCGGTGATCGGCGGCTACATGGTCTTCTACTCGCTCGGTTCCGCCCTGGGGGCGGCCGCGACCACGGCCCTGTTCGACGCCGCCGGCTGGATCGGCCCGACCGTCCTCGGCGCGGCGTTCGCGCTCTGCGCGCTCGCCGTCCGGACGCTCGGGGAACCCGCGACGGCGCCCGTGCCCCGCGCGTCCGGGCGCCCCGAGCCCTGCCGCTCCACACTCACTTAGGGTGGTCCTGCTGGTCGCCGTCGAGACGGACGCCGCGCGCCCGGACCGCACCGGGCGCATCGTGCGCGGCTCGACGGCGGCGCCCTCGGCGCTGCGCCCGGCGCTCGCGGCGGACACGACGACTCCTCTTTCAGCAGGTCAGGCCGGAATGGATTCGGCAGCGGGCCGGTCGGCGGGGGCGGCGGGCTCGGCGGCGGGGACCGCCGCGCGGCGCGGGACGAGGACGGCGGCGAGCAGGCCCGCGGCCAGCGCGACCGCGGCGGCGGCGAGCATCCCGGCGCGGTAGCCCTCGGTGAGCGCGACGGCCGCGGCGCGCTCGCCGCCGGCGAGCACGTCCGCCGTCCGGCCCGTGGAGATCGCGACGACGGCGGCCAGGCCGAGCGAGCCGCCGAACTGCTGGGCGGTGTTGAACAGCCCGGACGCCAGCCCGGCCTGTTCGGGCCGGGTGCCGGTGGTCGCCCCGACGGTCGTGGTGACGAACGCGAGCCCGGCGCCGACGCCGATCAGCAGCGTGGGGCCGAGGACGTCGGCGGCGAACGAGCCGTCCGGCGACATGCGGGAGAACCACGCCAGCCCGGCGCCGGTCACGGTGAGCGCCGCGGCCATCGCGACCCGGAGCCCCGCGCGGGCGATCAGCGCGCCCGCCGCCCCGGCCGTGGTGGCGATCGCCAGCGCCAGCGGGAGCTGCGCCAGCCCCGCCTCGACCGGCGCGAAGCCGAGCACCTGCTGCATGTAGAAGGTCAGGAAGAAGAACAGCGGCGCCATCGCCGCCAGCGTCAGCAGCGCGATCACGTTGGACCCGCGCAGCATCGGCTGCCGGAAGATCCGCAGCGGCACCAGCGGGTGCGCCGCCCGGGCCTCGACGGCGGCGAACAGCGCGAGCAGCGCCAGCGCGAGCGCCCCCGTCCCGAGGGTGCGCGGCGAGGTCCAGCCGGCGTCGTCCGCCTCGACCACGGTGTACACCAGCAGCGCGAGGCCGCCGGTCGCGGTGAGCGCGCCCGGCAGGTCGAACCCGCGCGCCGTCCGGTCGGACGCCTCGGGCAGCAGCCGCGGCGCGAGGACGATCGCCAGGGCCGCGAGCGGGACGTTCACGTAGAGCGTGGCCTGCCAGCCGAGCCACTCGGTCAGCATGCCGCCGAGGATCGACCCGGCGGCGCCGCCCGCCCCGGCCACGGCGCCGAACACGCCCATGGCCCGGTTGCGTCCGGGACCCGCCGGGAACACCGTCATCACCAGCGACAGCGCCGCCGGCGACACCAGCGCGGCGCCGATCCCCTGCCCGGCCCGCGCGGCGACGAGCATCCCGGCGTTCGCGGCGAGGCCGCCCGCGAGCGACGCGGCGGCGAACAGCGCCATGCCGACCACGAACATGCGGCGGCGTCCGACCAGGTCGGCGGTCCGGCCGCCGAGCAGCAGCAGGCCGCCGAAGGTCAGCGTGTAGGCGTTCGCGACCCACGACAGGTCGTCGGGGGCGAACCCCAGGTCGGCGCCGATCGAGGGCATCGCGACCCCGACGATCGAGGCGTCCAGCACGAGGACGAACTGGGTGGCGGCGAGCAGCGCGAGGGCGAGCCCCCGCCTGGAGGCATGCGTCATGACCACTCCTTTCGGGGAGATGCGAGGGGGGTGCGTCGGCGGCCGGAGGCTGCGCCTGCGACGGACCGCCGGGAGAGAGGGGGCGGGCCCGGGACGGGCGGCGTCCCGGGCCCGGGGAGGGGCCGGTTACTCGGCCGGGCGCCACTGCTCGGCGGGCGCGACGCCGGGGCGCGGCTTGCCGATCAGTGCGAGCGGGGTGAAGAAGCAGATCTGGCCGATCGCCATGACGAGGGTGACGAGCGCCCTGTCGTCGTAGCGCGCGGCGGCCGCGGCGTACAGCTCGTCAGGGACGCGCTCGCCGTCCGGGAGGCGGTGGATGTCATGGTCGGGTTCCCTTCGTTCGCTCCGTCACCGCACTGACGAAGGGCGCCGCACCGATGTGACCGCCTCTCGCGGATTTCCTCCCGGCGCCCCGGGCCGGCGCCCCGGCGAGCACGGCCCGCGGGGTCGGCGAATCGGACTCGGTTTCGGGTGGGCGCGGGCTACGATGCCGGGGAAGATCCCCTCCCACTGAATGAGGCCCCGCATGGCCCAGGTGCCCCCGGACGTGCCCACCGACGTCCCGACCGCCGCCCGCGTGTACGACGTGATGCTGAACGGCAAGGACAACTTCGCCGTCGACCGTCAGGTCGCCGAGGCCAGTCTGAAGATCATGCCGGAGCTGCGGGACATCGCCCTGCACAACCGCGCGATGCTGCACCGGGTGGTGCGGTACCTGGCGGCGGAGGAGGGCATCACCCAGTTCCTCGACCTCGGATCGGGCCTGCCGACGGCGCGGAACACCCACGAGGTGGCGCACGAGATCGACCCGGCGGCCCGCGTCGTGTACGTGGACATCGACCCGATCGTCCTGGCGCACGGCCGCGCGATCCTCGCCGACAACCCGAACACGACGGTCGTGACGGCGGACATCCGCGAGCCCCGGACCCTGCTGGAGCACACCGAGGTGCGCCGCCTCCTCGACTTCTCCAAGCCGATCTGCGTGATGCTCTGCGGCATCCTGCACCACCTCGCCGACGACGAGGGGCCCGGGGAGATCGTGCGGACGCTGCGCGACGCCGTGCCGAGCGGGTCGTACTTCTTCATCACCAACTTCACCCGGCTCGGCGACGCGCCCGAGTCGGTCGCGCTGGAGAAGCAGCTCCTCGAGCAGCTCGGGACGGGCCGGGTGCGGACCCCCGCCGAGCTGGCCGCGTTCTTCGACGGCCTGGAGATCCTCCCCCCGGGCCTCGTGCCGCTGCCGCTGTGGCGCCCGGACGAGCCGATCCTGGACGCCGGCACCATCGACGTCCGCTTCATGACCGGAGGCGTCGC
Source organism: Spirillospora sp. NPDC052242 (assembly GCF_040679555.1). NCBI lineage: Bacteria > Bacillati > Actinomycetota > Actinomycetes > Streptosporangiales > Thermomonosporaceae > Spirillospora > Spirillospora sp. NPDC052242. Next base: position 7,558 of record NZ_JBFAUZ010000094.1, read on the forward strand.
CCGCAAGCCCTGACCGGAGCGCCGGTCAGGGGCAGCCCTCGAATTGGGGGACCGTGGCGGGGAGGTCCAGGCCGGACGTGCCGAACCACCGGTTGAGCATGGTCGTGGCGGCGCCGTTCTGGTACATGCCGGTCAGGATGCGGTTCACGGCGAGGCAGCCCTCCCGGTCCCCCTCGGGGAGGGCGATGCCGTACTTCACGTCCGTGAAGGGGGCGTTGACCACGGTGGTGCCGGGGACGGCCGCCGCGAGCCCGGCGAGGACCAGGTCGTCGGTCGTGGCGGCGTCGACGCGTCCGGCGGCCAGCGACTCGGCGCACCCCCGGTGGGAGGTCATCGGGACCGCGACGGCGGCCACCTCCCGTTCGCCGGTCACCACCTGCCAGGAGTCGAAGCCGGGCACCTTGCAGATCCGCTTGCCGCGCAGGTCCTGGACGTTGCGGACGGTGCGGTCGCCCTGCCGGACGAGGACGTCCTGGTGCGCGAGGTAGAACGGGCCGGCGAACGTGACCCGGTCCTTGCGCCCCGCGGTGATGGGACGGGTCGAGACCGCCATGTCGATCGTGCCGTCGCGCAGCGCGTCCTCGGGGAGGGACGAGCGGAGCGGGCGGAGGGTCACGTCGGCCGGGGCGACGCCGAGCCGTCCCGCGACGTAGGTCGCCACGTCGATCTCGAAGCCCTCGAGCGGCCCGTCGCCGGTCCGCGCGGACAGGCCGGGGAGGCCGTCGTCGACGCCGATCACCAGCTCGTCCCGTCCGGTGATCGACTCGGGCTCGTCGCCGTACACCAGCGGCGCGGCCGTCAGGGTCGCCGCCAGGAGGGCGACGGACAGCGCGGCGAGGGCGACCGTGGCGGCACGGGTGCGGGCGCTGCGGACGGTGCGCACGGACGGCTCCTGTTCTCAGCGGTACTCGGCGAGGCGCGGCCAGATCCCGGCCGCGATCAGGGCGCCGACGGCCAGCGCCGCGACGGGCGGCAGCCACGTCATCGGCCGCAGCGCGCGTTCGGCCTCGAGCGCGGCGTGGACGCGGTGGGCCTGGTGGCGGCTGATCCGGGCGTCGAGTTCGCGGTCGTACGCCCGGAAGGCGGGATGCGGCAGGTGCCGCCAGCGGGGGTCCAGGTGCGCTTGGGCGGCGGCGTCGAGGCGGCCGTCCTCGGCGAGTTCCCGGACGGTCCGGTCGAGGTCCTGGTAGGTCCGGTACGCCGACAGGAGTTCGCCGTCCGGGTGGTTCGCGTCCTGGCGCGCCCGCGCGCCGAAGTAGCCCCCGAAGTCGACGCTCCGACCTAGGGCCCGGTAGTAGCCGTCCAGGTCGGACGCACCGGCGACGTGGAGGATCGTCTGGGACTTGTCGAGGTAGCGGCGGTCGTAGCGGTCGGCGTTCTCCGGGTCCAGGACCTGGCGGGCGCGGTCGGTGTACATGCTCGTGCCGAGCGCCCGGACGCGGGTCAGGTCGAGGGCGGGGTCCAGGCCGGTCTGCTTGGCCGTCCGCAGCCGGTCCGCCTCGGTGGTCAGCCGCGTCGCCACCGTCGTGGTGAGCGCCAGCGCGCCCACCAGCGCGGCGGCCAGCGGCAGGGACACCAGGCGGCGGAACCGCCGGGTCAGGTACACCTGAAGGCCCGCCATCGCCGCCACCAGGGCCAGCCCCGCGCCCAGCACCCGCAGCCGTCCGGCGAGGACGGACGAGCGCCCCTCCCGGTAGGCGGTCGTGACGTCGGCGGCCTCCTCCCCGGCCAGGTTGGACGCCTTGGGCAGCAGCTCCCGGGTCATGAGGGCGGTCGCCGTCCGGTACTCCCGGACGGCCTCCGGCGGCGGCGCCCCGGGGCCCGCCGCCGCGTCCATCGCCGCCTGGACGTGCCGGTCGTAGTCGTGGAGCCCGTTCAGCAGCGCCTGGACGGTCCGCATGCGCGCCTGGTCCGTCGGTCCGGTGCTCGCGGCGGACAGCGCGGCGCGCTGGGCGTCCTCGCGCCGGATGTCGTACACGTACCGCGCGCCGCTGCGCTCGCAGTCGGCGCCCGCCACCTCCGGCGCGCACAGCCACCCGGCCTCGCCTTCGGTGAGCAGGACCCGGGTCACCTGCGCGTCCATGTCGGTGAGCGCGAGGTACATGTCGCCGATGCTCTCCGCCAGGGGACCCTCGCGCTCGCCGAGCGTCCGCACCCCCTCGCGGGCGTCCCCGACCGCCGCGTACGCCGAGGCGACCAGCACCGCCAAGGCCAGCAGGGCCAGGACGGCCAGTGCCCGGACGCGACCCGCGACGGTGTCGACACCCCACGGCTTGACGGGCACGTCCGGTTCCCTTCAGGCGCGACGCCGAGATCGGTTTTCCAGTCTCGGGGCGCCGCCCGGAACGGGCAAGATCGTTGGCATGCCCGCTTTCGGCCCGTCCGAATGCGGCGGATGACCTTGTGCGGCGCGTCCGGCCGCCGGGCGCGGGTCAGTCCCAGCGGCGGGAGCGTTCGCGCTTGACGGCCGAGCGGCGCTTCTTGTTCTCCAGCCGGCGCTCGTTGATGCCGCGCGGCATCTTCTTCGGGATGCGCTTCTTCGGCGGCGGCGCGATGGCGTCGGCAAGGATCGACGCCAAGCGCGCGCGGGCGGCGTCGCGGTTCCGCACCTGCGACCGGTACTCCTCCGCACGGATCGTCAGGACGCCCCGGACGAGCCGTCCCTCCAGGCGTTCGAGGGCGCGGGACCGGTAGGGCTCGGGGAGGGACGGCGACGCGGCGACGTCGAAGGACAGTTCGGCGGCGGTCGCGCTGGTGTTGACGTGCTGCCCGCCCGGCCCCGAGGAGCGGGAGAAGCGCCAGCGCAGCTCGGTCTCGGGGATCGAGACCGAACCGCGGATCGGGATCGAGTCGGACATGCGGGTGATTATCCCCGCTCCGGGGCGATCTTGTCCCCCGGGTTTTCCCGCACGCAAGTACTTACTTACACTGATCGTCATGACCGAGGGACTGTTCCGGGACGACGACATGATCCGGGTGATCGCCCGCGAGGGAGCGCTCATCGCGGCGGGCGGCGCGGCGTCGCTGCTGCAGACCGCCCACCCGCAGGTGGCCCAGGGCGTTTACGACCACAGCTACACGCACGAGGATCCGCTGCGCCGCCTCCGCAACACCATGGGGTGGCTGTACGCGGTCCAGTTCGGCACGAAGGACGAGGCGGAGACGTTCAGCGCCCTCGTCTGGAAGGGGCACGAGCAGGTCACCGGCCCCGGATACCGGGCGAACGACCCCGACCTGCAGGTGTGGGTGGCCGCGACCCTGTTCGCCGTGGCCGCGCAGTTCTACCAGGCGCTCTTCCGCCGGAAACTGCACGAACGGGAACTCGAGGAGTTCTACGGGCAGACGAAGGTCTACGCGACCATCATCGGCTGCCCGGAGGGGCGGATGCCCGACACCTACCGGGACTTCCGCGAGTACTACGCCGAGATGCTGCGGACGATCGAGATCAGCGACGCGTCGCGCGCCGTCGCCGACCAGGTGCTCAACCCGAAGCTGCCGGCCGGGCTCCTGGCCGCGCCCGGCCTGGCCGCGATCCGGCTGCTCACCGCCGGGCTGATGCCCGCGCCGATCCGCGAGCAGTACGGCTGGAAGTGGAACGCGGCGCGGCGCCTCCGGTTCCGGCTGCTGCTCGGCGCGCTGTCGCTGGTGTACCCGCGCCTGCCGCTGCGGGTCCGCACGATGCCGCGCGACTACTACCTGGCCACCACCCGCAAGATGCTCGCCAAGGTCCGGCACAAGCCCACCATCCCGGCCCCCGCCGAACGCGTCTGACGCACCCGCCCGCCGAACACGGGACGGCCGCGCGTCCCCGCTGGCAGGGGCGACGAGGAGATCGAGGCGGCGGCCCGCGCGGCCAACGTCCACGAGTTCGTCGCCCGCCTCCCCGACGGCTACGAC
>NZ_JBFAUZ010000095.1:0-11369 GCF_040679555.1 Spirillospora sp. NPDC052242
ACCGACGTACTGTTCGTCATGCTCCGCGACGGCACCCCGTACCGACCACCAACCCCCTCCACAGCTTGACGAAGCACATAGGGGCACCCTTTGGCCGCGCGGACGCTCACCGAGTCGATCGCGCACCGCGACCAGTCCAGCTCACCGGCCGCGCCGAGCTCGTCCAGCAGGATCCGGTGCAGCTTGCCCACACCCGCGCGGCGCTCCACTCGGTGAACCGGCGGTGCACCGTCTGCCACGATGCGCCGAATGTGGGCGGGAGTTGGCGCCAAGTGCAGCCGGTGGTGGCCACGAACACGATCGCCGCCAAGACGCTGCGGTCGTCGGCACGCCGCCGCCCACCGCCCTGCGGCCGTGTCGGTGCAGGTGGGGCCACCCGCTGGAACAACTCCCACAACTCGTCCGATCAAGACACGGTCTTAGAGCCACCGGACCGCCCTTAGTTGAGAGGCAGCCTACTGAGGAGCTGGCTCCTGAAAGCCACGCTGGGAGTTACCCACGTAACTGATCTTGAACCGACCTGAACGAGTACGGGCGTCCCCGCGGGTCGTCGGCCAAGCATGCGGAACGAATCCCGACGGAAGCGGTGATCGGTTGAGGGATCTACAGACCGGGAGGCCAGGACACGCGACCGCAAATTGCGGCGTACCTTTTCGTTCGGGAAGGTACACCGTGGCCGTGAGATGCCTTGCGACGGATAAGCCTTCGCCAGCCCCCAAGAAGTGAAGGAGGCAGTTGAGGAGGAGCCGTCTCGGACCTCTTCAGGGAGTCCGTTCAGTTCGTACAGCGCGGCCCGAGCCGGTGAAAGGTTGGGGGATTGGACAGCGGCAGGAGGAGCCATCCTCTGGTACGAAGGCGAACCCCGGACCCCGTCTCGGCATGCGCGGACCGGTCCACTGTGGCGTGCCGCCCTCGTCGCAAGGACCGCCCGCCAGGTGGACGTACACGAGGTCGTCGCTCATGGGAGTCGGCATCTCAGCCTCAGCCGACGCCCCAGAGAGCCGTAAGATCCCGGGATGAGTGACGATGAGTGGGATCACCTCATCCGTTCGGCGAAGCAGGGCGAACCCGGCCCTTGGACGTGCCCTGAGTGCGACGAGTACGCCGTCGAGTCGGGCCAGCGGTTCGAGCAGGGCCGCGTGGTGGAGCACACACTGATGTGCTTCGCCTGCGAAGCAGAGGTCGTTGCACCTGCCTGAACTCGACCGTACAAGGATTCGGCGTTCCTTCCACGGGCATCGAAAGGCGAGGTGCTGCGCCTTCAGAGCCGTGGCGGCCCGGCGTGGCGCCGGGGTCTTCCGGGCCCTGAACGGCACCGGCGACCCCGTTGGCATCAGCCTCGTTCCCGAGAGCGGAGTCGGCGAAAGCGATCCCAACGCGCCGAACCGAGTGCCGCGGCGCGTGCGCCGCGGCACTCGCTCATGCCCGGTCGAACGCCTCTCCCCGGCAGTGTCCCGATGATGCGGACGTCGAGGGGAGGCCGGACGTCAGGACCGACGCGGCGCGATGTTCGTTGCGGCGGCCCCGTGTGTTCGCGCTCGCCACTGGGGCTGTTCCCGGGAGGCATTGCTGCTCTCCCCTTCAGCAGCCTGCTGCATCGCGGAGGGTCGCTTTGCTGATGCCCGACCCGCGCCGGATCGGCGGCGTGCGGAGTGCGGCCAGCATGATCGATTCCACTGCCCTGGAGCGGGGCGTCCAAGGGGGATGGACAGGCACGCGTGTAGGCCGCGGTCTGCTGGAGAATCTGGTTCTTCATCTCGAACTGCCGGTACGGCGCCGTAGCTCGGGCAGTTCTTTCTTCTCGGGGCTCGTCAGCCGCCCGTCATCGCTCTTCTCTCCGTCGTCGGCGTCGGGCTGGTTCGCCAAGTTCTGCATCTATCCGTGCTATGGGGAACTCGATCAGAGTGAATGTGTTGTAGCGCCGGCTACGGTTACCGGCACCGCTTTGTGTTGAACGCCGTCGGCGGCGGCTTTGGCCAAGGCCGGCGTCAGGGTCGTACGGTTCATAGCCGCCGCGGGCTGAGGGAGAGCGCGAGCTCACCGGGCTGTTACTGCGTCTCTCGGATCAGGGTCGCGGACTGGCCGGAGAACTCCACGACGGCGTTGTGCGGTGCGGCCTGCACCCACTGCTCGAAACCGTCCATGTTGCACTTGCTGTCGCCGGGGGGCTTGCTGCCGTCCGGGCAGGTGTCACCGGCGACGTAGAGGACGGTGGCGTTGGCGGTGAAGAAGGCGACGCCGTCGACGGTGAACTTGCCCGGCGCCAGGTAACGCAACCGTCCCCACTTGGACTCGATCTGCTGGCCGCCCGGCGTCTCGCTCGGAGGCTCCTGGGCCTCCGGAGTGTCCGACTCCACGGGGGACGAGGCGTTCGGCGTGGAAACGTCGGTCTCGCTCGGGGCGGGCGTGGAAGCGACGGACGAGGCGGGCGTCGGCGCCGCGGAGTCGCCGGTGCCGTCGCAGGCCGTCAGGCCGAGCGCCAGCGCCGCCGCCATGCCGGTGAACACGATTTTCTGCATAGGTGCCGCTCCCATCTCCGTGCGCAGCCCCTGTGGCCGCGTTGTAAAAGATGGGATGCGAGTGTGGTCCGGGGAGTTGGTGCGCCGGGCTGTGATCAGTCCGACCCGGTACGGCATGAACTCGCGCGCTTATGCGGACGTCCTAGGACTTACCGCAGCACGAAAAAGTTCGTGCAGTTTCGGATCTTTCACCGTCCAGGACGATCGTGAGGTCTCGCGCACGGGCCGAAGCGTTTGGTGTCCTCCGGGTTTGTGGTGTCGGGGTAACGGCTGTGCGTACCGGAAACCGTGTCACCGCGTCTGATCTGCCGCTTCATTCGTCGCTTCTGGGAAAGTCGCCAACGGATCTGCATCTGCGGATGCGCTTGTTCGCTCATGGGCGCCGGCAGACAGCGACGCGGGACGGTCATTCCGCATCGGCTTGTCACCGGGCGGACGTGCAGGAACTCGTTGGTCTGCGCGGCGGTTCGGACCATCGGCGCCTGCGGACCGTCGCATGCCGGTGCGTGACCGACGGCTCGGGCGGCGATGCGTCCAGGTGGCGTCTCGGTGAGCGAGAAGAGGCCGGGAACAATCAGTGTTGTGAAATAACTTCCTGCAGGTGGTAACCCGACAGCGAACGTTCCCCGCCCTCCTCTCGCCCGGCAAGATCGGGCCCATCGCGCTGGCCAACCGCGTGGTTCTCCCCGCGATGGACATGAACCTCTGCGAGGACGGCGAGATCCACCAGGCCGACATAGACCACTTCGCGGCCCGTGCCAAGGGCGGCACCGGACTGATCATCACGGGCTGCTGCGCCGTGGCGTATCCGGCGGGCTGCACCAGCCGCAAGGAGCCGGGTCTGTCCGAGGATCGGTTCATCCCCGGCCTCAGGGCGCTGGCCGACGCGGTCCACGAGGCCGGCAGCAAGCTGTGCGTGCAGATGGTGCACCACGGCAAGGTCGCCCGGATCGACACCCTCGACGGTCGACCGCAGTTGGTGCCGTCCGTCCCGAAGCCTCCCAGCGACATGAGCATGATGATCGACTGCACTCCCGAGGAGCTCGGGAAGATGGCCGCGATCCAGGAGGGGAAGAAGGCCGCCCACCGTGAGGCCACCCACGAGGACCTCGCGTGGCTGGTCCGGATGTTCGCGGAGGCGGCGGGCCGCGTGAAGGCCGCCGGTGGCGACGCCGTCGAGATCCACTGCGCCCACAACTACGTGCTCGGCGGGTTCTTGAGCCGCTACTCGAACCAGCGCACCGACGAGTACGGCGGGTCGCTCGAGAACCGGGCGCGGCTGTCGTGCGAGGTGATCCGTGCGGTCAAGGACGAGGTCGGTGACGGCCTCGCCGTCATCGTGCGGCTGGCGGGCCAGGAGTACGGCGAGTCCGAGGGGCTGACGCCCGACGAGGCCGCCCGTGCCGCCGCCATGTTCGAGCAGGCCGGTGCCGATGCCATCCACGTCACCGGCACCGCGCTCAACGCGTTCGCGAACTTCACCGACGGGCCGCTGCCGGACACGGTCGGCTTCTACACCGCCAACGCCGCGGTCGTGAAGCGTGCGGTGTCGATCCCGGTCATCACCGTCGGCCGCATGCTGCCCGAGGTCGGCGAAAGGATGATCGCCGAGGGCCACACCGATTTCGTCGCCATGGGCCGTCAACTGCTGGCCGATCCCGGTCTGGTCAACAAGCTGAAGGCCGGGCTCAGCGAGCAGGTCCGCCCGTGCATCAACTGCTACGTGTGCGTGCAGGAGAATTTCTGGGACGCCACCCCGCTGTGCGCGGTCAACCCCGCGCTGGGCAACGAGACGCTGCTGCCGTTCCCGCGCACCACGTCCCCCAAGCACGTCGTCGTCGTCGGTGCCGGTCCCGGCGGCATGGAGGCCGCACGTGTCGCCGCCGAACGCGGCCACCGCGTCACCCTGCTGGACAAGACCGACCGCCTCGGCGGAACGCTGTGGTTCTCGTCGCTGACCACCCCGGACAATGAGCGCCTGCTGAAGTGGCTCACCCAGGAGGTGCGGCGGGCCGGTGTCGACGTCCGGCTGAAGACCGAGGCCACCGCCGCGACGGTCGAGGCCCTCGCGCCCGACGCCGTCGTCGTCGCCACGGGCGCCGTGCGCGGACGTCCGAGCGTTCCGGGCGGCGACCTGCCCCACGTGCATACCGGTGACAGCCTGCGCAGCCTGATGACCGGCACCGGTGACGTCTCGGACCAGCCGCTGTTCCTGCGGGTCGCCGGCAAGCTCGGCGGTCTCACCGGTGTCACGAAGAGCCCCGGCAGGATTCGCCACATGAGCCGCAAATACCTCAAGTTCCTGCCGATGAGCAAGAACGTCGTCGTCATCGGCGGATCGCTCGTCGGTCTCGAACTCGCGGAGTTCCTCGCCGAGCGCGGCAGTCGGGTGACCCTGGTCGAGGAAGGCCGGCAGCTCGGTGTGCCGATGGCTATGCCCCGCCGCTGGACCGCCGTCAAGCACGCCAACGAGCTGGGCGTGCAGATCCACCGCAACGCGACCGTCGAGCGCATCACCCCCAAGGCCGTCGAGTTCACGGTCGAAGGCAAGTCGCGGTCCGCGCCGGCGAGCATGGTCGTCGTGGCGTCGGGCGTCTCGGCGGCGGCGCCGCTCGCCGACGAACTGGCCCGGGCCGGTCTCGAGGTCCACCTGGTCGGCGACGCCGCCGAGGTCAGCTACATCGAGGGCGCGATGCACTCGGCGTGGAAGGTGGCCACCGCGATTTGATCGCGGTGGACGGCGGTTACGATCGGGCCAGGCTTACTTCCAGGAAAGGTGATCATGTCTGATCGGTTCGAAGCGGTGTTCGCCCGGTACGACACCGACGGGGACGGGAGGCTCACGGAGGAGGAGGTGGCCGCGGCGGTCGCGAGCCTGTTCCCGGCGGCCGAGGTCGGCGACCTGTCACCGGTCGTCAAGGCGCTGTTCGCCGACTACGACACCGACGGCGACGGGTCGTTGTCGGTGGCCGAGTTCGTGCCCCTGGTGCAGAACCTGCCCGAACTCGACTCCGCCGGCTGACGCCCTGCCGCGCGGGGCCGGGCGCCCGCCGTTCCCGTCCCGCCCGGGTGGGCCGATCTCGACCTCAGTGCTCGAGGGCCTGGCGGAGTTCGTCGGTGTCCACGCCGAGCGAGGTCAGTAGCGACCTGCATTCTCCGGGCTCCGCGGCCAGGACGGCCAGGAGGTGGCTGGTTCCGGTGGACGGGTCCTTGCGCTCGTGGCAGTGCAGGCGTGCGCGGGTCAGGAGCCGTGTGGTCTCCTCGTGCATCGTCGGGCGGAACGGAACCGCCGTGTCCGGTTCGGGGAGCGCGTCCATCATGGCGGCGAGCGTGACGCCTCGGTCCCGCAGCAGTTCGGCGCCCTTGTTCATGGCGGTCCACTCGTCGCGGAGCCGCAGCCCGGTCTCGGCGAGCTGGTCGTCCAAGGCGAGCATGCCGAGCAGGAGGTGAACGGCGGTCACCTCGGAGTGCCCCAGCCGGACGGCCTGGCGTTCGGCCTCCAGGCGCACCGTGGGGATGACCGGCGACCCGAAGCCGCCGCCGGACAGGGCCCTGGCCAGGCGGCCCCAGTACATGCCCCGCTTGTTGAGCACGCCCATGTTGCGCAACGCGGCGGCGCCGTCGGGGTGCCGCGTTCCGTCCTGGCGCGCGCTCGGATGCACCTCGAGCCTGGCGATGAGATCGTCCCGGTCCATTCGCCGTTCGAGCAGCGCCTCGCACGCCCGGTTGCCGCGGTCGTGCAGCAGTCCCATGAGGAGGTGGGACGCGTTCGCCCGCGACACACCCAGTTCCCCGGCCCGCAGGAGCGCTTGGGCGAGCGCGGTCGTGAGCGCACCGGTCGGCCGTGGCGGCACCTCGTCCTCGCTCGCCGCCCACGCCGCTTCGCGCAGCAGCGCCGCGGCGGCGTGGCCGCCGAGGGGCGCGCCGTCGGCGGCGCGGTCCTCGCCGGCCCAGTGCTCGGCGCCCTTCGCCTTGATCATCCCCATCAGCGATCCGGTGTCGCGGACCTTGGGGGCCAGCAGTTCTTTGGCGGCGGACTCGCCGTCGAGCAGCGCGTAGAGCACGTTCTCGGTCCCCACGTTCGACCGTCCGTCCCCGATGGCCCGGCGGAACGCCTCGACCAGGATCTCCCTCAACTCGCGCGAGGCGTCGGCGGTGGCGGTGTGCGGTTCGGGCCGCATGTCGGTCCTTTCGGTCGCGGGCTCGGTGAACGGTGGTTTCGATCACCGTTCGACAGCCTAGGAACGCGCGTCGAACCGGGGCATGTGCCGATCGGCCCCGACCTCATGGCCGATCGGCCATCATGTCGGAGTAGATCGTCCAGACCCGGCATATCGACCGGCCGAAGGTGAGGTGCCCGCAGTTGCCTGCGCCGTCCGGATGGGCCCGTACTCGCGCGGCGGACGCCGTCCGCGAGGCGCGGACCGCGGTGCTTTCGGCGCCGCGGCATGTGGTGGCCGCCGAGGTGGCGCTCTTCCTCGTCGCGCTCGCCGCCGGATTCCTGCAACTGCTGTGGTCGCCGCCGTCGCCGGCCCGGGTGGCGGCCGTCGCCGCGAGCGCGTGCTGGGCCGCCCTGCTGCTCCCCGCCAGAAGGCACTGGCCGTTCGCGGCCCTCGCGGCCACGGCGCCGGTGCTCGCCGGCGGGAACATCGGGGCCACGGCGGTCCTGCCGATCGTCGCGTACGCGGCGGCACGGCGCGTCCGTCCCGCCCGGCGCCTGTGGACGGTCGTACCGGCGACCGCGGCGGCCGGGCTGCTCCTCGGCCTCGTTGTCGAGCGGGACGCGCCGGACGGACTGGGAGCGGTCCTCGCCGGGAACGCGATCGGTGTCGCCGTCCTCCTCGTGTTCCCGGCGCTCGCCGGTGCCCTGCGGGGTCGGCGCAGGCCGCGCGTCCGCCTGCTGCGCGAACGCAACGCCTACCTGGAGCGGGCCCAGGGGCTGGCCGCCGACAAGGCGCGCATGAAGGAACGCGCGCGCATCGCCGCCGAGATGCACGACATGCTCGGCCACCGGCTCAGCCTGATCTCGATGCACGCGGGCGCGCTCGAACTGACGGCGGCACGTGACGCGCCCGAGCTCAGCGGCCAGGCCGAGCTGCTGCGCACCTCGGCGTCCACCGCGATGAGCGAGCTGCGCGGCATCCTGGGGGTCCTCCGCGATGTCACGGACGAAGCCCCCGAAGCCGAACGCAGCGGGACCCGGGCCGACATCGCCGACCTCGTCGCCGAGTCCCGCAAGGCGGGTGTCGACGTGGAGCTGGTGTGGCCCGGCCCCGACCTCGCCGGCGCCGATCCGCGGACCCGCCATGCCGTGCACCGCGTCGTCCGCGAAGGGCTGACGAACGTCCACAAGCATGCCCCGGACGCGCGTGCGAGGGTCGAGGTGGCCCTGGAAGACGACCGGGTACGCGTCCGCGTGACGAACGGCCCCGTAGCGGACGCGCGCGGGCGCGCGCCCGGTACCCGGCAGGGACTCATCGGCCTCGAGGAACGGGTCGCCCTGCTCCAGGGCGCGCTGACCACGGGCCCCACCCCCGAGGGCGGCTTCCAGATCGCAGCCGACCTGCCCGCACGCCCGTCCGTGCCCGCCGACCCGCCGGCGTCCGGGGAGGGACCCGTGCCGGTCGAGGTGCCGCCCCCGCTCGACGCCGAGGTGCTGACGATGCCCCGCGTCCTCGGCGCGGGCTGCCTGGGCGCACTGACCGCCGTCCCGGTCGTCGCCGGGCTCGCCATGCTGATCGTCCTCGGCCTCCTAGAATGATCCGGTGATCCGGACCCTCATCGCCGACGACGCGACGCTCATGCGTGCCGGAATCCGCCTCATCCTGGGGCACGCCGACGACATCGAGGTCGTCGCCGAGGCCGAGGACGGGCCCGCCGCGGTCCGCGCGTGCCGCGAGCAGGAGATCGACGTCGCCCTGCTGGACGTGCACATGCCCGGCGGGGACGGACTCACCGCCATCGCCGGCATCGCCCGGGAGTCGCCGCGTACCAACATCGCGATGCTCACCGCCTACGACGACGACGGCAACGTCGCCGAGGCCCTGCGCGCCGGGGCCGTCGGGTTCCTCCTCAAGGACACCGCGCCCAACGAGCTGATCCGCGCCGTACGCGTCGCCGCCACCGGCGAGTCGATCCTGGCGCCGCAGATCACCCGCCGGCTCATCGAACGCCACCTCGTCTCCGACTCCGGCCCTGCCGAGGCGGCGGCCAGGAGCCGGATCGAGCGACTCACCGACACCGAACGCGACGTGCTCCGCCTGGTCTCGGCCGGGCTGTCGAACGCGGAGATCGCCGAACGGCTCTACATGGCCGCAGGCACCGTCAAGGCGCACATCAGCCGCATCCTCACCAAGCTCGACTGCGCCAACCGCGTCCAGGCCGCCATCCTGGCCCACGACGCCGGTCTCCCCGCGAGCGACTGAACCCGCCGAGCACGACCGGCCGCGTGACTTTCCGGCTCTGCGCGGGTGGGAAGGTGCGGAGCGTGGGCACGGGCGACCGCATTGCTTTCGGCAAAGCCACCACCGGGATAGACCTGGACGAACTCGTGGCCAAGGCGCACTCGCTGCTCGCCGACGAGACGGCCGCGCGCCGATCGAAGGGTTCGTAGGAAGCCCAGCCGAGGCAGCGTCGGCTGATCCGGTCCCACCAGCCGACGACGGCCCGGCCGCCGCGCGACTGGACCAGGTCGACCATTTCGTCATCGGTGATGGGTCCGCGCCATGTATAGGAAATCGCGTTGCTCACCCGGGCAGCATCGTCCCGGCCACCTCCCGTTACCTTCCGGGGCCGAAGACTTGTCTGCCGGCCTCGGCCGGCTCCACCTCGTCGTCGGGGGCGGCCATGTTCTGGCAGGCGGTCAGGCGCCATTCCCCCTCTTCCTTCGACAGGATCCACAGCGGGGTTCCCACGTCCTGGCCATCAGGCGTCCGGTACACCTGGCGCAGTTTGACGGCGGCGACGTCGGGACGGATGAACAGCACGTGTTCCAGTTCGAACGTGACGGTCATGTCCTGCATCCCGTTCGGAAGCACCTGGCGGGTGAACGCCGCGATCTCATCGAGGCCGAAGAGGCGCTTGCCGCCCCCGGTCGTCCAGATCGCGTCAGGCCGGAACAGGCGGAGGAAGTCGTCGGGACGTTCGTTGTTCTGGGCGTCCTCCACGGCCGCCACAATTCGCTCGATCGCTTCGATTTCGGCTTCGCGCGCTCGCACGTCGGCATTCATCGGGTTCATGGGCACCACTCTCCGACCTCAAGCGCGATCGAGGTCAAGGGCACCGTGCCCGTCCGCTCGCGTGGCGCGGCCCAGGCGGATGGCCGAGATCAGGAAGAAGACGCCGCCGGGGATCGCGTAGCCGGCCGCGTTGGTCAGCGTGGGGTTCTCGGCGGAGGCGCCGATGATGAACGAGCCGCCCGCGAGTACGGAGACGGCACCGCTGACGATCATGGGCCACTGGCCGCCCATCGTGCGGCGGGTCAGGCCCACGATCAGCTGGACCAACCCGGCCACGACCGCCCACGCGCCCCACACCCGCAGGACCGCCGGGATGCCGGACGCGCAGGCGGCGGCCACGCCGACGGCGGTGAGCGAGCTGACCGCGATGTTCGCGTACAGCAGCGCGGACGATCCGGTGGTGCGCGACGCGCGGGCGTCGATGACGGCGGCGGCTGCGTCGAACAGCGGGTACAGGACGAGCAGAGCGACCGCGAGCGGCCCCAGTTCGGAGGCGGTCGTGAACATCGCGAGGGCCCAGACGACGGCGAATCCGAAGCGGGCGAAGTACAGCCGCCGCAGGGCGGAAGCGGTCCCGGCGATGCCGGGCGAAGCGAGCGTGGTCACGGGGGACCTTTCCTAGGTAGAACGAACGTTCTGTCTTGCTAACCATCGCAAGGGCGCCGCGTTCCGTCAAGACCGAACGTTCTACTCGCTAGGCTGGCGGCATGAGCCAAGGACCCGAAGGCCGCCCCTCCGAGGCGCGTTCCCGCCTGCTCGGCACGGCGACCAGGCTCTTCTACGCGGAGGGGATCCACTCGGTCGGGATCGATCGGATCGTCGCGGAGGCCCGGGTGACGCGGGCCACGCTCTACCGGCACTTCCCCGGCAAGGAAGACCTCGTCCTCGCCTATCTGGCCGAGGTCGATCGGGGCATGCGCGCGCAGGTGGACGATGCCGTCGCCCGCGGGCTACCACCGGCCGACACCGTTCGGGCCATCGGCGAGTCCATCGCGCAGGGCATCCGGTCCTCCGGTTTCCGCGGGTGCGCCTTCCTGAACGCCGTCGCCGAATACCCCGATCCCGATCACCCGGTGCACAAGGCCGTCCTCGCCCATCGGCAGTGGTTCCTGGACACCGTGACGGAGTTGCTGGCGCGCATCCGGGAGACGCCCGCCGGGCCTGCGGCCAGGCACTTCGTGATGCTGCGCGACGGCGCGATGGCCGCAGGCTGCCTCTTCGACCCGGACCTGGTCTGCGAAACCTTTCTGGACGGGGTCGAAGGTCTGCTGCAGGCTCGTGCCGCGGGCGGCCACGGGGGGCCGCCTGCCTGAACCTTGCCGCGCGGTCGGCTGGAATTCGGTGTGCCGCCCGTGTCGAGAATGCGGGACCGGCTCCGTCCCAGCTACATCAGTGGCAGCGGCGGCCGCGCGAGGAGGAAGGAACCGGCATGACGATCCTGCGGATGGACAACGTCCTCATCGTTGTCGAGGACATCAAGGCGGTGACCGCGTTCTTCACCGAGCTCGGCATGGAGCCGGAGGGCGAGACGCTCGTCGAGGGAAGTTCGGTCGACCGTGTCGTCGGGCTGGACGGCGTCCGCGCCGACATCGTCATGCTGCGGACCCCGGAC
>NZ_JBFAUZ010000096.1:0-10904 GCF_040679555.1 Spirillospora sp. NPDC052242
CGCCGGGGAGGCCTGTGGGGGGGCGCGTTGCCCGCGCGGCATCGGGGCGGCCGGGGGCCCCCCGGGGGGTCGCCACGGCTCTTTCGTGTATTCCGGCGTCTATGGGCGGCCGTCCGCGCGCACGCGTCCGGCGGCATCCGGCCGGACGGGCGGGCGGTGGGCTCCCGGTCCTGGTCCGCGCGGCGCCGCTCCCCCACGGCGCCGGCCGGACCCGGCTCGTTCTCGCCTCCCGCCTTCCCGGCCGGGGCGCCGCCGCCGGATCGCACCGGCGGCGGTCCCGCCCGCCGGACGCGCGGCCGGCGGGCCCGCCGCTAGACGGCCTGGCGCTTCAGCTTCCGGCGTTCCCGCTCGGACAGCCCGCCCCAAATACCGAAACGTTCATCGTGCTGCAGCGCGTACTCCAAGCACTCAGTACGCACCTCGCATGCGCGGCACACCTTCTTGGCCTCGCGAGTGGAGCCGCCCTTCTCCGGAAAAAACGCCTCCGGGTCCGTCTGCGCGCACAGTGCGCGCTCCTGCCAGCCCATCTCTTCGCCGTCTGTGCCGTGCGCCAGCGGGATGACCACCTCGCTCACAGCGCACCTCCCTGCCCGTGGAGCCCCCTGGATCAATGCCTTCCCTCAGGCTCCTTCCCCCGAGAAGGCATAGAAACTACACCCACGAAATTACACGTGTGTAGTGCCCGCTCCGTCAAGCGGAACGAGTTCGCGCGGGGACATAGCGGGTTATGTACAGATACCCCTGATGACCTTTGGCTGAAGATCAGTTAATCGGCCGGTCACCTGGGGGAAGTTCGCGCGCCGCGGGCACCGCGCGCGGCGCGCCTTCCGCCGATCACGCGACCGATCGGGCGCCGATCACGAGACCGATCACACCGCCCATCATGACGCCGATCACGATGCCGATCTCGGCACCGATCATGACGCCGATCACAAGCGGGTCACGGGCCCGTCACCGGGGTCGGCGCGGCCGGTTCACTGCGGGGGCGGCGGCCGGTTGTCGCGGTACCAGTCGCCGCCTTCCTCGGGGCGCTGCTCGCCCGGCTGCGGCGGGGCGGGCTGGGTGCCCTGCGGGCCCTGCTCCGGGGCGGCCGGGGAGCCGCCGCCGTAGGCGCGGGTCCACTCGCCCATCTCGTCCTCGTGCTGCGCGCCCGGGCCGGTCTGCGACGGCTGCCCCGGCTGCTGGTAGCCGGGCTGCTGGCCGTACTGCTGCTGAGGCTGGGCGGGCTGCCCGTACTGCTGCGGCTGCCCGTACTGCTGCTGGGGCTGGCCGAACTGCTGGGGCTGGTCGCCCTGCGGGCCGGTCTGGCCGGGCTGCCCCGGCTGGCCGAACTGCTGGTACTGCTGCGGCTGGCCGGGCTGGCCGAACTGCTGGCCGGGCTGGCCGAACTGGCCGGGCTGCGGCTGTCCGGGCGGGCCCTGCTGGTAGCCGAAGTCGGGGTAGCCCTGCTGCATCTGCGGCTGCGGCTTCGGGCGCGCGGCCTGCATGCCCTGGAAGACGGTCAGGACGAACCAGACGCCGACGCCCATCACGGCGACCTTCGCGGCGCCGATGAGGAAGGTCGTCAGCTTGTAGATCGAGTCGGGCCCCTCGGCGAGCATTCCGCCGAGCCAGCTGATGACGCCGAACAGCAGGATCCCGCCGAGGACGCCGAGCGCGCCCATCGTGATGTTGCGGGCCTGCCGCGTCGCCGTGCCCCAGGTCGTGAGCAGCACCGCGAGGACCACCATCGCGACGATGTAGACCTCGGTGAACACTCCGCCGACGCTCTCGTCGTAGGCGCGGGAGGTGAATTCCCCGTTACCGCCCAGCAACCGGATGATGCCCGCCAGCAGGTGCACGCCCGCAGCGGCGAGCAGGACCCAGGCGGCCGGTTCGCGCAGGCGCTGGACGGCTTCCTTGTTCACTGCGACTTCTCCAGACCGAGGCATTCCGATGACACGGCAAAGCTTTGCACATCTCGCCCGCCGACGTCTCCGTACCCCGCCGGGCGCGAAATCGTCACGGGCCGGACGAGCCAGACCATTCGACGGTCGTCCGGCGGTGATGTCGGGGCGCCGCCGGACCGCCGCGTACCGCGCCGCGAGCCGGTGCGCGGACCCCGGTCCGGACGTTGGCGAGTGTCGAACGTCACCGCCGCCGGACGTCACCGCCCGTCCATTCTCGCGCGTCCGCGCCCGGATCCCGTGAGGCGCACCGGAGCGGCCCCGCGGGGTCCGTTGAGCAGGCCGTAGGGTGATCGGCATGAACATCGTGGCGCTGGCGGGCGGCATCGGCGGGGCCCGCTTCCTGCGCGGGCTCCGGTCGGCGGTCCCGGACGCGGAGATCACCGTGATCGGCAACACCGGCGACGACATCTCCCTGTTCGGCCTGCGGGTCTGCCCGGATCTCGACACCGTCATGTACACGCTCGGCGGCGGGATCAACGAGGAGCAGGGCTGGGGACGCACCGACGAGACGTTCACGGTCAAGGAGGAGCTCGCCGCGTACGGGGTCGGGCCGGGCTGGTTCGGGCTGGGCGACCGCGACTTCGCCACCCACATCGTGCGGACGCAGATGCTGGAGGCCGGGTACAAGCTGTCGGCGGTCACCGAGGCGCTGTGCGACCGGTGGAAGCCGGGCGTCCGGCTGATCCCGATGACCGACGACCAGGTCGAGACGCACGTCGTGGTCGACGACCCGGAGCACGGGCGGCGCGCGATCCACTTCCAGGAGTGGTGGGTGCGGCTGCGCGCGTCCCTCCCGGCGCTGTCGATCGCGCCGGTCGGGGCGGAGGACGCCAAGCCGGCGCCGGGGGTGCTCGCGGCGATCGGCGCGGCGGACGTGGTGCTGTTCCCGCCGTCGAACCCGGTGGTCAGCATCGGGACGATCCTGTCGGTGCCGGGCATCCGGGACGCGGTCGCGGCGAAGACGGTCGTGGGCGTCTCCCCCATCATCGGGGACGCGCCGGTGCGGGGCATGGCGGACGCGTGCCTGACGGCGCTCGGGGTGGAGACGACGGCGCAGGCGGTCGGCGAGCTGTACGGGCCGGGGCTGATCGACGGCTGGCTCGTGGCCGAGGCGGACGCGGACGTCCGGGTCGAGGGCGTCGAGGTGCGGGCGCGGCCGCTGCTGATGAGCGACGCGGCGGCGACGGCCGACCTCGCGCGCGCGGCGCTGGACCTGGCGCTGGAGCTGCGGCGGGAAGACGAGGACGCGCGATGAACCTGCGGGTGTTCGGGGTGCCGGGGCTGCCGGAGGTGGCCGAGGGCGACGACGTCGCGGCGCTCGTCCCCGGCGACCTGATCGAGGACGGCGACGTGCTGGTCGTCACCTCGAAGATCGTCAGCAAGGCGGAGGGCCGGGTCCTGGTCGCGGACGACCGGGAGAAGGCGATCGACGCGGAGACCGTGCGGGTCGTGGCGCGGCGGGCGCACGCGCGCGGCGAGACGCGGATCGTGGAGACGCGGCAGGGGCTCGTGCTCGCCGCGGCGGGCGTCGACGCGTCGAACACGGCGCCCGGCACGGTGCTGCTGCTGCCCGAGGACCCTGACGCGTCCGCACGCGCCATCCGGGCCGGGGTGCGCGCGCACACGGGCAAGGACGTGGCGGTCATCGTGTCGGACACCCTCGGACGGCCGTGGCGCAACGGGCTGACGGACGCGGCGATCGGCGTCGCGGGCCTCACCCCCCTCGACGACCTGCGGGGCCGCGACGACGCGCACGGCAACCGGCTGGAGGCGACGGTCACGGCGGTCGCGGACGAGATCGCGGCGGCGGCCGAGCTGGTGAAGGGCAAGCTGTCCGGGGTGCCGATCGCGGTGGTGCGGGGGCTCGGCGCCCTCGTGACGCCCGACGACGGCCCGGGGGCGCGCGCGCTCGTCCGTCCCCCTGCGGAGGACATGTTCCGGTACGGGTCGGCGGACGTGCTGCGCGCGCGCCGCACGATCCGGGAGTTCACCGACGAGCCCGTGGACGGCGCCGCCGTGCGGCGCGCGGTGGACGCCGCGATCCTCGCGCCCGCGCCGCACCACACGACGCCGTGGCGGTTCGTCCTGCTGGAGTCGGCGGAGTCGCGCACCGGCCTGCTCGACGCGATGCGCGACGCGTGGGAGGCCGACCTGCGCGGCGACGGCTTCTCCGAGGAGTCGATCACCAGGCGGCTGCGGCGCGGCGACGTGCTGCGCCGCGCCCCGTACCTCGTCGTCCCGTGCCTGGTGATGGACGGGTCGCACGACTACCCGGACGAGCGCCGCGCGGCCGCCGAGCGGGAGATGTTCGTGGTCGCGACGGGCGCGGGCGTCCAGAACCTGCTGGTCGCCCTCGCCGTCGAGGGCCTCGGCTCCTGCTGGGTGTCGAGCACGATGTTCTGCCGCGACGTCGTCCGGCGCGCGCTCGACCTGCCGGACGACTGGGACCCGATGGGCGCCGTCGGCGTCGGGCACCCGGCGGCGCCGCCGCGCGAGCGGCCGCCCCGGTCCGCCGAGGCGTTCGTGACGGTGCGCTGACCACGCGCATGAACGGGCCGGACGAGCCGGCCGACGGGCCGGACGGGCGCGCCCGGCCGGCCCGTCCGCGCGTCAGTTGATCGGCTGGAGCGGCAGGCTCTTGCGGCCGAACTCGCCGATGCCGTCGGTGCGGCGCGCCGCCTCGACGCGCTCCGCCGGGACGTCCCCGTAGAGGGTGGTGCGCTGCCGGGCCGGACGGCCCGCGCGCGCGGCGATCGCCTCCAGTTCGCTGATGGGCTTGAACGAGCCGTTCTCCGAGCCCGCCATGCGGCTGATGGTCTCCTCCATCAGCGTGCCCCCCAGGTCGTTGACGCCTCCCTGCAGGACGCGCGTGCACAGTTCGTCCCCGAGCTTGACCCAGGACGTCTGGATGTTGGGGATCGCGCCGTGCAGCAGGATCCGGGCCAGCGCGTGCACGGCGACGTTCTCGCGGACCGTGGGTCCCGGACGGGCCAGCCCCGCCAGGTAGATCGGCGAGTTGTGGTGCACGAACGGCAGCAGGACGAACTCGCTGAACCCGCCCGTCCGCTCCTGGAGCGACCGCAGCAGCTTGATGTGCGCGACCCAGTGGGCGGGGGTGTCGACGTGCCCGTACATCATCGTGGACGTCGTCGGGATGCCGACCTCGTGCGCGGTGGTGACGACCTCGATCCACTGGTCCGTCGGGAGCTTGCCCTTGGTGAGCACCCAGCGGACGTCGTCGTCCAGGATCTCCGCCGCCGTGCCGGGCAGCGAGTCGACGCCGGCCTCCTTCGCGGCCTGCAGCCACTCCCGGATCGACATGTCGGTGCGGCTCGCGCCGTTCACGACCTCCATCGGGCTGTAGGAGTGCAGGTGGATGCCGGGCGCGCGGCGCTTCACCTCGCGCGCGAGGTCGAAGTAGGCGGTGCCGGGCAGGTCGGGGTGGATGCCGCCCTGCATGCAGATCTCGGTGGCCCCGGCGGCCCACGCCTCGTCCACCCGGTCGCCGACCTGCTCCAGCGAGAGCGTGTAGGCGTCGGCGTCGGTCCGCCGCTGCGCGAACGCGCAGAACCGGCAGCCGGTGTAGCAGACGTTCGTGAAGTTGATGTTGCGCGTCACCACGTACGTGACGTCGTCGCCGACCGCGTCCTTGCGGAGGTCGTCGGCCAGCTTGGCGAGCGCGTCGAGTTCGGGGCCGTCCGCGTGCAGGAGGGCGAGGGCCTCGTCGTCGGTGAGGCCGCCCGGGTTCCGCTCGGCGCGCGCGAGAGCGTCCTTGACGTCGGCGTCGAACCGCTGGGGCGCGGTCATGCGTTCCTTGAGGGCGTCCCAGTCGCCGTACACCTCGTCGAAGTCGTCCCGCCGGTCGCCGGTGCGTCCGGTGGTGTCGATCTCGGTGTGCAGGTCG
Organism: Spirillospora sp. NPDC052242; assembly: GCF_040679555.1. Taxonomy (NCBI): domain Bacteria; kingdom Bacillati; phylum Actinomycetota; class Actinomycetes; order Streptosporangiales; family Thermomonosporaceae; genus Spirillospora; species Spirillospora sp. NPDC052242. Next base: position 5,854 of record NZ_JBFAUZ010000096.1, read on the forward strand.
GTGCGTCCCGACGCCTCGAAGCCGCCGTCGGGCTCCTGCCAGGGACGCCCCTGCGGGACGGCGCCCTCGCGGGCGAGGCCGGTCGCGGGGTCGGCGAGCGCGGCGACGTGCCCGAGCAGCCGCGGGTCCAGCCACGGCTCGCCGCGCTTGACGTACTCGGGGTAGATCGTCAGCCGCTCGCGGAGCTCGAACCCGGACGCCGCCGTCCGTTCGGCGAGCTCGTCGATCTGCGGCCACGGACGCTCGGGGTTCACGTGGTCGGGCGTCAGCGGGGACACGCCGCCCCAGTCGTCGATGCCGGCCCGCAGCATCAGCGCGTACTGGTCCGCGACGAGGTTCGGGGGCGCCTGCACGCGCGCCTTCGGGCCGAGCACGAGCCGGGTCACGGCGATCGTCGCGGCCAGCTCGTCCAGTTCGGCGTCGGGCGTGTCCCGCATCTTGGTGTCGGGCTTCGCACGGAAGTTCTGCACGATGACTTCCTGGATCGCGCCGTACTCCCGCATCGTCCTGCGGATCTCGAAGATCGCGTCGGCGCGTTCCTCGACGGTCTCGCCGATGCCGATCAGGATGCCGGTGGTGAACGGCACGTTCGTCCGTCCGGCGTCCTCCAGCACCCGCAGCCGGACGGCCGGGTCCTTGTCCGGGGAGCCGAAGTGGGGGCCGCCCCGCTCGCTGAACAGCCGCGTCGCGGTCGTCTCGAGCATCATGCCCATCGACGGCGCGACGGGCTTGAGCCGCTGGAAGTCGCGCCAGCCCAGCACGCCCGGGTTCAGGTGCGGCAGCAGCCCGGTCTCCTCCAGCACCCGGATCGCCATCGCCCGCACGTACGAGAGGGTGTCGTCGTAGCCGTGGGCGTCGAGCCACTCGCGGGCCTGCTTCCACCGGTCCTCGGGCCGGTCGCCGAGCGTGAACAGGGCCTCCTTGCAGCCCATCTCCGCGCCCCGCCGCGCGATCTCCAGCACCTCGTCGGGGCTCAGGTACGGCGCGTCCAGCTTGTGCGGGACGGTCGCGAACGTGCAGTAGCCGCAGCGGTCGCGGCACAGCCGGGTCAGCGGGATGAACACCTTGCGGCTGTACGTCACGACTCCTGGACGGCCGGCCGCCGCGAGCCCGGCGTCGCGGGTCCGCGCCGCGTAGGTCAGCAGGTCGTCGAGCTGCTCGCCGCGGGCGTGCAGCAGAATCGTGGCCTCGGATCGGTCGAGCGTCTTGCCGTCACGCGCGCGGGCCAGGGCCCGGCGCACCGCGGTGCTGGTGACCTCCATGCGGGCACTCTATGCCAATCGTCATAATCTCCCGCGAGGCGGGGGCCGACCAAGACCATCAGACACAGCCCTGATCAGCGGCTTCGTATTCCCGATCCGCCATAGTGAAGTGTTTCTAACACGATCACTCCAGGAACATTAGCTAGACCTGAACAATGATCGGGTTCAGAATCGAGGCAACCGCGCGGGAACGTCCGAACCTTCGACAAGGACAGACCCATGATCGTCATGCTCGCCCTCATCATCGCCCTCGCCGTCCTCGGCCCCCTGTTCGGCGCCGACAGCCGCGACGGCCTCGACCACGCGCCCGGCCACTTCTGGCGGCGCCGCCCTTTCCGCCTCAGAACGACCGGTAGTCGCGCATCGGCAGCCGGGGCCCCCGCCGCGGCGGGCGCGCACCGGACGCTTCCAGCAGCCGGGTGACCCGGTACCGGTGCCCCGCGTACGGCTCCAGCAGCTCGAGCATCCCGGCGTCGTCCACCTTCCGGCCGGCGAGCGCCCAGCCCACCACCCCGGGCAGGTTGTAGTCGCCGACCGAGACGGCGTCGGGATCGCCCACCGCACGCTGCCGCACCTCCGCGGCCGTCCACACCCCGATCCCCGGCAGGGACGTGAGCCGCGCCGCGCCCGGGTCGTCCTCCAGCCGCCCCGCGACCCGGGCCGCACCGATGATCGTCCGCGCCCGCACCGCCTCCAGACCCGCCTTGTGCCACTCCCACGACGGGATCCGCGCCCACACCGCGGGCGGCGGCGGCACCCGCAGCCACGGCGCCCCCGGCGCCGGCCGCCCGAACCGCCGCACCAGGTACCCCCAGGCCCGCCACGCCTCCTGCCCGAGCACCTTCTGCTCCATCACCGCGGGCACGAGCGCCTCGAACACCCGGCGCGTCCGTCCGATCCGGAACCCCGGACGCCGCCGCACCTGGTCGCGCAGGACGTCGTGCAGCGGGACGAACTCCTCCGCCGGGTCGTCGGCCCCCAGCAGCGCGGGCACCCCGTCGAGCAGCCACCCGGCCCCCGGGCCCCACGCCGCCGCGTCCACGACGTCCCCGACCTTGCGGAGCCGCAGCGTCCCCGGGCCGTCCGGCGTGAACGACGCCCGCCAGACGAAGCCGTCCCGCACCTGGAACGCGGGATCGTACGGCCCCCGGGCATGCGGCGCCAGCGTGCGCCCGATCTCCAGCGGCCAGGGCGCCCGCCACTCCCGGCCCATGGCCGCACTCTCCCCGAACATACGTTCCCATTCTGCCAGCCACCCGGCCCCACCACACTCAGCCCGGGGAGGACGAGCGGTCCCGGGCGGGCTCCGTCCCGGCGTCCCGGTTCGCCTCGCGGAAGGCCGCCCAGATGTCGGCCACGGGACCCACGTGCCCGAGCTTGTCGGGGTTGCTCACCGTGCGGATCGTCTGGATCCGTCCGTCGAGGACGTCGAGCGACCAGATGTTGAGCACCCCGCCGTCCCGGTCCCGGAAGATCGCGCCCGGGCGGCCGTTCACCTGGTGCGGTTCCACCGTCGCGCCGATCCGCGGGAACATCTCGAGCAGCCGGACGAGCGCCCGCGCCACGTCGCCGTGCCCGACGAAGCGGTCGTCCCAGCGGGGCGCCTTGCCGCCGGCGTCGGCGACCAGCTGGACGTCGGCGGCCAGCAGCGCGGTCAGCGCCGCGACGTCCCCGTCCCGGAAGGCGTCGAGGAACCGGCCGGCGAGCCGCTCGCGGTCCGCCCGGTCGGCCTCGAAGCGGGGACGGCCCGCGTTCATGTGGCGGCGCGCCCGGACGGCGAGCTGGCGGCTCGCCGCCTCCGAGCGGCCCACGGCGGCGGCGACCTCGGGGAACCCGAACCCGAACACCTCCCGCAGCACGAACACCGCGCGCTCGAGCGGGCTGAGCCGTTCGAGCAGGAGCAGCGCCGCCATCGACACCGAGTCGGCCAGCTCCGCCGACCGCTCGGGGTCGGTGTAGGGGTCGTCCAGCAGCGGCTCCGGGAACCAGGGGCCGACGTACGCCTCGCGCCGGACGCGCGCCGAGCGCAGCACGTCGATCGCGATGCGGGTGACCGTGGCCGACAGGAACGCCTTGGCCGAGGCCGGTTCGGTCGGGGTGGCCTCGTAGCGCAGCCACGTCTCCTGCACCGCGTCCTCGGCCTCGCTCACGCTGCCGAGGATCCGGTAGGCGATCGAGAACAGCAGCGACCGCAGGTCCTGGAACTCCTCGGCCCGCCTCGCCCCGGTCCCTCCCCCGAACCCCGCGCCGTCATGGCCGTCGCCGTCTCGCCGGCCGGCTCGCATCGCCCGCCTCCCTCCCGATCGGAACCCGCTGATGGGACGCGCGACGGATCGGCCGGCGCGGTCCGGTACCGCCCTCACCAGGGCAGCGGGCCCTCCTCGCTGAAGAACCCGGCGGTCGGCCCGTCCGCGCCGACCGTGGCCAGGCGCACCACCACGGCGGCGCCCTGCGCGGGGGTGAGCACCCCGGTGTTGTTGTTGCTGTCGGTGGCGACGTAACCAGGCGCGACGGCGTTGACCAGGACGCCGTCCTTGCGCAGCTCGTTGGCGTACTGCACGGTCAGCGCGCTCAGCGCGGACTTGGACGGCGCGTACGCCGCCGACGGCACCAGGGACGCGAAGGGCCCGTCCGGGTCGCCGGTGAGGGTCAGCGATGCGGCGTGGCTGCTGACGTTGACGACGCGCGGCGCCGGCGACCGCCGCAGCAGCGGCAGCACGGCGTTCGTCACCGCGATCACCCCGAACACGTTCGTCTCGAACACCGCCCGGACCATGTCCAGGTCGACGGTGCTGGGGATCTGGTCGGTGGCGTCCGCGGGCGAGACCCCCGGCGGGGTGCCGGTCACGCCGGCGTTGTTGACCAGCACGTCGAGGCGGCCGAACTCGTCCTCGATCCGCGCGGCCGCACGCCGGACGACGGCGCGGTCGGTGACGTCCAGGACGATCGCGCGCGCGTCGCCGCCTCCGGCGCGCAGCGCCGCGGCGGCCTCCTCGCCGCGGTGGGCGTCTCGGGCGCCGACCAGGACGGTCATGCCCAGTTCGGCGAGCCGCCCGGCGACGGCCCGGCCGATCCCCTTGTTCGCCCCGGTGACCAGCGCGACCTTCTTCTCGTGCGTGCCCTGCTCGGTCATGATCGGCTCCTCGCGGTCGGAGGGTGCGCTCCGTGCGGCACCCGTCTTCGACACCCGAGACGAGACGGCCGCGCCGCCTGTGACATGCGAGCCGGAAATTCTTCGTTCACCGTTCGGTGGGCGTGGGCTCCCGTTCCGGGCGTCCGGTGAAGTCGTCTAGGCCGTTCTCCCGGGTGTTGTGGACCGCGCGGATCTTCCAGGCGCCGTCGCGCCGGACGAGCACCATCGTGATCAGGCCGGTGCGGTCTTCGGGGGCGGCGGCGCCGGGGAGCGTGTGGCCGGGCCAGCTCCACCGGGTGTGGACGAGCGCGACGTCCGGTGCGATCTCGGCGATGCCGACGATCTCCTGCGTGTAGTTGCGTTTCTGGGCGACCACCGAGGCGGGCACGTCCTTGTGCCCCTCGATGTTGTCGTGCCGCGTCCGCCACCAGACGCCGCGGTGGGTGATGAAGTCGCAGTCGTCGGTGAAGTAGGCGCCCCAGGCATCCATCTCGTGGCGGATCCAGTGGCCGGTCTGGGCGTGGAGCGTGCGCCGGATCTCGTTCTCGTCCATGCACCGATCATCGAACCTCGAGTTTGGTCGAGGTCAAGTGCCGGGGGTCCGGCCGGGCGGCGGCGCCGGGCGGCCCCCCCGGGGCCGCGGGGGGGCGCGGCGC
>NZ_JBFAUZ010000097.1:0-10655 GCF_040679555.1 Spirillospora sp. NPDC052242
CGACATCATCGGCGAGCGCGCGTCCGTGCGGCTGCGCACCCGCTCCGCGACGATCGTCGCCCTCGAAGCCCTGCGGGCGTTCTGAGCCGGGTCGACGGCCCGCGGTGGGCGCGGCCCGGGCGGGGCCTCTGCAGGGGTGGTGGTCAGTGCTCGGCGGCGAGTGTGGCCAGGACGGCCGCGAACTCCTCCGGGAGGACGAGCACGCCGTTCTCGTATCGCGTGTGCAGGTACGTCAACTCGCCCGCGCGCCACCAGTAGAGCTGCGGGCTGAGCGACCCCGGGCCCTCGTGGTAGGCGCGGTACGCCTGCGCCCGCAGTTCCTCGGCGGCGGCCACGGCGGCGCGGTAGCGGGCGCGCGGGGAGCCCTCGGTCATGCGCAGCGGGTGGGCGACGATGAGGCTGCGGTTCGGGGCGATGACGAGCGCGCCGTAGGGGCCGATCGGCAGGTACTCCTCCAGCCACGCCAGGTGCGTGACGGCGTAGAACGTCCAGCCGCGCAGCACCGACACCCGGACGCCGCGCAGGTCCTGCTCGACGACCTGCAGCGGCCCGTCCGCCCGCACGTTGGCGCGTCCGATCATGAACAGGGCGTCCCCGGAGACGGGCCAGCCCCGCATCTCCGCGGTGGTGACCGTCCGCATCGTGGTGGGGGTGTCGACGACGACGGCCTCGATGAGGCCGGGCGCGAAGGGGCGGGCGGCGAGGGTGCCGTTGTCGTTCTCGGCCGGGTAGATCCGGGTCCGCAGCAGGTGCTGGGCGAGGTCGAAGTCGCTGAGGTCGAGCGGCTCCTCGGTCGCGGTGACGACGGTGGTGACGTGGTCGGAGACCAGGGCGGGCCAGTCGTCGCGCGGCACCCGCCGGGCGACCTGCCGGACGTCCCGCATGTTGACGTGCAGGCGCTGCGGGCCCTCCAGCAGCATGATGTCGCCGGGCGCGGGACGGCACGCGTAACCGAGGCTCTCGGCCACCAGGACCAGCAGCGATTCGAGGGTGCCGTCGTCCCAGGCGTCTCCGCCCGCGTGCCGGCCGCTCATCGGGCGCCTCCCGCCGTCAGGGTGCGCCGGTCGGCGTCGAGGACGGCCGGGGCGCCGAGCTCGAGCGTGCCCTGGCGCGCTCCATGCCCGGCGGGGACGCCCGCCAGGACGGGCACGCCGAGACCGCCGAGGCGCGCGGTGGACACGGCGTCGAGCTCGTCCGGGTCGCCGCACCGGTCAAAGGAGCCGAGGGCGATCCCGGCGACGCCGTCGAACCAACCCGCCTGCAGCAGTTGCACGAGCATCCTGTCGATCCGGTAGGGGGCCTCGGTGACGTCCTCGAGGAACGCGATGCGGCCCGCGGCGGGCGGCGGCGCGTACGGGGTGCCCAGCAGGGCCGTCAGGAGGGAGAGGGTGCCGCCGGTGAGGGGGCCTTCCGCGCGTCCGGGGCGCAGCGCGCGGGCGCCGGGCAGTGCGGCGCCGCCGCCGAACAGCGCGCCGCGGAGCGCGTCGATCGACCAGGCGCGGTCGTCGTCCGTCCCGGACGCCGCCGTGTCGGGGCCCGCGAGGAGCCCGGCCGCCATCGGGCCGAAGGACGTGGTGACGCCCAGGCGGGCGCCGAACGCGACGTGCAGGGCGGTGACGTCGCTCGACCCGTGCAGGATCTTCGGTGCGCCCGCGGCGGCGACGTCGGCCTCGGTCGCGGCGGCGAGCGCGGCCCAGTCGAGCAGGTCGAGGACGCGGGTGGCGCCGTAGCCGCCGCGCGCGCAGATCACGGCGCGCACGCTCGGGTCGCACCAGGCGTCCGCCAGGTCGGCGGCCCGTTCGGCGTCGCCGCCGGCGAGCCCGCGCCGGGCGTCGCGGGCGGGCGCGGAACCGTCGAGGTTGACACGGTCGAGGGCGTGCTTCCCGACCGTCACGTCAAGACCGAGATCGCGCAGCGCCGCGTCGCCGGCCGCGAGGCGGGCGGGCTCGACGGGACCGCTCGGGGCTACCACGACAACCCGGTCACCAGGGAGCAAACGCCTGTAAGCACGGACATTTCGCATTTCCGCCCGCGGTACGGACGGTTCCCCGGAGGGCGCGTCGGACGGCTCCTGTGCCGCCTCCGCGCGGGCGCCCCCGCTCATCAACCCGATCCCTCCTCAGCACCCGACGGATAGAGCTTGTCAGGATCCGGACGCCGGCGGAAGAGGCCGCCGGTCACGACCCGCCAACGGATCCGCGGCCGGATCCCGCCGGGACGTCGCCGGCGGCGCCCGGCGCGCGCCCGAACACGGCGACCGCCCGGTCACTGTAGCGGTCGCGCGAGGGCCTCCGGGCGCTGCCCCGCGCCCGCCGGGCGGCGGCGCGGCGGTCAGCGGACGGTGCCGAGCACCAGGCCCGCCAGTTTCGGCAGGGCCTCCCCGATCGGCAGCCGCAGGACCGCGTCGGCCAGCCCATCGTACGGCGTCTCCGACGCGTTGATGATCACCAGCCGGGCGCCGCGCTCCACCGCTTCCAGGCACAGGCTCGCCGCGGGCTGCACGGTCAGCGACGTCCCGACGGCCAGGAACAGGTCGCACTCGCGCGCGGCGGTGATCGCCGCGTCCAGGACGTCCCGCTCGAGCGCCTGCCCGAAGGAGATCGTCGCCGACTTCTGGACGCCGCCGCAGTCGGCGCACGGCGGGTCCTCCTCGCCCGCGTCGACCCGCGCGAGGATCTCGGGCATCGGGGTGCGCAGCCCGCAGGCCAGGCAGACCGCGTCGCGCATGGTCCCGTGGATCTCGATGACCGTGCCGGAGCCCGACCCGGCCCGCTGGTGCAGCCCGTCGATGTTCTGCGTGATGAGGGCGCGCAGCCGTCCCGCCCGTTCGAGCTCGACCAGGGCCGCGTGGGCGGCGTTCGGCTCGGCGTCCCAGGCGGGGTGGTCGCGGCGGGACCGCCAGGCGCGGCGCCGCACGTCCGGGTCGGCGAGGTAGGAGCCGATCGTGGACATCGCCTCGGCCGTCGGGTCCTTGGTCCAGACGCCCTGCGGCCCGCGGAAGTCGGGGATCCCGCTGTCGGTCGAGATTCCCGCGCCGGTCAGGACCGTGATGGCCCCGACCGTCGGCAGGAGGCCGGCGAGCGTCTCTGGTTCGTCCATTCCTCCAGGCTAGAACGCGATCCGCTCCTATCACTGTTTAACGGATGTGTATCGGACGCGCCCTACGGAGGGTCACGGACCGTCCACCCCGCAAAAGGTGACAAACTTGGCTCCGTATGAGGTCGACGCCGCACATCTTGGTGATCAACGGCACCAAGGTCCGCCGCCCCGTGTTCGTCCTGGGCGCCCCGCACTCGGGCACGGACCTGCTGGCGCGTGCGATCAAAAGGTCACCGGAGTTCCACCTGACGACCGGCCGCCCCGAGGTGCTGCGCGTGACCTACGCCTTCGCGCGGCGGCCCGCGATCGCCGACGAGCGGGAGCGCGGCGCCGCCCGGGTGCTGCGCGACGCCTACGCGCAGGCGTGGCAGGTGTCGGCGCGGGCGTGCGGCGAGTGCACGGCCGAATGCCGCGACCTCGGCGGGCTCCCGCCCGCCGACGACGCCTCCGCGCCCGCCGGAGACGGTACGTGCGTCGACGCGCGCGGCATCGCCCGGTTCGCCGACGCCTCCCCCGACCTGATCTACAGCGCCGACGTGCTGCTCGACGCGTTCCCCGACGCGCAGCTCGTCCAGGTGATCCGGGACGGCCGGGACGCCGTCGCCGACATGCTCGAGGACGAGCGCTGCCTCGCCTGGTTCCAGCCGGGACTCGCCAACCTCGACACCGTCTTCCCGAACGCGTTCTTCGGCGTCGAGGACCACACCGAGCGCAGCCGCTGGCCGCGCGCGGCGACCGCCGTGAAGTGCGCGCTGCGCTGGCGCGGCGCGGTGCGGCTGAGCGCGAAGCTGCGCCGCCAGGTCCCCGAGGAGCAGCTGTTCACCGTCCGCTACGAGGACCTGGCCGCCCGGCCGCGCAAGCTCGCCGCCGACCTGTCCGGCTACCTGGACGCCGAGATCTCCCGGACGGCGCTGGGCGGGCTCGTCCGCGCCGCGGCGGGCGGCCGGACCGGCGACGCGCACGGGGTCGGGTCGTGGCGCGAGCGGCTGACGTCCCGGCAGGCCGCCCAGGTCGAGAAGATCGCGGGGATCGAGCTGGGCCGGCTCGGCTACCGGCTCGCCTCCGACGCCTGATCCGCCGCCCGATCCGCCGCGGCGCCCGGCCGCCACTCGGCGGTCGGCGGCGGCTCGTCGGCGGCCTCCCGCTCGATCACGTCGTCCTCGCCTTCACCGTCCCCGGCGCCGACGTCGCCGTCGCCGTCGCCCTGTCGGGCGAACTGGGTGCGGTACAGCTCGGCGTACAGGCCGCCGCGCAGCAGCAGCTCCTCGTGCCGCCCGCGCTCGGCGACGCGGCCGCCGTCGATGACCAGGATCTGGTCGGCCTCCCGGACGGTCGACAGCCGGTGCGCGATCACCAGCGAGGTGCGCCCGGCGAGGGCGGTCGCCAGGGCCCGCTGCACCGCCGCCTCCGACTCCGAGTCCAGGTGCGCGGTCGCCTCGTCCAGCACGACCACCGACGGCGCCTTGAGCAGCAGCCGCGCCAGCGCCAGCCGCTGCTTCTCCCCGCCCGACAGCCGGTAGCCGCGGTCGCCCACGACGGTGTCCAGCCCCTCGGGCATCTGGTCGACCAGGTCGCCGATGTGCGCCGCCTTGAGCGCCTCGTGGATCTCCTCGTCCGTGGCGTCCGGACGGGCGTAGCGCATGTTCTCACGGATCGAGTCGTGGAACAGGTGGGCGTCCTGGCTGACCACGCCGATCTCCGCGCGCAGCGACTCCAGCGTCACGTCGCGGACGTCCGCGCCCCCGATCCGCACGGCGCCGCCCGACACGTCGTACAGCCGGGACACCAGGTGCGTGATCGTCGACTTGCCCGCGCCGGACGGGCCGACGAGCGCCACGAGCTGGCCGGGGCGCGCGGTGAAGTGGACGTCGTGCAGCACCTCGCGGCCGGGGGCGGAGTCGGCGCGGGCGATCGACTCGAGCGACGCCAGGGACACCTCCTCCGCCGACGGGTACGCGAACCGCACGTGGTCGAACTCGATCGCGGGCGCGGCGGGGGCGGCCTGCGGGGCGTCCGCGCCGTCCGGGCCGGACGGCGCCCGCCGGGCCTCGGCCAGGTCCCGCGCGTCCTTGCGGTCGCGGATGAGCGGCTCGAGGTCCAGCACCTCGAAGACCCGGTCGAAGCTCACCAGCGCGGTCATGACGTCCACGTGGACGTTCGACAGCGCGGTCAGCGGCCCGTACATGCGGGTGAGCAGGGTGGCGAGCGCGACGAGCGTGCCGAGCTCCAGGGCGTCGCCCACGACCAGGGAGCCGCCGACGCCGTAGACCATGGCGGTGGCGAGCGCGGCGACGAGCGTCAGCGCGGTGAAGAACACCCGGCCGTACATGGCGGCGACCACGCCGACGTCGCGGACCCGCGCGGCCCGGCCGGAGAAGTTCTCCTCCTCCTCGGACGGGCGCCCGTACAGCTTCGTCAGCATCGCGCCCGCGACGTTGAACCGCTCGGTCATGAGCGAGCTCATCTCGGCGTCCAGCTTCATCTGCTCGCGGCTGACCCGCTGCAGCCGCTTGCCGACCCACTTGGCCGGCAGGACGAACACCGGGAGCAGCAGCAGCGCGATCAGCGTGACCTGCCACGACAGGATCAGCATCGTGACGAGCACCAGCACCAGGCTGATCACGTTCGACACGACCGACGACAGCGTGGTGGTCAGCGCCCGCTGCGCGCCGATGACGTCGTTGTTCAGCCGGCTGACCAGCGAGCCCGTCTGCGCCCGCATGAAGAACGCGACGGGCTGGCGCTGGACGTGCGCGAACACCTGCGAGCGCAGGTCGTAGATGAGTCCCTCGCCGACCCGCGCCGAGTACCAGCGCTGCACCAGCCCGAGGACGGCCTCCACCAGCGCGAGCGCGGCGACGCCGACGGCCAGCCAGATCACCACGGACTGCCGGCCCGGCACGATCCCCCGGTCGATGATCGCCTTCAGCAGCAGCGGGTTGGCGACCACGATGAACGAGGCGAACGTGTTGAGGGCGAGGAACAGCGACAGTTCGCGGACGTACGGGCGCGCGTAGCCGACGATCCGCTTCACGGTGCCGGGCTTGAGCTTCTGCCGGGTGACCGAGCTGTCCCGGCGGAACGAGGCCATCACCTGCCAGCCGTTGCCCGGCGTTCCCGGCATGCCCACACGCGCCTCCGAGGGTCGGCGCGCGCCCGCCGGACGGGCGCGCGCTCGTCATCGAGTAATCAAGTAAGCATCACAACGCGACGGATCCCGCGGCCCTTCCGGGTTGAGCTGTAGGCGAAACGCGCGCCCGTACCGCGCCCGTACCGCGCCCGTGCGGCGTCCGTACCGTGTCCGTTGCCGCGTCCGGGGCGTCCTAGCCCTTCGCGCCGAAGATCTCGCGGAGCCGGCCGATCTGCTCGCGCCGCTCGGCGGCGCACTGCTCCTCGAGGGTGTTCTCGGCCGCCTCCCACAGCAGCCGCTTGGTCGCGACCGCCGCGCCCGCGTTCACCGCGAGCAGGGACGCGACGAGGTCGGCGACCGCGGCGTCCAGGCCGTCCGCCGGGACGACGATCTCGGCGAGGCCCAGCCGGGCCGCCTCGTCCGCGCCGACGGTGCGGGCGGTCAGGCACAGTTCCAGCGCGCGGCCGATCCCGACGATCTCCACGAGCGGCTTCGTGCCGGTCAGGTCGGGGACGAGCCCGAGCGCGGGCTCCTTCATGCAGAACCGGGCGTCGTCGGCGACGACCCTCATGTCGCAGGCCAGGGCGAGCTGGAAGCCGCCGCCGATGGCGTGCCCGTGGACGGCGGCGACCGTGACGATGTCGGGGCGCCGCAGCCAGGTGTAGCCCTCCTGCAGCTCGGCGATGAACCGGTCGGTCGCAGCGGCGTCGGAGCCGTCGGTGAAGCCCTCGCCGTCCCCGGAGAACATCGACAGGTCGATGCCGGCGGAGAAGCACGGGCCCGCGCCGCGCAGGACGACGACGCGGACGTCCGCGGGGAGGGAGCGGCCGATCGCGGCGAGGCCGCGCCAGGTGGCGAACGTCATGGCGTTGCGCCGTTCGGGCCGGTCGAGCGTGATGGTGGCGACGGCCCCGTCGATCTCCAGCGCCAGCCCGGCCTCGGCCAGTTCGGCCTCGCCCGGTGCGGCGGGCGCCGCGGTCCCCTCCGGCCGCGCGTGCACGTCCGTCATGTGTCCCCCTCCTGGTGGGCGGCCTCCCGAGGGCCGCGCCTGGCTCGCCTGCGGCGGCGGTGCACCGCGCACCGGACCCGCCTCGCCGTCCACGAGGCGGGGCCCATGCCGATCCCGCCGCGACCGAACCCTACTCGGTCGGTCGCGGCGCCTGGTCGGGCGTCTCCCTCCGGGCGTCTCCGTCCGGGCGTCGACGCCGGGCGTTCCCGCCGGGCGTCCCGTCCAGGGGGGACGATCCCCGTCGCGGCCGGGCCTGACCCGTTGCCTCCGCTCGGCGCCGGTCGCGCCGAGGCGGCCGCAACGGGTCAGGTGGGGCGCTGCTCCGGGGGTCGGCGTCCGGTCAGGACTTCTTGCCCCGGGTCGCGCCGCCGCGACCGCGAAGGTTGACGCCGGACTCGGTCAGAATCCGGTGGATGAAGCCGTACGAGCGGCCGGTGGCGGCTGCCAGGGCGCGGATGCTCTCGCCGGATTCGTACCTCTTCTTCAGGTCCGTCGCCAGCTTGTCGCGCTCGGCACCGGTCACGCGGGTGCCCTTCTTCAGGGTCTCGGCCACGAGTACCTCCCGTAGTGATGTGGTGACCGCTGCGTTATCCCCCGCCATGATCAGTCATTCCCGGCCGTTCGGCTACCCACTCGGCGAGAAAAGATCTGCGGAAGATGCCGCGCAGGTCACGCGAGCGTCACCAGATCGGCAAACTCGTCACTCCAGATGTCCTCCACACCATCCGGGAGCAAGATCACTCTTTCCGGTGCGAGCGCCTCGACCGCGCCCTCGTCGTGGGTGACCAGGACGATGGCTCCGGCGAACGTCCGCAGCGCCGCGAGGATCTCCTCCCGGCTGGCCGGGTCGAGGTTGTTGGTGGGCTCGTCCAGGAGCAGGACGTTCGCGCTGGAGACCACGAGCATCGCCAGTGCCAGCCGGGTCTTCTCGCCGCCGGACAGGACGCCCGCGGGCTTGTCGACGTCGTCGCCGGAGAACAGGAACGAGCCCAGGATCTTGCGGACCTCGACGGGCGCCATGCCGGGCGCGGCCGACTGCATGTTCTCCAGCACCGACCGGTCGACGTCCAGCGTCTCGTGCTCCTGGGCGTAGTAGCCGAGCCGCAGCCCGTGGCCGGCCTCGACGGTGCCGGTGTCGGCCTCGTCCACCCCCGCCAGCAGGCGCAGCAGCGTCGTCTTGCCCGCGCCGTTCAGGCCGAGGACGACGACGCGGCTGCCCTTGTCGATCGCCAGGTCGACGTCGGTGAAAATCTCCAAAGATCCGTACGATTTCGACAAACCCGTCGCGGTGAGGGGGGTTTTGCCGCACGGCGCCGGGTCCGGGAAGCGGATCTTGGCCACCTTGTCGGCCTGCCGCTCCCCCTCGACGCCCGCCAGGAGCTGCCGGGCGCGGCGGTCCATCTGCTGGGCCGCCTTGGCCTTCGTGGCCTTCGCTCGCATCTTGTCGGCCTGCGACAGCAGCGCGGACGCCTGCCGCTGCGCGTTGGCCGTCTCGCGCTTGCGGCGCCGCTCGTCGGTCTCCCGCTGGTCGAGGTACTTCTTCCAGCCGACGTTGTAGATGTCGATGACGCTGCGGTTGGCGTCCAGGTGGAACACCCGGTTCACGACGGCGTCCAGCAGCTCCACGTCGTGGCTGATGACCACGAGGCCGCCCTGGTGCGACTTCAGGAAGTCGCGCAGCCAGACGATGGAGTCGGCGTCCAGGTGGTTGGTGGGCTCGTCCAGCAGCAGGGTGTCGGCGTCGGAGAACAGGATCCGGGCGAGCTCCACCCGCCGCCGCTGCCCGCCCGACAGCGTACCGAGGGGCTGCCCGAGCACCCGGTCCGGCAGGCCGAGGCTGGAGGCGATCGAGGCGGCCTCGGACTCGGCGGAGTAGCCGCCGAGCACGTGCAGCCGCTCCTCCAGCCGCCCGTAGCGGCGGACCGCCTTGTCCCGCGCGGCGCCGGTGGCGGTGGCCATGGCCTCCTCGGCGGCCCGCAGGTCGCGGACGATCTCGTCCAGGCCGCGCGCCGACAGGATGCGGTCGCGGGCCAGCTCGTCGAGGTCGACGCCGCGCGGGTCCTGGGGGAGGTAGCCGATGGTGCCCGAGGAGGTGACGGCGCCCTGCGCGGGGAGCGCCTCCCCCGCCAGCACCTTGGTGAGGGTCGTCTTCCCGGCGCCGTTGCGGCCCACGAACCCGACCCGGTCGCCGGGATTGACCCGGAACGAGGCGGACTCGATCAGCAGCCGGGACCCGGCGCGCAGCTCGATGTCTTTCGCGATGATCACAGTGACAGGGCTCCCCTGGACGGGACGGTTCGACGGGCAGGCGCACGAAACGGCGCGCCGCACGGTCCGGTGACCGGGGCGCGCCGGGACGGCCTGTCAGTTCGGGAGCGAAACCATCGGTCCAGTGTACGTGACCGCGTCTCGCCCCGTTCCATGCTTTTTCCGTCGCCCTGTCGAACACGCGAGCGAACGCGACCGGGGTATGGGGAGGATGCAGGGGTCAGAGCGTGCGACGGGGACGCCGGGCCGGAGACGGCCCATGACCAAGGAGCAGTCGGAAATGACGCACGTCACGAGCAACGCGCCCGAGGGGACGCCGAACTGGATCGACCTGGGGGTGCCGGACGTCGAGCGGGCCAAGGCGTTCTACGGTCCGATCTTCGGCTGGGAGTTCCAGGACACCGGCGCGGAGACCGGTCACTACAACCTGTGCATGCTGCGCGGCGAGTCCGTCGCGGCGGTCATGAAGAACCCGGACGAGAACGCCGCCGACTTCTGGTGGGACGTCTACTTCGCCGCCGACGACTGCGACGCGACCGTCGCGCGGGTCACCGACGCGGGCGGCGAGGTGGTGGAGCCCCCGATGGACGTCATGGACCTCGGCAGGATGGCCATCGTCCGCGACCCGCAGGGCGCCCAGTTCGGCCTGTGGCAGGGCCGCGCGCACATCGGCTCCGCCTACGTGAACGAGCCGGGCTCGCTCGTCTGGAACGAGGTCGTCACCCCGGACCCGAAGGCCGCGCTCGACTTCTACGCCGCCGTGTTCGGGCATCAGGGCGAGGCGATGCCCGCCGAGGAGGCGGGCGGCATGGACTACACGGTCCTCAAGCGCCCGGACGGCCGCTACATCGGCGGCGTGATGGGCGAGCCGGGCGCGGGCGGCGCGTCCTGGCAGTCGTGCTTCGCCGTCGCGGACGCCGACGAGGCCGTCCGGCTGGTGCGCGAGGGCGGCGGCGCCGTCGACCAGGAACCGGTCGACTCGCCGTACGGGCGGTTCGCGTCCGTCCGCGACCCGTTCGGCGCCCGGTTCCAGGTGATGAAGCCCGCGCCCGAACCGGCGGGGTGACCCCGCCGCCGGTGCCGGACGGACGCGCGCGGCCGGGCGGGACCGGGCGGCCGGGCAATGGTGCGGGGGGTCGGGGGCGCGGG
>NZ_JBFAUZ010000098.1:0-9893 GCF_040679555.1 Spirillospora sp. NPDC052242
GCCGGGGCCCCCCCCCCCCCCCGGGCCGGGGGGCCCCCCCCCCCCCCCCGCGTCCGGTCGCCGTGCGTCAGTCGTTGCCCGGCGGCCAGCCCGGAAGGCTGGGACCGCCCGGGGTGGGCTGCGTCGGGGTCGGGTCCGGCTCCTTCGCGATGAAGATCGTGACCGTGTCGCCGGGGGCCACGGTCGCGTTCGCGCCGGGCGACTGCTGGTAGACGAACCCGATCGAGACCTGCTTGTCCGGCGGCGCCACGCCCTCCTGGACGTCGACCTTCAGCCCGAGCTCCTCGAGCCTGGCCTCGGCGGCGCGCTTGCTGCTGTTGAACAGGTCCGGCACCTTGATCGTGCTCGGGCCGTTCGACACGTACACCGTGACGTCCGACTTCACCGGCGCCTGCGAACCGGCGGGCGGGTCGGTGCGGATGACGTTGCCGCGCGGCACGTCGTTGCTGGTGGCGATCCGCCGCTCGGGGTCGAGCTGGAGGTCCTTGAGCGCGCTCTCCGCCGCCGACGCCGGCTGCCCGGCCAGGTCGGGGATCGTGACCTGCTTCGGCGGCCGCTTGCCCTCGGAGACGACGAGGTTGACCGTGGAGCCCTCCTCGACCTGCGTGCCGGGCTTCGGGTCCGTCGACATGACGGCGCCCTTCTCGACCTCGTCGCTGTACTCCGTGGTCGTCTCGCCGACCTTCAGCTTCGCCTGGGTGAGGGCGGTCTCGGCGTCGTCGGCGGACATGCCGACGATGCTCTGCGGCACCGCGACCTGCACCGGCTTCTCATCCTCGGGGCCACCGCTCATGAACCAGCCGATGAGGGCCGCGCCGCCGATGAACACGACGGCGAGCGCCGTCCACAGGGCTACCTTCTTGCCGGTGCCGCCCCGCTCGGGCCGGTCGTCGTCGTAGTGGACGGGCGGGAGGTACGGGTCGCCGTACCCGTCGTCCACCGGCCGCTGCATCTGGGTGTGCGGCGGGCCGGCCGGGTAGGCGCCCATCACCTGGGTGCCCTGCGGCGGCTGCGACCCCAGCATCATGGTGGACGCCGCCGTCGACGCGACGGGCTGGCCCTGCAGGACCCGCTGGATCTCCTGCCGGAACTCCGTCGCGTTCTGGTACCGGTTGTCCGCCTCCTTCGCCATCGCCTTCAGGACCATCGCGTCGGCCCACTGCGGGATCTGCGGGTCGATCTGGGACGGCGGGACGGGCTCCTCCCGGACGTGCTGGTAGGCGATCGCGACCGGGGAGTCGCCGGTGAACGGCGGCCGTCCGGTCAGCAGCTCGTACAGCACGCAGCCGGTGGAGTAGATGTCGCTGCGGGTGTCGACGCGCTCGCCGCGGGCCTGCTCGGGCGACAGGTACTGGGCGGTGCCGATCACCTGGGCGGTCTGCGTCATGGTGGCCGCGGAGTCGGCCATCGCGCGGGCGATGCCGAAGTCCATGACCTTGACCTCGTGATTGCGGGTGAGCATCACGTTGGCGGGCTTGATGTCGCGGTGCACGATCCCGCCGCGGTGGCTGTAGTCCAGCGCGCGCAGGATCCCGTCGGTCACCTCGAGGGCCTTCTCCGGCACCAGCGCGGTGTTCTCCCGCAGGAGGTCGCGCAGGGTGCTCCCGTCCACGTACTCCATGACGATGTACGGGATCGGGGTGTCGCCGATGACGTCCTCGCCGGTGTCGTACACGGCGATGACCGAGGGATGGTTCAGGGACGCGGCGGACTGCGCCTCGCGCCGGAACCGGGCCTGGAACGTGGGGTCGCGCGCCAGGTCGGACCGGAGGGTCTTCACGGCGACGGTGCGGTCGAGACGCAGGTCCCGGGCGCGGTAGACCTCGGCCATACCGCCACGCCCGATCACCGAATCGAGTTCGTAGCGGCCGCCGAGCAGCCGAGGTTGACTCATATGTGCACTTTCCCTCGTACGTCTACACCTTAGTTCCCCGAACCTAGCCCGCCGCTCACGGTGGCGGAGGGATCTGGGGTCGGAGTTGACGGACTCGTGGTGACGTCCGTCGGCGACGGTGTCGGCTCGGTGTCGGTGGGAGTCGCACCGGGCGTCGTGGTGGTCGGCTTACGGGTCGGTGACGCGCCGCCCGCACCCGGGGTCGACCGGGACGGCACAGGCGTCGTCGGACGGATCCTATGCGTCTCGTGTCGATTCGTGACAGGGGGCACGGGTCTGCGGTCCTGGGTCGTCGGCTGGGGGGTCGGCGGCGTCGGGACTGCGGACGGTTCGATCTCGTCCTCACCGGCCGGGACGAACGTGGACGTCTCGGCCGGGGAGCGTCCGTCCCCCGCGGAGTCGGCGCCGCGCCCGACCCAGAACGTGCCGAACACGATGGCGCCCACGAGGATCACGGCGGCGATCGAGCTGAACGCCAGTGCCGTGCGACGCTGCCCGGGCACTGTCCCGTCCGAGAGGTTATCCGGACCGCCGCGCGCGTCAAATCCCGACATAGGGGCCGTAGGGCGCTTCGGGGGCGCGGTCGGGCGCCCGCGGGCGGGTGCCACGCGCCGTGCACGGGCCGGTCCGCGCGCGCGTGAGCCGCGCCGCTTCGCGCCCGTCCGGGACGCCCCGCGCCCGCCGGACGCCACGGGGGTCCCGGGCGCGGCGGGTGCCGGCTGTGCGGCGGACGTCCGGGCGGCCGGGGGCGTCCCGAACACGCTCGTGGTGCCGCCGGGGCGGGGCGCGGCATGCGCGCCGGTCGTCCCGGGGGCCGCGGGCGTTCCGGGCAGGTCGGCGCGGAGCGTCCGTCCGGTGCTGAGCGACGCCCGGATCCGCAGCGCCCGGTCGGCGACGGCCGTCGCGCTCGGCGGCCGCTCCTCCGGGTGCTTCGCGAGCATCTCCATGATGAGCGCGCGCGCCGGGTCGGGGACGCGCGAGGGCAGCGGCCGGGGCGCGTCCCGGACGTGCTTCAGCGCGACCTCGACCGGGGTGGCGCCGTCGAACGGCGGCGCCCCCACCAGGCACTCGTACGCCACCACGCCCAGCGAGTACAGGTCGGCGGCCGGGGTCAGCTCGCCCGCCGACGCCTGCTCCGGCGAGATGTAGTGCGCGGTGCCCATGACCATGCCGGTCTGCGTCTGCGACGCCTCCGCGAGCCGCCGCGCGATCCCGAAGTCGGTCAGCTTCAGCGTCCCGTTCGGGGAGATCATCAGGTTCGCCGGCTTCACGTCGCGGTGCACGATCCCCGCGTCGTGCGCCGCCGACAGCGCCCGTCCCGCCTGCACCAGCAGGTCCAGGACGGCCTCCAGCGGGAGCCCGCCGTCCCGGGCGAGGATCTCGTCGAGCGGCTCGCCCGGCACCAGCTCCATCACCAGGTACGTGCGGCCGTGCTGCTGGCCGAAGTCGAACGCCTGCGCGATCCCGTCGTGCCGCAGCGCCGCGGCGAACCGGCCCTCGGCCTCGAACCGCCACCGGGCCCGCGCGTCGTCGTCCAGCTCGACGCGCAGCAGCTTCACCGCGACGTCCCGGCCGAGCTGCTCGTCCCGGGCGCGCCAGACCTCGCCCATCCCGCCGGTGGCCAGCCGCTCCAGCAGCCGGTACCGGTCGTTCAGGACGAGGCCCGCGCTCACTGCTTCAGCACCTGCGCCATGATCTCCGCGGCGATCGGCCCGGCGGCGGTGCCGCCCGAGCCCGAGCCCTCGGTCATGACGGCGAACGCGTACTTCGGGTCCTCCATCGGGCTGAACCCGACGAACCAGCGGGCGTTGGGGAAGGGGGTCTGCTCGGCGGTACCGGTCTTACCGGCGATGTTCCGGCCCTGCAGGTTGGTCGCGGTGCCCTCGGTGACGACGCCGCGCATCCAGTCCTGCAGCTCCTTCGCGTCGCCCTCCGACATCGCCTTCTTGTACTCCTGCGGGTCGGCGCTGTAGACCTCGCTCTGGTCCTGCGCGCGCGCCTTCTCCACCAGGTACGGCTTCATGATGACGCCGTTGTTGGCGACCGCCGCCGCCACCATCGCCATCTGCAGCGGCGTGGACCGCACGTTCTCCTGCCCGATGCCGGACCGGGCCGTCGCGTCCTGGCCGGTCTTGATGACGTTGCCCTCGGCGTCGGTGACCTCCACGGGGACCGAGCTCTCGGCGGCGAAGAAGTTCGGCTCGATCTCGACCCGGTCGCCGAACCCGAACTTCTCGCTGCCGTCGTGCAGCTTCTGGATGGTGAGCTCCATCGCCATCCGGCCGAACGAGCTGTTGCAGGACTCGACGAACGCGGCCCGCAGCGGCGCGCGGCCGCCGCAGGCGCCGTTCTCGTGCGAGTCGGGCAGCGGACGGTTCGACTCCGGCAGGATCAGGTCGCTGGTGTCGACGGGGGTGTTCGCGTCCATCCCGTCCGCCAGGCCCAGTGCCGCCATCAGGATCTTGAACGACGAACCGGGCGGGAACGTCTGGCTGAGCGCGTTGTCGATCAGCGGACGCTGCACGCCCTCGCCCTTCGCGAGCTGCTCCAGCCGCTTCGCGCCCTCGTCCGACCGCGGGTCGTTCGACACCTCGTTCGGGTCGAACGACGGGTACGACGCCGCGACCTTGATCGCGCCCGTCTCCACGTCCATGACGACCGCGCCGCCGCGGCGGCCCGGCGCCGTCGCCCGCTTCAGCTGCTCGTACGCGGTGCGCTGCGCCCGCGGGTCGATGGACAGCTCCAGGTCGGCGCCCTCGGCCTCCTTGCCGATGAACGTGTCGAACCAGCGCTGGTTGGTGATCCTGCTGTCGTCGCCCGACAGCAGCGCCGAGTACGCGTTCTCCACCTGCGTGGCGCCGCCGCGGAAGTAGCCGGTGACCGGGGAGAAGATCGGCCCGTCCTTGTAGACGCGGCCGTACTCCTCCTCGTCGATCTCCTTGGACGACACCAGCACCTCGCCGCCCGCGCTGATCTGCCCGCGCGGCGTCTTGAAGATGTCGGCGTACAGGCGCGGGTTGTTCGCGTCGGTGCGCAGATCCTCGGCCTGGCTGCCCTGCATGTAGTTGACCTGAGCCATCAGGGCGAAGATCAGCAGCAACGCGAAGATCGCCACGCGCCGGATCGGCTTGTCCATGTTCATGGGCGGCGGATCACCTCGTGCTCACGATCTGGGTCATGCCCTCGTCCTGGATCGCCTGCGGGGCGGGCTTGCGGGCGTCATGGCTCATCCGTACCAGGATCGCGATCAGGATCCAGTTCGCCATCAGCGACGAACCGCCCTGCGACAGGAACGGCGTCGTCAGACCCGTCAGCGGGATCAGTTTCGTGACACCCCCGACGATGACGAACACCTGGAGCGCGAGGACGAACGACACGCCGCCCGCGAACATCTTCAGGTACGGGTCGCGCGCCGCGACGGCCGTCTTCATGCCGCGCTGCACGATCAACCCGTAGATGAGCAGGATCGCCATCAACCCCGTCAGGCCCAGCTCCTCGCCGAGCGAGTCGATGATGAAGTCGCTGAACGACAGCGGCGTCCGCCACGGCTCGCCTTGGCCGAGACCCGTGCCGAGCACGCCGCCCTCGCCGAGCGCGAACAGCCCCATCATCAGCTGCCGGCTGTCGGCGTACGCGCCGCCCAGCTCGCCGCAGGCGGCGAAGCCCGGCGAGATGACGCCCTCGACGTCGTGCTTCTGGTAGATCTCGGTGTTCGGGTTGACCGGGACGACCTCGCCGCTCTCCAGCATGCAGCCGCCGTCGAAGTACGGCTGCGGGTTCTGCCAGATGCTGATGCGCTGGTCGACGTGGCCCATGAACGGCAGCTGCATCGCGACGAACACGCCGACCACCAGCAGCCCGATGCCGATGACGATCCAGGAGAACCGCTGCGTCGCGATGTACAGCATCGACACGAACAGGCCGAAGTACAGCAGCGCGGTGCCGAGGTCCTTCTGCAGGAACAGGACGCCCAGGCAGAAGAACCAGATCACCATGACCGGCCCGAGGTCGCGGGCGCGGGGCAGGCTGAACGGGCCGATCTTCTTGCCGATCAGCGACATCGCCTGCCGCTTGTTCACCAGGTAGCCCGCGAAGAACGCCACCAGCATCAGCTTCGCGAACTCTCCCGGCTGGACCGACATCGGCCCGACCTTGATCCACACCCGGGCGCCGTTGAGCTCCATGCCCAGGCCCGGCATGATCGGCAGGATCAGCAGGATGATCGCGCCGAGGCCGATCAGGTACGTGTAGCGCTGCGCCGTCTTCGGCGTGAACGACAGCGGGGCGTCCGACTTCTGCGTGTCCCGCATGATGAGGATCGCCGCGACGAACATCGCGATCCCGACGAACGTCCACATCAGCTGGCCGGGCGCGTCCGCCTCGTCCGTCAGCACCTCGCCGCCGGCCCGCGCCGCGGCCTTCCAGTCGGCGCTGGTCTCCAGGTCGAGCCGGTAGATCATCGCGAGGCCGAGGCCGTTCAGCGCCACCGCCAGGGGCAGCAGCAGCGGGTCGGCGTACGGCGCGAACTTCATCTGCACGAAGTACGCCGCGACCGCCAGCACCGCGAGCCCGCCGCCGTACCCGAACAGCCCCGCCGGGATGCTTCCGTCCCGCGCGAGGCCAACCTCCGCGAACGCCGACAGCGTCAGGACCATCGCGAAGACGAGCAGCACCAGGGACGCGGCGTTCCGCCGCTGGTACGGCAGCCGCGCCCTGATCTGCTCCCCGAGCGAACTCACCTGGGCGTCCCCCCATCGGACGGACAGCCCTGGATGTTCGAGTCGCCCCTCTTGCAGGCGTCCCGGCGGTCGCCCAGCTCCAGCAGCTTTGTCTGCGCCTCATGCTCCCCGGCGAACACCAGCTTGTTCTCGGTCACCGCCGCGGCGTCCTCGGCGGGCAGCTCGCTCACCCGGATCTCACTGCCCCTGAGCTTCGTCTGCTCGCAGTTCTGCTGGCCGGCGCCCTTCATGATGACGACGTTGCCGTTCTCCGCGGTCAGCACGTACTTGCAGACGCTCTGCTGGAGCTTCTGCACGGCCGCCGGGCCCTCCACCGTGTAGGTCTCCTCGACCTGTCGGCGCTGCGCCTGCGGCAGGTCCTCCAGCAGGATCGGCGGGTTCGGCTGGTCCTTCGCGGCGGCCTTGCGGGACAGGTCGAGCCCCGGCACGTCCTGCGGCGTGCCCCGGAACAGGACGACCCGTCCGTTCTCCGCGCCGATGTAGTAGCCGCTCTTCACGTTCTGCAGCAGCACGAAACCGCCGGCGCCGATCCCGAGGACCACGACGCCCGCGACCACCAGCAGCCACGCCCACCTGCGGACGCCGCCGCCCCGCCGCGCCTTCGCCGGCGCGGCCTGCGGCAGCGCGCCCGGCGGCGGCATCTGGTCGGGCATCGGGTCGGGCATCGGCTCGCCGACCGGCTCGGCCGCCGCCATCGGCGGCGGCATCTCGTCCACCGCCACCGGCGGCTGCGGCCGCGTGTCGCGCAGCTGCGCGGCCCGTCCCGCCGGCGTGTCCGCGGGGCCCGCCGGCATCGTCGTCCCCGGGCCGCCGGGCGGCTCCGGCGGCGACGCGTTCGCCGCCGCCCCGACCGCCTGCCCGGGCCCGCCCGTCGGCGGCTGCCGCTCCAGGTCGACGACGTCCGCCACCACGCACGTGATGTTGTCCGGGCCGCCGCCCCGGTTCGCGAGGTCGATGAGCTGCCGGACGGCCTGCTCCGGCTCGTCCACGTCCGTCAGGACCTGGAAGATGGTCTCCGCGGTGACGACGCCCGACAGGCCGTCCGAGCACAGCAGGTACCGGTCGCCGACCTGGGCCTCCCGCAGCGACAGGTCCGGGTCGACCTCGCCGCGCCCGTCCAGCGCGCGCAGCAGCAGCGACCGCTGCGGGTGCGACGCGGCCTCGTCCGGGCTGATGCGCCCCTCGTCCACCAGGGACTGGACGAGCGTGTGGTCGTGCGTGATCTGGAACAGGCTGCCGTCGCGCAGCAGGTACGCCCGCGAGTCGCCGATGTGGACGAGCGCCACCTGGTCGCCCGCCCACAGCATCGCCGTCAGCGTCGTGCCCATGCCCTGCAGCGCGGGATCGGACTCCACGATCCGGTGCAGGTTGTCGTTCGCGGCCTTGACCGTGTGCTCGAGCGCCGCCAGCAGCTCGTTCGCCGGCAGGTCCTTGTCGAGCCGGCGCAGCGCCTCGATGGCCGCGGCGCTGGCGATCTCCCCGCCGACGTGCCCGCCCATCCCGTCGGCCACGGCGAGCAGGTGCGCGCCCGCGTACGCCGAGTCCTCGTTGCCCTCGCGCAGCATGCCGACGTCGGAGCGCGCGGCGTAGCGGATTCCCAGAGTCATTTGCGCAGCTCGATCACGGTCTTGCCGATACGGACCGGAACGCCCGGCGGCACCGGCATCGGCCGGCTCACCTTCGTGCGTCCGAGGTAAGTCCCATTGGTCGAGCCGAGATCTTCCACGATCCACTGACCGTCCTGGGCGTAAATCCGTGCATGTCGGCTCGAAGCGTAGTCGTCG
Source organism: Spirillospora sp. NPDC052242 (assembly GCF_040679555.1). Lineage (NCBI taxonomy): Bacteria > Bacillati > Actinomycetota > Actinomycetes > Streptosporangiales > Thermomonosporaceae > Spirillospora > Spirillospora sp. NPDC052242. The sequence goes on from NZ_JBFAUZ010000098.1 coordinate 8,418, forward strand.
GTCACGACCAGTGTCGCGTCATTCGCCCGGCCGATGGTGATAGGCACCCCGGTGAGGTCGATGACGGTTCCCGCCCGTTCGCCCTGCACGACGACGAGCTTCGTCGGCGCGCCCTGCTGGGCGCCGCCGTGCGCCGGCGGCGGCTGCGGTGCGCGCGGCGGGCGCGCCGCCGCCTTCTGCGGTCGCGGCGCCGACGCGCGCGAGGCCGCTCGCGTCGCGGCCTTCGAGCCGAACAGGTCGGCCCTGATCACACCGACGGCCGCGATGACGAAGAGCCAGAGCACCGCGAGGAACGCCAGCTTGATCAGCGTGAGGGTGAATGGGGACATCGGAGTCGGGGTTACTCCCTATCGCGGCGGAACACGAGTGTGGTCCGGCCCATCGTGACCCGGGACCCGTCGACCAGCGTCACCCGCCGGATCGGCTGCCCGTTCACGAAGGAGCCGTTGGTCGACCCTAGATCCACGAGCACGATTTCGGGACCTTCTACGCGGATCTCGGCATGGTGCCGTGATACGCCCGGATCGACAAGGCGCAGATCGCAGTCGGTGCCACGGCCGAGCAGGGTCACGGGCGTGTTGATCTCGTACGTCCGCTGGGTGGCGTCGGCGCCCTCCACCGCCGTCGTCACCAGCAGCCGCGGGTGGCCCCCGAAGACCCCGCCGCCGCTCTGCGGCATGTTGCTCGACGAGCCGCGGATCTCCCCGCCCTCGACCGTCGAACCCCTGATCACGCCCGACCTGATCCGGAACATGCCCGTGGCCAGATCGTCAGTGTTCTCGAACCGGACGCGCACCGGACCCACGAAGGAGTACCCCTGCTCCTTCGCGTACTCCCGGGCCAGGTTCGCCAGCTCCTGGCTCAGGCTGTCCGCGTAGACCTGCAGCCGCTGCCCGTCCTGCTGAGAGATGTCGACGACGAAGTCGTTCGGAACCAGCGTGCGGCCCTGCGCCACGATCGCCGCCCGATCGTCCATCTCGCGCTGCACAGCACTGGCCACCTCGACCGGCTGCAGCTCAGACTTGAAGGCACGGGCGAAGGCCCCTTCGACCATGCCCTCGAGCCGTCGCTCGAAGCGCTGAATGACGCCCACGGGCACCTCCCTTCCCCACTGGTAGACGATCGTATCGGTGCAAAGGTTCGTCTGAAGTATCGAGTTGTCAGAGCACTGCTCCGTACGTGCTAGCCTTTTCGAGCACCCGGAGACGGGACGACACTCGCGGGCGAGTGGCGGAACGGCAGACGCGCACGGTTCAGGTCCGTGTGTCCGAGAGGATGTGAGGGTTCAAATCCCTCCTCGCCCACTCGAAGACTAGAAGCAGTGTGGTCGGAGCCTTGCGGCTCCTTCCCCACTGCTTCTCGTCATTTTACCCGGGGGGCGACCCCCGGACCCCCGATGTGGGGGGGGCGCCCCCCCCCCCCCCAAACGAAAAAGACAACCGATAAAAAAAAACAACCGCGAAGAAAAATCGTATT
>NZ_JBFAUZ010000099.1:0-9179 GCF_040679555.1 Spirillospora sp. NPDC052242
ATCACCGTGGAGATCGCGATGAACCCGACCACGAACCAGTTGCGGTACTTCTCGACGACGGACCAGAACGACACGATGACTCGATCTCCTTGATCTTCGGGTCGTTCTCGTCGGCGAGGTAGTCGGCCTCCTTGGTCGCGTCCACCCCGTCCTTGAGGCTCGCGGCGCGGCAGATCACGGTCCCGATCACCGCGACGACCACGTTGACGAGCAGCGCCATGACGCCCACGTAGAGGGTCATCGTCGTGTCGAGGCCGAGGTCGGCCAGGGGGTAGGCCGAGCCGCCGAAGTGCTCCTTGCCCTTGGCCGGGTTCGGGATCTGGTAGAGCATCGCGAGGCCCACCAGCATGCCCGCCGCCCAGCCGGCGATGAGCGCGCCGCGGTGGAACCAGCGGGTCATCAGGCCGAGCGCGACCGCCGGCAGCGTCTGCAGGATGATCACCCCGCCGATCAGCTGCAGGTCGATGGAGAACTCCGGGTCCAGCAGCAGGATGCACGCCACCGCGCCGACCTTGACGACCAGCGACACCAGCTTGCTGACCGTGGCCTCCTGCTTCTCGGTCGCGTTCCGGTTGAAGTACTCCCGGTAGATGTTGCGGGTGAACAGGTTCGCCGCCGCGATCGACATGATCGCCGCGGGGACGAGCGCGCCGATGCCGACGGCGGCGAAGGCGACGCCCGCGAACCAGTCCGGGAACATCTGGTCGAACAGCACCGGGACGATCGTGTTGCCGTCGGCCGTGCCCTCGTGGGAGACCGGCTTCACGTCCGCCGCGATGGCCATGTACCCGAGCAGCGCGATCAGGCCGAGCACGAGGCTGTACGCCGGGAGCGCCGCCATGTTCCGCTTGATCACGTTACGGTTCTTGCTGGCCAGGACGCCGGTGATGCTGTGCGGGTACAGGAACAGCGCCATCGCCGAGCCGAGCGCGAGCATCGCGTAGTTCAGCTGGTTCGAGCCGTTCAGCAGGATGCCGTCGGTCGGATTCTCCGACGCGTCGAACTTGGCCTGCGCCGAGTCGAAGATGTCGCCCCAGCCGCCGAGCTTCGCGGGGATGTAGAGCACCGCGACGATGATCACCAGGTAGATCAGGACGTCCTTGACGAACGCGATCAGCGCGGGCGCCCGCAGACCGGACTGGTAGGTGTAGGCCGCCAGGATCACGAACGCGATGATGATCGGCCAGTGCCCGTGCACGCCCATCGCCTTCAGCACGGCCTCGATGCCGACGAGCTGCAGCGCGATGTAGGGCATCGTCGCGACGATGCCGGTGATCGCGACGACCAGCGCCAGCGTCGGCGAGCCGAAGCGCGCCCGGACGAAGTCGGCGGGGGTCACGAAACCGTGCACGTGCGACACCGACCAGAGCCGGATCAGCACGATGAACACCAGCGGGTACACGACGATCGTGTACGGGACGGCGTAGAACCCGGCCGCCCCGGCGCCGAACACGAGCGCGGGGACGGCGACGAACGTGTAGGCCGTGTAGAGGTCGCCGCCGATCAGGAACCAGGTGATCCAGCTGCCGAAGCTGCGGCCGCCCAGCCCCCACTCGTCCAGGTTGTCCATGGTCTCGGCCCTGCGCCAGCGCGCGGCGACGAACCCCATCCCGCTGACCAGCAGGAAGAGGGCCGAGAAGATGACGATCTCTGTGATGTGGTCGCTCGCCACCGGATCAACCCCGCTTCCGTGTCATGCGGTAGACGATGACGGTGCAGGTCACCCCGAGCGGGATGAACAGCAGCTGCATCCAGTAGAAGGCCGGGATGCCGGCCAGGCGCGGGGAGTCGCTGTTGTAGAAGAAGGTCAGCAGCGGCACCACGATGGGCACGATCAGCAGCCAGTTCCACGGGCTGCGATCGGAGCGGGGCGCCGGCGCCGGGGGTGCCGGCTCGGCGGGCTCTTCCTTCGAGACCAAGGGGTCCTCCTTGCCGCTCGTTCACGGGGACCCGGACGCGCCGCCCGCTCGTCCGGATGGCGAGACGGGAGCGTGTCACGGGTGAAACCGGGTGAGCGTACCGTGACCGGTGTCACAGGTCGATATCGGCCATGGCACGACTTGGGTGGACCGTTCCATCACGGGTGTCGTCGCAGGTCGGCGCGGTCTCGCGCGCGCCGGTCGACCCGGGCGGCGCGGACCCGGTAGGCTCGGTCCATGCGAACCGTGCCCCGCCGAATCACCGGCCAGTGGTGGTGGCGCCGCTAAGGCGGCGCCGGTTCGTGCACGTTCCAAACCAGGCGACCGCCCTCACCCGGCGGTCGGTGACGCGTCGTCCGTCCGGTGCAGGGCCCGACGATGAGGGGCCACCGCGGTGGAGACCGTCTCACAACAGCCGACGACCGGCGAGTTCGTCACGGCCGGGGGCGTACGGGTGACCCGTACCGCCGCGCCCGTCGATCCCGAGCGCAAGTCCGACGTGCTGAACGCGCTCGTCGCCGCCGTGGGGGAGCGGCGCGGCGGGGTGCTCAGCTCCGGCATGGAGTATCCCGGCCGGTACAGCCGCTGGCACATGGCCTACGTCGACCCGTGCCTGGAGATCGTCGCGCGCGGCCGGACGGTCGCGGCGCGGGCCCTCAACGGGCGCGGCCGGGTCGTGCTGCCCGCGGTCGCCGCGGTGCTGCGCGGGACGGGCGAGGTGCGGGCCGACGGGCCCGGCGAGTGCGCGGTGTTCGTCCCGCCCACGGAGGACTTCTTCACCGAGGAGGAGCGCAGCCGGCAGCCGACGGTCTTCACCGCCCTGCGCGCCGTCATCGACCTGTTCCGCTGCGACGACCCGCACCTCGGCCTGTACGGGGCGTTCGGCTACGACCTGTCGCTGCAGTTCGAGCCGCTGAAGCTGCGCCTGGAGCGGCCGGACGACCAGCGGGACCTCGTGCTGCACCTGGCCGACGAGATGGTCGTCGTGGACCGCAAGCGCGAGACCTCGCACCGCATCTCCTACGACTTCGAGGTCGGCGGGACGGCCACCGCCGGGCTCCCGCGGGACACCGGGCCGACGCCCGCGGTCGTCCCGGCGGACCTGCCCCCGCAGCCCGTCCCCGGCGTGTACGCGCAGATGGTGCGGGACGCCAAGGAGCGGTTCGTCCGCGGCGACCTGTTCGAGGTGACGCCCGGCCACGCCATGCACGGCCGCTGCGACTCGCCCGCCGCGTTCTTCGAGCGGCTGCGCGAGACGAACCCGGCGCCGTACGAGTTCCTGTTCAACCTCGGTGACGGCGAGTACCTGGTGGGCGCGTCGCCCGAGATGTTCGTGCGGGTGAGCGGCGACCGCGTGGAGACCTGCCCGATCGCGGGGACGATCGAGCGCGGCGGCGACGCGCTGCAGGACGCCGAGCAGATCCGCACGATCCTGGCGTCGGCGAAGGACGAGTCCGAGCTGACGATGTGCACGGACGTGGACCGCAACGACAAGTCGCGGGTGTGCGTGCCCGGCAGCGTCCGGGTGCTGGGCCGCCGGCAGATCGAGATGTACTCCCGGCTCATCCACACCGTGGACCACATCGAGGGGCGGCTGCGTCCGGAGTTCGACGCGCTCGACGCGTTCCTCACCCACATGTGGGCCGTGACGGTCACCGGGGCGCCCAAGACGTGGGCGATGCAGTTCATCGAGGACCACGAGGACTCGCCGCGCCGCTGGTACGGCGGCGCGGTCGGGTTCGTCGGGTTCGACGGGTCCATGAACACCGGCCTCACCCTCCGGACGGCGCAGATCCGCGACGGCGTCGCGACCGTGCGGGCGGGCGCGACGCTGCTGTACGACTCCGACCCCGACGAGGAGGAGCGCGAGACGCACCTCAAGGCGAGCGCGCTGCTGGGCGCGCTCGCGGCGACCGCGCGGGGCGACGCGGAGCCCGAGCGGGAGCCGGAGCCCGCGCCGGAGCGGCCGGGGGACGGCCTGAAGGTGCTGCTCGTCGACCACGAGGACTCGTTCGTCAACACCCTCGCCGACTACTTCCGGCAGCACGGCGCGGACGTGGTCACGCTCCGCCACGGCTTCCCCGCGCGGCTGCTGGACGAGCACGCCCCCGACCTGGTCGTCCTGTCGCCGGGCCCGGGACGGCCGGACGACTTCGCGACCGGCGCCCTGCTGGACGCCCTGGACGCCCGGGGCCTGCCCGTCTTCGGCGTCTGCCTCGGCCTGCAGGCGATGGTCGAGCACGCGGGCGGCTCGCTGGACCTGCTGCCCGAGCCGTCGCACGGCAAGCCGGGCCAGGTGAAGGTGACCGGCGGCGGGCTGTTCGAGGGGCTCCCGGACGAGTTCACCGCCGCCCGCTACCACTCGCTGCACGCCACGCCCGACCGGGTGAGGGGCTTCCAGGTGACGGCGACGACCGGCGACGTGGTGATGGCGATCGAGAACGCGGAGCGGCGGCGCTGGGCCGTCCAGTTCCATCCGGAGTCGATCCTCACGGCGGCGGGCGGCGCCGGGCACCGCATCGTGGCGAACGTGCTGCGGCTCTGCCGCTGACCGTTTCCGGGGGCCGCCGGGCGGCCCGGTCCGCCCGTCCCCCTCCGGAGTGATGAACCGAATCTCGTTCCGGAGTCGGATTGCGGACTGCAGGAAATGGTCCTTGAGGTGCTGTCTTCGCGGGGCGCGGCACGGCAGAATCGGTGATCGGCCACCGCGCCGCTCGCGGCGCGGGTGATCGCCGTTATCCCGGCGGAGGAGGGAGGCGCGCTCCCTCCTCCGCATCGGCGGCCGCATCCCGGGGCACTTTTGCCCGGCATGGAACCCGGTTTTCGGTCGTCCGAATCGACTTGGGTGTTTCGTGGTCGTCCCCTGGGGGACCCCGGGACCATGATGTTCATACTTTGGCTCATCGCGGTGATCCTCGTGATCGCCGGCGCCTACGTCCTGATCGCCCGTCGCGACCTCCTCTGGGGCATCGTCCTCATCGTCGTCGGCCTGCTCGTCGGCCCCGGCGGCGTCAGCATCTTCGGCTGACGCCGGAGAAGATCTCCGGCGGCCCGGCGGAAGACTGACGCGCGCTGTCAGGTTTCGCTGCCAGCATCGGCGGCATGAGCGAGAACGAAACCGAGAGCGCGCCGCTGGCGGGGAAGGTCGCGCTGGTCGCCGGCGCCACCCGGGGCGCGGGCCGCGGCATCGCCGTCGAGCTCGGCGCCGCCGGAGCCACCGTGTACTGCACGGGACGGACCACCCGGTCCGCGCGGTCCGAGATGGACCGTCCCGAGACCATCGAGGACACCGCCGAGCTCGTCACGGCGGCGGGCGGCGAGGGCGTCGCCGTCCGGGTCGACCACCTGGATCCCGCGCAGGTGGACGGCCTCGTCCGCCGCATCGACGACGAGCGCGGCCGGCTCGACGTCCTGGTCAACGACATCTGGGGGAGCGACCACCTCTTCGAGTTCGGCAAGCCGCTGTGGGAGCAGTCGCTGGAGAACGGGCTGCGGATGCTGCGGCTCGCCATCGACACCCACGCCGTCACCAGCCACAAGGCGCTGCCCCTGCTGATCCGTGAGCCCGGCGGTCTCGTCGTCGAGATCACCGACGGGACCGCCGAGTTCAACGCGGACTACCGCCGGGACTGCGGCTACTTCTACGACCTGGTCAAGACCGCCGTGATCCGCATGGCGCTCGCCCAGTCCGTGGAGATCGCCCCGTACGGCGGGACGGCCGTGGCGGTGACGCCCGGCTGGCTGCGGTCCGAGGCGATGCTCGAGCACTTCGGCGTCACCGAGGACACCTGGACCGACGGCGCGGCGAAGGACCCGCACTTCGCGATCTCCGAGACGCCCGCGTTCGTCGGCCGCGCCGTCGCGGCCCTCGCGGCCGACCCGGAGCGGGCCCGCTGGAACGGGACGTCGCAGTCCAGCGGCGGGCTCGCGAAGGTCTACGGGTTCACCGACGTCGACGGCAGCCGGCCGGACGCCTACACCTACATCACCGAGGTCGCGATGGCGGGCAAGCCCGCCGACGTCACCGGCTACCGCTGACCTGGCCCGCCACCGGCGTCACCACCGGCGTCACCACCGGCGTCGCCGTCGCCCGGCCGCGCGTACAGCGCCGCGAGCCGGGCGGCGGTCCCGGCCATCCGCGCCCGCAGCTCCGGCGGGCCCAGCACCTCGACGTCCGCGCCGAGGATCCGCATCTCCTGCGCCGCCACCTCGAGCGACTCGACCGGCAGCACGGTCGTCCGCCACCCGTCCGCGTCGGGCTCCCCGGCCGCCTCGGCGGCCCGGCGCACCGCGTGCTCGGTGGCCGCGAACCGCAGCCCCCGCATCCCCTCCGGGCTGAGCCGCACGGTGATCTCCTCGCGCAGCATCGACCGGGCGAACGCGTCGGCCTGCTCCCGCCAGTACCCCGCGAGGTCGAAGTCCACGTCGCGGTCGAACGTCGCGCCGGTCGGCGTTACAGCCCCGACCCGGTCGACCCGGTAGGTGCGGCCCCGCCCCTCGACGAGCGCCACCAGGTACCAGGTGCCGTTCTTCAGGACGAGCCCGTACGGTTCGGCCGTCCGCGTCACGTCGCCGTCCTTGCGCCGGTACCGCAGCTCGACCTCCGCGTCCGACCAGACGGCGGCGGCGAGCTCGCGCAGCAGCGGCGGCGGATCGGGCGCGTGGAACCAGCCGGGCGCGTCCAGGTGGAACCGCTGCCCGGCGCGGGCGGGCGCGTCCCGCAGCGGGCCCGGCAGCGCGGCCAGCACCTTCAGCTCCGCGGCGGCCACGGCGTCGGCGAGGCCCATGTCCCCGGCCGGGCCCGGCAGGCCCGACAGGAAGAGCGCCTCGGCCTCCTCCCGGCTGAGCCCGGTCAGCCGCGTCCGGTATCCGGCGACGAGGCGGTAGCCGCCCGCCCGGCCCTGCTCCGCGTACACCGGGACCCCGGCCGCCGAGAGCGCCTCGACGTCCCGGTACACGGTCCGCTCCGACACCTCCAGCTCCCGCGCCAGCTCGGCCGCCGTCATGCGGTCGCGCGACTGCAGGAGCAGGACGAGTGAGATCAACCGGGACGCGCGCACACCCCCATCGTGCCCGGTCCGGGGGATCTTCACAATTTCGTGGCAGGTTCGCCCGGTTTCTCTGTCCCGGCCGCTCGTGGCGCTGTTAGCGTCGCCGCGTGCCGACCCAGAACACGTCCATCGAAGCGTTCATCGACGCCCTGCCCAAGGTCGAGCTCCACGTGCATCTCGTGGGCTCGGCGTCCGTCCCCACCGTCCTGGAACTCGCCCGCCGGCACCCCGACGGCGGCGTGCCCGTGGACGAGCGCGAGCTGCGCGCGTTCTACAAGTTCACCGACTTCCCCCACTTCGCCCAGGTCTACGACCGGGTGAACCACCTCGTCCGGACGCCCGAGGACGTCGCGACGCTCGTGCTCGGCGCCGCCCGCGACCTCGCCGCCCAGAACGTCCGGTACGTCGAGCTGACCGTCACCCCGCAGGCGCACACCCGCGCGGGAATCCCGCACCACGCCGTGCGCGAGGCGCTCGACATCGCCGCGCGGCGCGCGCGGGAGCTGCACGGCATCCAGGTCGCCTACATCTATGACATCCCGGCGGACTTCGGGATCGACGGGGTGAAGGGCACCGTCACGGCCGCGCTGGAGCACCCGGCGGAGGCGCTCGTCGGCTTCGGGATCGGCGGCATCGAGCAGATGCGCGCCGCGATCCGCGACGAGATCCGGGACGCGTTCCGCGCCGCCCGCGCCGCCGGGCTCCGCAGCCTCCCGCACGCCGGCGAGATGACCGGCCCCGAGACGATGTGGGAGGCCATCGACCATCTCGGCGCCGAGCGGCTCGGCCACGGCATCGCCTGCGTCCGCGACGAGCGGCTCATGGCGCACCTCCGCGACACCGGCACGCCCCTCGAGGTCTGCCCGACCTCCAACGTCTGCACCGGCCAGGTCGCCGCGCTCGCCGACCACCCGCTGCCGCGCATGCTCGACGCCGGCCTGTTCGTCACGCTGAACAGCGACGACCCGCCCATGTTCGACACGACGCTGACCGGCGAGTACCGCGCCGCCGCCGAGGCGTTCGGCCTCGGCCGGACCGAGCTGGCCGCGCTCGCCCGCAACGCCGTCACCGCGTCCTGCCTGGACGGCGCCGCCAAGCGGGCCCTCACCGCGGAGATCGACGCCCTCGCCTGAGAGGCCCGCCGCCCGCGCCCGTCAGCCCCACGCCATGCGGCGCCAAGGACTGGCGGGGTCCTCGGCGAGGATGCGGTGCCCGACCACCGAGCGCGCGTACCACTGGCCGAACTCGCCCTCGTCGAACCGCAGCATCCGGCCGAGAACGTACCCGGCGGAGAACGACTCCCACGACGGGTACACCTGCTGGGCGCGGCGCCCGGCCGTCAGGACGCACCGCTCCGCCTCGTCGGCCTCGCAGAACCCGGCGCCCAGCCCCCAGCGGGCCATGTTCACGGCGCGCCCGAAGTCGTAGCCGTACACGCTCTCCACCCGCTCGTCCGGCCCGAGGAGCCCGTCCGCGCGGAACCGCTCCTCGTACCGCAGGATCAGCCCGGACATCTCGATCACGCGCCGGGTGGTCGCCTCCGACACGTTCCGTTCGGCGCACCATCCGGCGATCGCGGCCCGCCACGAGGCCGGTTCCATGCCGGGCGACCGCCGGTCGAGGACCATCTGGATCCCGGGGTCGGAGTTCTCCGCGTCCAGCAGCGCCCGGACCTGCTCCCGCCAGCCCGCCGCGTCGGTCACGCCCCAGTCGCGTTCCAGCAGGACGCGGTCGTCGCGCGACCCCGGCTCGCCGAGCGTGTTCCACGCGACGCCGTTGCTCACGGCCAGGTGCGCGCCGACGCCGAGCGCCGCGGCGAGCTCGCCCCACGCCGCCCCGTTCGGGTCGGTGACGAGGACGTCGAAGTCGCGGTCGGGCCGCCGCTCCGCGTCCGCCAGCAGCCGCGCGACCCGCCGGCGCCCGTCGCCGTCCGGCGCCAGCCGTCCCAGCAGGTCGCGCAGCGGTTCGACCGCCGCGCGCGGCCCCGCGTCCTCGACGATGAGCCGCGCCGCGTGCACGCCCGCGACGTCCGCGCGCCGGTCGTCGCCCAGCGAGCGGAACGCGGCCATCGCCGCCCACGCCCGCCGCGCCGCCTCGCCCGCGCGCCCGGCGGCGGCCAGGACGTGCGCGGCGTGCCCGTCGAGGACCGCGCGCAGCTCCCCGTCCGCCGGCCCGGCCGCCCCCTCGGCGGCCGCGAGCACCCGGACCG
>NZ_JBFAUZ010000100.1:0-8916 GCF_040679555.1 Spirillospora sp. NPDC052242
CCGCCGGCGGCCGCCGCCCCCGCGGCCCCGGGTGCTCCCGGCGAGGTGGCGGCCCAGCTCACCGAGCGGCTCGGCGCCCGCAGCGCGGGCGCCTACCTCGACTCGTCCACCAACGAACTCGTCGTGACCGTCACCGACGCCGCCGCGGCGCGCACCGTCCGCGCGGCGGGCGCGCAGCCGAAGACGGTCGAGCGCAGCGGCGCCGACCTGAAGGAGGTCATGGCCGAGCTGAAGCGGGACGCGACCGTCCCCGGCACCGCGTGGGCGATCGACCCCGCGTCCAACAAGGTCGTCCTGACGATGGACAGCACCGTCAAGGGCGCGGACCTGCAGAAGGTGCGCGGCGAGGCCGCCGAGCACGGCGCGGCCGTCCGCACCGAGCGGGTCGCCGGCGAGTTCCGCATGTTCACCGCCGGCGGGCAGGCCATCTACGCGGGCGGCGGCCGCTGCTCGCTCGGCTTCAACGTCCGGAGCGGCAGCACCTACTACTTCCTGACGGCCGGGCACTGCACCGCCATGGGGACGACCTGGACCGACGGCAGCGGGCGCACCCTCGGCCGCACCGCCGCCAGCAGCTTCCCCGGCAACGACTACGGCGTCGTGCAGTACACGTCGACGCCGCAGGACACCCGCGGCGTCGTCCACCTGTACGGCGGCGGCACGCAGGACATCACGCAGGCCGGGAACGCGACGGTCGGCCAGACCGTCACCCGCAGCGGCAGCACCACCGGCCTGCACCGCGGGCGGGTCACCGCGCTCAACCAGACCGTCAACTACCAGGAGGGCAGCGTCAGCGGCCTCATCCGGACGACCGTGTGCGCCGAGCCCGGCGACAGCGGCGGGTCGCTGTTCGCCGGGTCGACCGCGCTGGGCCTGACCTCGGGCGGCAGCGGCAACTGCACCTGGGGCGGCACCACGTTCTTCCAGCCGGTCACCGAGCCGCTGTCCCGGTACGGGCTGAGCGTGTACTGATCCCTGCGAGTACCGGTCCCCCGGGGTCCCGCGCTAGACGGCGGGGACCTCGAGGGTCCGCAGGATCTCGGCGATGACGTCGGGCTGCCGGTCGGTCAGGTAGAAGTGGCCGCCCGGCAGCGTCCTGAGGGCGAACGGGCCGTCGGTGACGTCCCCCCATCCGGCGGCCTGCTCCGCCGTGACGTGCGGGTCGTCGTCCCCGATGATCGCCGTGACCGGGACGGCGAGCCGGGTGCCGTCCCGGTGCGCGTAGCCCTCGATCAGCGCGAAGTCGTTGCGGACGTACGGCAGGACCAGCTCCCGCAGTTCCGGGTCCTGCAGCGCCTCGGCGTCGGTGCCGCCGAGCTTCACCATCTCGGCGACCACGCCGTCGTCGTCGCGGTCGGCGACCCGGTCGTCCCCCCGGTCGTGGGGCGGGCGGGCGCCGGACGCGAACAGGTGCACGGGGGCGCTCCCCCGCTCCTGCAGCAGCCGCGCCGCCTCGTAGGCGATCACGGCGCCCATGCTGTGCCCGAACAGCGCGGCGGGACGGTCGACGAGCGGCGCCATCGCGCCCGCGACGAGCCGCGCGAGCTGGTGCGGGTCGCCGACGAGCGGCTCGCCCATCCGGTCGGCGCGCCCGGGGTACTGGACGGCGTGGACCTCGACGGCGGGGCTGATCTCCTTGGCCCAGGTCCGGTAGAACACCGCCGACCCGCCCGCGTGCGGCAGGCAGAACAGCCGCATGGACGCCCAGGGGCGGGGCTCGGCGCAGCGGAACCAGCTCACGTGATCAACTCCTCCTCGTCCCGGCGGGGGACGGCGCGCGGGTCGTGCGGCAGCGGCCACGGCGCCGTCCGGGGGTCGGGGACGAGCTTGGGGGCAACGGTCTCCGCGGACACCTTAAAGCCCCGCCGCCGGTAGTTCGCCATCGCGTTGGGGTGGTCGAGGCTGCTGGTGCGCAGCCACACCCGGGTGGCCGGGCCGGCGCCCGGCGCCCACAGCTCGCCGCGCCGCCACGCCCGCCGGACGCACTGCTCCACCAGGTACCCGCCGCAGCCGCGGCCGACGAACGCGGGCCCGAGCCCGACCAGGTGGATCTCGGTGTCGCCGCCGGGCTGCGCCTCGATCTCGAAGAACCCGGCGACGGTGCCCTCGGCCATCGCGATCCAGGTGCTCAGCTCGGGCCGCTCCACCCAGGCGCACCAGTCGGCGTGCGTCCAGCCGAACCGGTCGGTCCAGCAGACGCGGGCGCCGACCAGCGCGTACAGGGCGCGGTTGACCTCGGCGGACGGCCGCCCGGCCAGCGTGAACGTCATCTCGACGCCCGGCAGCGGCGCGGGCCGCAGGTCGGCGGCGTCGAGCATCTCCATCGTCCACTCGGTGACGGCGGGGACCTCCAGGGGCTCTCCCGGGCTAGTCACCCATGGCCTCGACGAGGCTCTTGGGCCGCATGTCCGTCCAGTTCTCGTCGACGTACCGCAGGCAGGCGTCGCGGGTGTCCTCGTCCTTCGCCACGGTCCAGCCGGCGGGGACCTCCGCGAAGGACGGCCACAGCGAGTGCTGGCCCTCGTGGTTGACGAGCACGAGGTACGTGCCGTCGGGGTCCTCGAACGGGTTCGTCATGTCATCCCTTTCCGGTCTCGCTGTGGAGTTTGTCGAGCCTGGCGGCGAGCACGGCGCCGATCTCGGCGGCGGGGCCGGGCTCCATCAGCAGGTGGTGGTCGACGTCGATCGGGTACTCCTCGACGCCGCCGTCGACGAGCGGGCCCCAGTTCGTCCGTCCGGTGGGCGAGTCGGCGGTGCGGCCCTTGAGCGCGGTGAAGAACACGACGTCGCCCCGGTACCGGCCGGGCCGGTACTCCTCGGCGTGCCGGAGCCCGTTCTCGTAGTTGCGGTAGACGTTGACGAGGTCGTCCTCGCCGAGGGTGGCGAGGGCGTCCTCGCGTTCGGCGAGCACCGCCATGATCCGCGCCATGTCGGGGTTGCCGTCCGCGGCGATCATCCCGGCGTCGATGCCGATGGCCTGGAGCAGTTCGGGGAGGACCTCGCGGCGCTCGGATTCGAGGTCCTGCCCGTGGTAGGCGTCGATGAGCGCGAGCATCCCGACCTCCTCGCCCGCGGCCTGGAGCCGGACGGCCATCTCGTAGGCGACGAGCCCGCCGAGCGACCAGCCCGCCAGGTGGTAGGGGCCGGACGGGCGGACGGCGCGGATCTGCGCCAGGTAGTCCTCGGCCATCTCCCCGACCGACCCCGGCAGCTCGGACCGCGTGAACGCCCGCGCCTGGAGCCCGTAGACGGGCTGGTCGGGTCCGAGGTGCCGCTGGAACTGGAGGTAGCCCCACGCGAGGCCCCCGGCGGGGTGCACGAAGAACACCGGCGGCCGCGTCCCGGACGTCCGGATCGGCAGCAGCACCTCGAAGCCGAGCCGGTCCGCGGGGTCGCCGGCGCGGGTGAGGGCCTCGACGGTCTGGTGGGTGAACACGTCGCGGGGCGTCAGCTCGATGCCGGCCCGCCGGGCGCGGGTGACGAGCTTCAGCGCGGTGATGCTGTCGCCGCCGAGGTCGAAGAAGCTGACGTCCGCGCCGACCCGGTCGAGGCCGAGGACGCCCGCGACGATCCCGGCGAGCCGCTCCTCCTCGGGGGTGCGCGGGTCGCGCCCGGCGGCGGCCTCCCCGTAGTCGGGGGCGGGCAGCGCGCGGCGGTCGAGCTTGCCGTTGGGCCCGACGGGGAACGTGTCGAGCCGGACGAACGCCGCCGGCACCATGTACTCGGGCAGCCGGCGGGCGACGAACCGCCGCAGGCCGTCCGTCCCGCCCCCGTCCCGCGGCAGGCCGGGGGCGACGACGTACGCGACGAGCGACTTCACGCCGGGCGTGTCCTCGCGGGCGACGACGGCGACGTTCGCGACGGCGGGGTGCGCGGCGACGGCGGCCTCGATCTCGCCGAGCTCGATGCGGAAGCCCCGCACCTTCACCTGGAAGTCGGCGCGGTCGACGTATTCGAGGGTGCCGCCGGGGCGCCACCGCACCAGGTCGCCCGTCCGGTACATGCGGTCGCCGGGCGCGCCGTACGGGTCGGCGACGTACCGTCCGGCGGTCAGGGCGGGGCGGCGCAGGTAGCCGCGGCCGAGCCCGGCGCCCGCGATGTACGCCTCCCCCACCACCCCGGGCGGGACGGGCCGCAGGCCGGCGTCCAGCACGTAGACGCGCATGTCGTCGATCGGGCGGCCGAGCACGGCGGACGTCTCGGCGGGGTCGGCGAGCGGGCCGCGCTGCCCGGTGACGGTCGTGTACGTGGTGGCCTCGGTCGGCCCGTACACGTTGCCGACCTCGGTGTCCGGGCACGCGGCGAGGACCTTGCGGATCGCCGCCGGGGACCCGGCCTCGCCGCCGGTGAGGACTTCGCGGAGCCGCGCGAACGCGTGCGGCCGCTCGTCCGCGACGAGGTTGAACAGGGTGGTGGTGAGGAACAGGCCGGTGAGGTCGCCGTCCGCGACGAGCCGCTCGATGGCGGCGCCGTCGAGGTGGCCGGGCGGCGCGACGACGGCCGTGCCGCCGTGCAGCAGCGGCGTCCACAGCTCGTAGATCGACGCGTCGAACGCGTGCGGCGAGTGCACGAGGACGCGGTCGTGGGCCCCGCCGCGCAGGCGTCCGTCCGTGGCGAGGTCGACGGCGTCGCGGTGCCGGAGCATCACGCCCTTGGGCACGCCCGTCGACCCGGAGGTGAACAGGACGCACGCGAGCTGCTCGGGGTGGCACGGGACGCCGGGGTCGGTGCCGGGCAGGCCCGCGAGGCCGGGGTCGTCGTCGAGGTCGAGGACGTGCGCGGACGTCTCCAGGTCCGCGGCGCGCTCCCGCATCGGCGCGTTCACCACGAGGACGGGCGCCGCGACCTCGGCGACCGCCCACGCCGTGCGCTCCGCCGGGTACCCGTGGTGGATCGGCGCGTACGCCCCGCCGGCCTTGAGGATCGCGAGGGACGCGACGGCGATGTCGGCGGACCGCTCCAGCAGCACGGCGACCGGCACGTCCCGCCCGACCCCGAGCCCGATGAGCCGGTGCGCGAGCCGGTTGGCGCGCTCGTCCAGTTCGGCGTAGGTGAGCGCCGCGCCGGTGTGCGGCGTGCGGACGGCGACGGCGTCGGGGGTGCGGGCGAGCCGGGCGGCGAACGCGCCGGTGATGGTGCGGGCGGCGCGGTCGGTGCGCGGGCCCTGCCAGTCGCGCAGGACGAGGGCGCGTTCGTCCCCGTCGAGGACGTCGATGAGGCCGAGCGGCAGGGCGGGCCGGTGCGCGATCGCGTCGAGGATCCGGACGAACCGCCGCATCAGCCGTTCGGCGTCGTCCGGCGGGAACAGGTCGGTGCGGTGGTCGATCCGCAGCGACAGCGACCGCCCGGGGACGGCGGCGAACGTCAGCGGGTAGTGGCTGGCGTCGTGGCCGTCCACGCCGTGCAGGGACAGCCCGCCGAGGTCGGTGCCCGCCGCGTCGGGGTCGAACGGGTAGTTCTCCAGCACCGTCATCGTGTCGAACAGCGCCCGGCCGCCCGCGAGCCGCTGGACGTCGGCGAGGCCGAGGTGGTGGTGCGGCATCAGCGCGGCCTGCTCGTCCTGCAGGCGGGTGAGCGCGGCGGCGACCGTGTCGGCGGGACGGACGCGCACCCGGATCGGCAGCGTGTTGATGAACAGGCCGATCATCTGCTCGACGCCCTGCAGTTCGGGGGGCCGTCCGGACACGGCGGCGCCGAACACGACGTCCGTGCTCCCGGTGAGGCGGCCCACCAGCACGCCCCACGCGAGCTGCAGGACGGTGTTGAGGGTGACGCCCTGCGCGCGGGCGCGCGCGCTGAGCGCGGCGGTGAGGTCTTCGGTGAGGCGGGTGCGGACCCGTCCCGGTGTTTCCGCGCCGGGCTCGGACGCGCCGGGCGCGACGAGCGCGGGCTCGGTGAACCCGTCGAGGGCGCGGCGCCAGGCGTCCTCGGCGGCGGCCCGGTCCTGCCGCGCGAGCCACGCGAGGTAGTTCTTGTACGGGGCGACGCGCGGCATGCCGGTGTCGTCGCCCTTCGCCAGGTAGAGCGCGAACAGCTCGGTCTGCAGGACGGGCGTGGACCAGCCGTCGAACAGGATGTGGTGGTTCGTGAACACCATGCGGTGCAGGCCGTCGCCCAGCCGGATGAGCAGGAACCGCAGCAGCGGCGGCTTCGCCATGTCGAACGGCCGGGCCCGCTCGGCGTCCGCGAGCCGCCGCGCCTCCGCCTCCCGGTCGGCGTCCGGCAGGCCGCTCAGGTCGGCGTCCCGCCAGGGCAGCCTCACCGTGCGGTGCACGACCTGGACGGGCGAGCCCTCCTTGCGCTGCCGGAACCCGGCGCGCAGGTTCGCGTGGCGGCGCAGCAGCGTCGCGGCGGCGGCCCGCAGCGCGTCCACGTCCAGCGGGCCGCGCAGGTCGAACACGATCTGCGCCGTGTAGACGTCGCGGCCCGAGTCGTACAGGGCGTGGAAGAACAGCCCCTGCTGCAGGGGGGACAGCGGGAGGATGTCCTCGAGTTGCGACGTGCTCAATCGTCCTCCCATTCGCCGTCGAGCTCCGCGGCGAGCTCGTCGATCTCGTCCTGGCCGAGGTCCACCAGCGACAGGTCGGACGGCGTGAACCCGCCGACCGGGCCGTCGGCGGCGCCGTCGACGACGTGCGCGACGAGGCCGCGCAGCGCCGCCGTCCAGCGCCCGGCCAGGTCGGCGATCGCGGCGTCGTCGAACAGGCTCGCGGCGTAGGTCCAGGTGGCCGTCAGTTCGGGGCCGTCCGGCAGGTCCCGGGTGTGGGCGTTCACCTCGATCGCGTGGACGAGCGCGAGCGCGTCGTCCTGCCCGCCGCCGAGGGCGTCCGACTCCGCCTGCGCGGCCGGGCCCCAGTCGGCGGCCTCCGGGACGGCCGACCGCCCCAGGTAGTTGAACGCGATCTGCGGGTGCGGGCGCCCGGCGAGCCGCGCCGCCGACGACGGGTTCAGGTACCGCAGCAGCCCGAACCCGACCCCGTTGTCCGGGATCTCCCGGAGCTGCTCCTTGACCCGCTTCAGCGCGGTCCCGACCGCCTGGCCGCCCTCGCGGACGTCGGACGGCTCCACCCAGCCGGCGTCGAGCCGCACCGGGAAGATCGACGTGAACCAGCCGACCGTCCGCGACAGGTCCACGCCCGGGACGATCTCCTCGCGGCCGTGCCCCTCGAGGTCGACGAGCACCGCCGTCTCGTCCGTCACGCCCCGGTCGCGGCGCCACTCGGCGACGGCCAGCGCCAGCCCGGTGAGCAGCACGTCGTTGGCGCGCCCGTGGAACGCGGCCGGGACGTCCGCGAGGAGCGGCCCGGTGACGTCGGCGGGCAGGCTCACCGTGCGGTGCCGGGCGGCGCCGAACGTGTCGGCGGCCGGGTCCAGCGGGCGGGCGCCCAGCACGGGGTCGGGCGTCGCGAGGACGTCCTCCCACAGCGGCAGTTCGGCGGCGCGGGCCGGGTCGGACGCCTCGGCGGCGAGCCGCTGCGCCCACCGGCGGAACGACGTCGGGACGGGTTCGAGCGTCCCCCCGGCCCACGCGGCGACGAGGTCGGGCAGCAGCACGCGCCACGACACGCCGTCGACGACCAGGTGGTGCAGGGTGAGCAGGAGGCGCCCCGAGCGGTCCGGCCCGGCGTCGAACCAGACGAGCCGCACCATCGTCCCCGCCTCGGGGTCGAGCCGGTCGCGCGCGGCGCGGGCCTCCGCGGCGAGGACCGCCCGCAGCTCCGCGCCGTCCAGCCCGGCGACGTCCACGCGCCGGACGAGCGGCGCCGCGTCGACCGTCCCCCGCTCGGCGACCTCGAACTCGGCGCCGCGCACGCGGAGGCGGAGCATGTCGTGGTGGTCGATGACCGTGCGCAGCGCCCGCGTCAGCTCCGCGACGCCGAGGGACGGCGGCACCTGGAGCAGCATGCGCTGGCTGTAGCCGGCGACCGGCCCGTCCAGCTCCCGGAACCAGTGCATGATCGGCGTCGCGGGGACCTGCCCGATCCCCGCGCCGGGCGGTTCCGCCTCGACCTGCTCGTCCTCCCCGACCGGACGCGCGACGGCCGCCAGTTCCTCGACGGTCTGATGCTGGAACACCTCGCGAGGGGTGATCACCAGGCCGCTCTGGCGGGCACGGGAGACGAGCTGGATCGCGATGATCGAGTCACCGCCCAGATCGAAGAACCCGTCGTCCACCCCGACCCGCTCCAGGTTCAACACCTCGGCGAACAGGCGGGCAAGGGTTTCCTCTTCGGGGGTGGAGGGAGTACGAGAGGACACCTTGGCCGAGAAGTCGGGTTCGGGAAGCGCCTTGCGGTCGAGCTTCCCGTTCACCGTGAGCGGCAGCGCGTCCAGCTCGACGATGACCGCCGGGACCATGTAGTCGGGCAGATCACGGCCGACGAAACGCCGCAGCTCCCCCGAGTCGACGCCCGAGCCCACCACGTAGGCAACCAGGCGATCGTCCCGGACGACCACGGCCGCGTCGCGGATCTCCTCGTGGCGGGTGAGGGCCGCCTCGACCTCGCCCAACTCGATCCGGAACCCGCGCAATTGAACCTGCTGGTCCGCGCGCCCGAGGTACTCCAGTGCCCCGTCGCGGCGCCACCGGCCCAGGTCGCCCGTGCGGTACATGCGGGTGCCCGGTTTGCCGTGGGGATCGGCGACGAACCGCTCCGCGGACAGTCCCGGACGGTTGAGGTAGCCGCGCGCGAGCCCGGGACCGGCCACGTACAGCTCGCCCACGACGCCGGGCGGAACGGGCTGGAGGTAGTCGTCGAGCACGTAGACGCGCAGGTCGGGGATGCCGGTCCCGATGATGCTGCCGGGCGCGGTCGCCGCGTACGCCCGATCGAGCGCGATGTACGAGACATGCACGGTCGTCTCCGTGATCCCGTACATGTTGACCAGCGTCGGAGCGTTCTCCTGGTGCCGCGA
>NZ_JBFAUZ010000101.1:0-7834 GCF_040679555.1 Spirillospora sp. NPDC052242
CCCCGGGAGCTGCGGCACTCGTTCGTGTCGATCATGAGCGACAGCGGCGTGCGGATCGAGACGATCGCCGACCTCGTCGGGCACGCGGGGACGGCCGTCACCGAGCAGGTGTACCGGCACCAGCTGAGGCCGGTCATCAACGAAGGGGCCGCCACGATGAACACCGTGTTCGGTCGGGGCCGGTCCGCCTAGGTCGGTGGGTGTTGGCTCCCCGTTCGGCTCCCGAGGGCCTTCCAAGATCGAAAAAGGTCCCGGAGTGATCTCCGAGACCTTCTCTGACCTGCTGAAACATGGTGGGCGATACTGGGTTCGAACCAGTGACCTCTTCGGTGTGAACGAAGCGCTCTCCCACTGAGCTAATCGCCCGGGCGGGGCGCCCTGGGGGGCGTTCCCGACGTCGGAAACTCTAGCGCATGTCGGGGGGTGTTCGCGCCTCGGTTACGAGGGGGTCAGTTCCAGAAGCTGACGTCTTGGATCTGCCACGGGAGGACGAAGTCGTAGACGGCGAGGTAGCCGACGACGGCGGCGCCGACGAGGAGGCCGCCGGTGACGCCGAGGACGGCGTTGCGGCGGCGGCGCTTGGGGTCGAGGGCGCGTTGCTTGGCGCGTTCGGCGGCGGCCTTGGCGTGGTTGAGGGCTCGGCGGGCCCAGGCGAACTCGGTGGCGAGGATCGCGAGGCCGAGGATGATGCCGAGCATGCCGGGGCCGGGGGTGATCATCATGACGAGGCCGCCGAGGGCGATGGTGACGCCCACGGTGAAGACGCCGATCCGCCAGGCGGTGTTGAGGAGCGCGTTGCGGCGCATGGTGTCGCGGAAGCGGCCGTAGCCCCGGGGCGCGGCCTTTTCTTCGTCTTTAACTACCACGGATTTACCCTAAGCCAGCGGGACGCCCGGCGGGGACGTCCGAGGGGCGCGGCTGGGGTGGGGCGAGTGTCCGAAAGATCGCTTTTGCCCAGCTCAGGGAGGGGTTTTGCGTCCGTGAGATGGGTCACACGGGGCGGGTGCGGCGGAATGTTCGGCCGAGTTCCGACAGTTAGGCGTCATAGATCGTGGGGACATCCGTGTTGAGGGAGAGGCACCCAACGGAGCTCCCCGCGCGCCAGCGGGATCGACGTATGAAGGAATGGCCATGAACAGCAGTACCACAGTCTCAGCGGAGCTGGGCCTTCGTCTCGTCGTCCCCGACCGCACGACCGTCCCTCTGCTCGCCGGGCTGGAGTACGCGGCCGACGATCCGTACGCGATCCGGATGGCCTTCTTCGTGGGCGACGACGAACCGGTGGAGTGGATCTTCGCCCGGGAGCTGCTGACCGTCGGCATCGTGCGCAAGGTCGGAGACGGCGACGTCGAGGTCTGGCCGGGCGACGACGACAGCACGCTGCACATCGCGCTGTCCTCTCCGTTCGGGAACGCCCTGTTCGAGGTTCCCCTGTCGCCGCTGGCGGACTTCCTGCACCGGACGTACCAGGCGGTGCCGGCGGGCGAGGAGTCCGACTTCATCGACATCGACGCCGAGCTGGAGAACCTGCTCTGGCCGTCATGAGGTCAGGCGTGCGATGTGCCGCATCTTGTTCATCGCGTCGAGTGCGGCGACCTTGTAGGACTCGGCGAGGGTCGGGTAGTTGAAGACGGCGTTGACCAGGTAGTCGACCGTGCCGTTGCAGCCCATGACCGTCTGGCCGATGTGGACGAGTTCGGTGGCTCCGGTGCCGAAGACGTGGACGCCGAGGAGGCGCCGGTCTTCGGGTGAGACCAGGAGCTTGAGCATCCCGTAGGAGTCGCCGATGATCTGGCCGCGGGCCAGTTCGCGGTAGCGGGAGATGCCCACCTCGAAGGGGACCTTGGCCTCGGTCAGGGCGTCCTCGGTGCGGCCGACGAAGCTGATCTCGGGGATCGTGTAGATCCCGATCGGCTGGAGTTCGTGCATCTGCGCGAGGGGCTCGCCGCAGGCGTGGTGGGCGGCGATGCGGCCCTGTTCCATCGAGGTCGCGGCGAGGGACGGGAAGCCGATCACGTCGCCGACGGCGTAGATGTGCGGGACGTCCGTGCGGTAGTCCCCGTCGACCGTGAGGCGGCCGCGGGCGTCGGCGGCGAGGCCGGCGGCCTCGAGGTTCAGGGCGTCGGTCATGCCGTGGCGGCCCGCGGAGTACATGACGGTGTCGGCGGGGATGCGCTTGCCGCTCTCCAGGACGGTGATCGCGCCGTGCTCCATCCGCTCGACGGACGCGACGGTCTCGCGGAACCGGAAGGTGACCGCCAGGTCGCGCAGGTGGTACTTGAGCGCCTCGACCACTTCCAGGTCGCAGAAGTCGAGCATGCGCTCGCGGCGTTCCACGACGGTGACCTTGGTGCCGAGCGCGGCGAACATCGAGGCGTACTCGATGCCGATCACTCCCGCGCCGACGACGACCATGCTCTCGGGGACGCGGTCGAGGTTGATGATCCCGTCGGAGTCGATGACCGTGTGGTCGTCGAACTCGACGGTGTCCGGACGGGCGGGGCGGGTCCCGGTCGCGATCACGATGCGGTCGGCGGTGATCTTCTGCTCGCGGCCCTCGTCGGCGGCGATGCCGACGGTGTGCGGGTCGAGGAACCGTCCGGTGCCGGCCAGGATCGTGACGCGGTTGCGGGCCAGTTGGCTGCGGACGATGTCGATCTCGCGGCCGATCACGTGCCGGGTCCGCATGCCCAGGTCGGCCACGGTGATGTCGTCGTCGACCCGGTAGCTCTGCCCGTAGAGCTCGCGCTGGTTCAGGCCGGTGAGGTAGAGGACGGCCTCGCGCAGCGTCTTGGACGGGATCGTTCCGGTGTTGATGCAGACGCCGCCGATCATCTCGCGGCGGTCGACGATCGCCACCCGGCGTCCCAGCTTGGCGGCGGCGATCGCGGCGCGCTGGCCGCCGGGGCCCGATCCGAGGACGAGGAGATCGAAGTCGTTCACGTCCCCCAGTGTGGACGTGGATCCGCGCTCCGCGTAACCCCCTCGGCGGGTCGGATCGCCCCGCGCAGGAGGTCGTCGAGGCCGGATTTGATGCGCGCGACGTCCATGCCGCGGGTGTGCCGCTGGTAGCGGAAGAGGTTGGCGGCGAGGGGCGCCAGGAGCGCGTCGGCCAGGTAGCCGGAGTCGGCGCCGGGGTCGATCCGGTCGAGCAGCGTCCGAAGGTGCAGCTGGTAGAGGTCGTAGTAGGCGTCGCGGAAGCGGGCGAACGGCTCGTCGCTCTCGGCGGTCAGCAGGAGTTCGGACTGCTCCTCGGTGCGGTCGACGAGCGCGTGCAGGAAGGCCCGGACGCGCGCGGCGGGCGGGGCGTCGCCGTCGCCGGGGCCGAGGGGCGCCGGGCCGTGCATGAACGCCTCCTGGAACTCGCGCTCGCGTTCGTCGATCAGCGCGTAGAGCAGGCGGGAGCGGCCGCCGAAGCGGCGGTAGACGGTGCCGACGCCGACGCCCGCCTCGCGGGCGACGTCGTCCAGGGACAGGCCCTCGACGCCGCGCGCGGCGATCACCCGGCCGGCGGCGGCGAGGATCCGGCGGCGGTTCTGCGCGGCGTCGGCCCGTTCGGGGCGCGGCCCGCCGACCACGGGCAGGACGCGCCTGGGTTCGGTCACCCGAGCGATTCTAACAACCGGAGCGCCCTCCGCATTCGGTTGCAAATCGGAAATTTCTCCGCTTACTGTTGCGGAGAACTCTCCGGATTTGGGGGCACGATGGAACTGGACGGACGGACGGCGCTGGTCACCGGCGGCGCGCGGGGCATCGGCGCGGCGATCGCCCGGCGGCTGGCCGCGGCGGGCGCGGACGTCGCGATCACCTACCTGCGGGCGGACGACCGCGCGCGGTCGGTGGTCGCGGAGATCGAGGCGCACGGGCGGCGCGGCATCGCGATCCGGGCGGACGCGGGCGATCCGGACGCGATCGTCCGGGCCGTCGACCGGGCGGCGGCGGAGCTGGGGCGGCTCGACGTCCTGGTGAACAATGCCGGGATCGCGCCCTACGGGCCGCTGGAGGACGTGCGCCGCGACGAGGTCGACCGGGTGCTGGCCGTGCACGTCCGGGCGGCGTACCTGGCGGCGCAGGCGGCGTCGCGGCATCTCGGGGCGGGCGGCCGGATCATCAGCGTGGGCAGTTCGATGGCCGAGCGGGTCCCCGACCCGGGCTGGACGCTCTACGCGATGAGCAAGTCGGCGCTGCTCGGGCTGACGAAGGGGCTGGCGCGGGACCTCGGGCCGCGCGGCGTCAACGCCGTGCTGGTGCACCCCGGGTCGACCGACACCGAAATGAACCCGGCGGACGGGCCGGACGCCGAGCACGAGCGGGCGCACAGCGCGCTCGGCCGGTACGGGAGCCCGGACGACGTCGCGGCGATGGTCGCGCACCTGGCCGGGCCCGGCGGCGACTACGTGACCGGGGCCGCGATCGCGGTCGACGGCGGATACGCGGCGTGATCCGGATGCCGTGGATTCTGCTGGTCGTCGCCGCCGCGCTGGAGCTGGTGTGGGCGACGGCGCTGAAGCAGTCGGAGGGGTTCACGCGGCTGTGGCCGACGGTGATCGGCGTCCCGGTGTGCCTGCTGAGCGTGGTGGTGCTCACGCTGGCGCTGCGAGACCTGCCGGTCGGCACGGCCTACGCCGTCTGGGTCGGGCTCGGGTCGCTGGGCGTGGCGGTCACCGGCATGGCGGTGCTCGGCGAGAGCGTCTCGCCGATGCGGGTGACGTGCCTGGCGCTGATCCTGATCGGCGTGATCGGCCTCAAGGCCGTCGAAGGGTGACCGTCAAGGGTCCATCAGCTCGGCGGCGCGGGCGGCGAACGCCTCCATCGCCTTGAGCGTGATGGGCCCGGGCGCGGACGGCAGCGGGGTGCCGTCCACGGCGCGGATCGGCTGCACGTCGCGCGTCGTGGACGTCAGGAACGCCTCGTCGGCCCGGTACAGGTCGTCGAGGGAGAGGTCCTCCTCCTCACCGCCGCACCATTCGAGCGTCAGCTCGCGGGTGACGCCGGCGAGGCAGCCGGACGACAGCGGCGGCGTGAGCAGCCGCCCGCCGCGGACGACGAAGACGTTGCTGCCGGTGCCCTCGCAGAGCCGCCCGGCGGTGTTGGCGAAGATCGCCTCGCCGCTCCCCCGCTCCTTGGCGTAGGCGAGCGCGAGCGCGTTCTCGGCGTAGGAGGTGCTCTTGACGCCGGCCAGCGCGCCGTGCTCGTTGCGCGCCCACGGGACGACCGTGACGTCGCCCGTCGCCGGGAACGGGGTCTGCTCGTCGGCGATGATCGTGATGGTGGGGCCGGCGTCGCCGCGCGCGGAGCCGAGCGGGCCGGGGCCGCTGGTGTAGGTGATGCGGATCCGGCCGAGGGGCCAGCGGGGCGCCGCGGCGAGCACCTCGAGGGTGCCCTGGGCGAGCGTGTCGTGGTCGGGTTCGGGGAGCCCGAGCGCGGCGGCGGAGCGGGCGAGGCGCCGCAGGTGCCGGGTGAGCGCGAACGGCTCCCCGTTCGCGGCCTTGACGGTCTCGAACACGCCGTCCCCGACGAGCATCCCGTGGTCGAACACCGACACGACGGCCCGCTCCGCGTCGATCAGGTCCCCGTTCATCCAGACCTTGGCCTGCTCCGTCACCCGGACGCCACCTCCAATAGCCGAGCCGCCTTCAGCTCCGTCTCCCGCCATTCCCGGTGTGGATCGGACCCCCATGTGATCCCGGCGCCGGTGCCGAAGCGGAGCATGCCGTCCTCCGCCCAGAAGGTCCGGATGCCCACCGCGAGGGCGCCGCGCCGGGCGTCCGCGTCCACCCAGCCGATGGCTCCACAGTACGGCCCCCGCGGGACGGGTTCGAGTTCTTCGAGCAGGGTCAGCGCGCTGGACTTCGGCGCGCCGGTGACCGAACCGGGAGGAAACGTCGCGGCGAGCAGCTCCGGCCATCCGGTTCCGGGGGCGAGCCGCGCCTCGACGGTCGACACCAGGTGCACCAGGCCCGGGTGGGCCTCGATCTCGCAGAGCCCGGGCACGTGGACGGTCCCGACCTCGGCGACGCGGCCCAGGTCGTTGCGGACCAGATCGACGATCATGACGTTCTCCGCCCGGTCCTTGGGCAGCAGGTCGCGGGCCGTCCGCCCGGTGCCCTTGATCGGACGGGACGTCACCGCGGCGCCGTCGCGCGCCAGGTAGAGCTCGGGGGACGCGCACGCCACCGCCAGGCCGGGGAGCCGGACGGTCATCGCGTGCGGCGCCGGGTTCCCCGCGGCCAGCCGGGCGCCGAGCCCGGCGATGCCGGCGTCCGGCGCGATCGGCGCGGACAGGACCCGGCACAGGTTCGCCTGGTAGACGACGCCCTCGGCGATCGCGGCGCGGATCGCCTCGACGCCCGCGACGTACGCGGGCTCGTCGAGCGAGGACGTCCACTCCCCCGGCGCGGCCCACGGGCCGGTGGGGTGCGGTGCGGGACGGACGTCATCGAAACGGGCGCACGTGATCTTTCCCTCGTACGTGACGACGACGGCCCACCAGCCGCGCGAGTCGAGGGCGGCCGGGTCGGTGGTGACGTCGGCGAGCCCGGTGGCGAGCAGTCCCCCGGCGTACGCGAACGCCGGTTCGCGCGCGGGGTTCACGGCAGGACGCAGCCGAACGCGTCGGCGAGCCCGGCGAGGCCCGCGTCGGTGACCGTCAGCGCGCGGGGCGCGGCACCGCGCTCGAACCAGCCGAGGTCGATCATCCGGCCGGTCAGCGCGGCGGCGAGGGCCCCGTTGAGGTGCGGGCGCCGCTCGGTCCAGTCGAGGCACCGCCAGGCGAACCGCCGCCGCGAGCCCTGCAGGGCGGCGACGTCCAGGCCCAGCCCGGCGAACCGGTCGGCGCCCTTGGGCGTGGCGGCGTAGCCGTCGGCGTCGGGCTCCAGCAGGCCGCCGTCCAGGAGCGCGGCGAACAGCGCGACGCCCGCCTGCCCGGCGAGGTGGTCGTAGCAGGTGCGCGCCCGGTGCAGCCGGCGCGCCTCCCGCGACTGCCGCAGGCTCCGCACCGGCACGGGCGGGCTCATCCGCGACAGCCCCTCGACGAGCTGGGCCACCTCGGCGTCCCGCAGCTCGTAGTACCGGTGGCGCCCCTGGGCGATCACGGTGACGAGGCCGCCGTCGAGCAGCCGCGCCAGGTGCGCGCTCGCGGTGGACGCCCCGACGCCCGCCGCACGGGCCAGTTCGCCCGCGGCGAGCGGCCGTCCGTCCAGCAGCGCGGTCAGCATCGCGGCCCGCGCCCGGTCGGCCAGCAGGGCCGCGACCGGCGCGAAGTCCGCGGCGACGACATCCTCGGTGGCCATGCCGCCAACCCTAGGCGAAGGACGCTTCGACCTGCGCCGAAGCGTCCGCGGACGGCTCGCCGGGCAAACCGGTTCGCGCATCGCGCTCGGACGCGCTAATGTTTTCCCCGTCGCCGAACGGGCCGGACGGGCCGGGAGGCGGACAAGCGGAAGTGGCTCAGGGGTAGAGCATCACCTTGCCAAGGTGAGGGTCGCGGGTTCAAATCCCGTCTTCCGCTCTGAGGGGCCTTTCCGGCTGTGAACCCAGAAGGTCTCTTCTGGTGGAGTGGCCGAGAGGCGAGGCAACGGCCTGCAAAGCCGTGTACACGGGTTCAAATCCCGTCTCCACCTCGATCCCGTGCCTCCCCCGGAGGCGGCGGACCCGGGCGATTAGCTCAGTGGGAGAGCGCTACCTTGACACGGTAGAGGTCACTGGTTCAATCCCAGTATCGCCCACCACTGCCCAGGCCAGGACACACGTCCCGGCCTGGGTTTTTTCATGCCCCCACCCGGCCCCGGGGGGGGGCCCCCCCCCCCGGCCCGGGGCGGGGGCGCCCCCGGGG
>NZ_JBFAUZ010000102.1:0-7624 GCF_040679555.1 Spirillospora sp. NPDC052242
AGATCGCGCCCCGGGTTCTCCCGGTCGGCGGCCATGAGCTGGTAGAACGCCGACGGCGTCTGGTTCAGGACGGTCACCCGCTCGGCTTCGAGCAGGTGCAGGAAGTCCTGCGGCGACCTGGAGGTCATGTACGGCACGACCACGAGGCGGCCGCCGTACAGCAGCGACCCCCACAACTCCCACACCGAGAAGTCGAACGCGTACGAGTGGAACAGCGTCCACACATCATCCGGACCAAACGTGAACCACTCTTCGGTGGAACGGAGAAGTCGCACCACGTTCTGGTGCGGGACGACGACGCCCTTCGGGCGGCCGGTCGAACCCGACGTGTAGATCACGTACGCGGGGCTGTCCGGGGAGATCCGGACGCCGAGGTCGGTGTCGTCGTACCCCGGCGCGTCCACGTCCTCCGGCTTGATCGTCAGGACGGGACGGGCATCGTCGACCATGTACGCGATGCGATCGGCCGGGTAATCCGGGTCGATCGGCACGTACGCCGCGCCCGCCTTCAGCACCGCCAGGATCGCGACCACCAGATCCGCCGAACGCGGCAACGCCAACGCCACGAACTGCTCACAACCCACACCACGCTCGACCAGACGACGCGCCAGCCGGTTCGCCCGCGCGTTCACCTCACCGAACGTCCACGACACCCCCTCGAACGTGACGGCCACCGCGTCCGGGCGCTCCGCCGCACGCGCCTCGAACAGCGCCGGGATCGTGGCGCGTTCGGCGGCGGGGGCGCGCCCGCCCGCCCACGTGCGCAGGAGGGTGCGGCGTTCGGCGCAGTCGAGGATCTCGGCGGCGCCGATGGGGGCGTCGGGGTCGGCGACGAGCGCGCGGACGAGGCGTTCGAAGCGGTCGCCGATCGAGGCGGCGGTGGCGGGGTCGAACAGGTCGAGGGCGTATTCGAGTGCGGCTTCGAGGCCGCCGGGCGCGCCGTCGTCGCCGTGGCGTTCCCGCAGGTAGAGCGACAGGTCGTACTTCGCGACGCCGGAGGTGAGGGGTTCGGCGCCGCCGGTGAGGCCGTCGAGTTCGAGGCGGGCCTCGGGGTTGTTCTGGAAGGACAGGACGGCCTGGAACAGCGGGTGCCGGGCCATCGAGCGGGCCGGGTTGAGGATCTCGACGAGCCGTTCGAACGGGAGGTCCTGGTTCGCGTAGGCGGCGAGGTCCGTCTCCTTCACGCGCGCGATCAGGTCGGTGAAGGAGGGGTCGCCGGACGTGTCGGTGCGCAGGACGAGCATGTTGACGAACATGCCGACGAGGTCGTCGAGGGCCTCGTCGGTGCGGCCCGCGATCGGCGAGCCGATCGGCACGTCCGTCCCGGCGCCCAGCCGGGTGAGGAGGGCCGCGTAGGCGGCCTGCACGACCATGAAGAGGCTGGCGCCGTGCCGGCGGGCGAGGGCGGCGAGCCCGGCGTGCAGGTCGGCGTCGAGTTCGAACTCGTGCGTGCCGCCCCGGTAGGACGCCTCGGCGGGGCGCGGCCGGTCGGTGGGGAGCGGCAGTTCGTCGGGCAGTCCGGCGAGTGCCTCGCGCCAGTAGGCGATCTGCCGCGAGATAAGGCTTTTCGGATCGTCTTCGGAACCGAACAGCTCCCGCTGCCAGAGCGTGTAGTCGGCGTACTGCACCGGCAGCGGCGCCCACTCGGGCGCCCGCCCCTCCGCACGGGACGCGTAGGCGAGGATGACGTCGCGGGCGAGCGGCGCCATCGACCAGCCGTCGGCGGCGATGTGGTGCAGGAGCAGCAGCAGGACGTGCGTGTCGCCGCCGAGCGCGAACAGGCGGGCCCGCAGCGGCGGTTCGACGGAGAGGTCGAAGCCCTGCCCGGCGGCCGCGGCGAGGGCGGCGGGCAGCCGCGCCTCGTCGGTCGCGGTCACCTCCAGGCGGGGCCGGGCGGCGGCCGGGTCGAGGACGAGCTGGCGCGCGCTGCCGGACCCGTCCGGGAAGATCGTGCGGAGCGACTCGTGCCGGGCGGCGACGTCGGCGAGCGCGGCGCGGAGCGCGTCGAGGTCGAGGGCGCCGTCGAGGCGGAGCGCGATCGGCATGGTGAACAGCGCCCCGGCGCCCTGGAACCGGTTGAGGAACCAGAGCCGCTGCTGCGCGTGCGAGAGCGGGACGACGGCGGGCCGTTCGGCGGGCCGGAGGGCGGGCCGGACGTCGCGCCCGGCGCCGGCGAGGCGGGCGGCGAGCCCGGCGACGGTCGGCGCCTCGAACAGCGCCCGGACGGGGAGTTCGGCGCCGAGGGCGGAGCGGACCCGGCCGACGAGGCGGGTGGCGGTGAGGGAGTCGCCGCCGAGGTCGAAGAACGAGTCGTCGGCGCCGACGCGGGGCACGCCGAGGATCTCGGCGAACAGGCCCGCGAGGATCTCCTCCTGCGGGGTGCGGGGCGCGCGGCGGCCGGTCCCGGCGGTGCCGCCGGGGGCGGGCAGCGCGGCCCGGTCGAGCTTGCCGTTCACGGTGAGCGGAAGCGCGTCGAGCGCCGTGAGCGACGGCATCATGTGGTCGGGCAGCCGGGCGGCGGCGTGGGCGCGCAGCGCGGCGACGTCCACGGAGGCGGGGACGACGTAAGCGGCGAGGCGGCCGTCGCGGACGACCACCGCGGCCCCCGCGACGCCCTCGAACCCCGACAGGACGGACTCGATCTCGCCGGGTTCGACCCGGTATCCGCGGATCTTGACCTGGTCGTCGGCGCGGCCGAGGTACTCGAGGGTGCCGTCGGGGCGCCACCGGGCGAGGTCGCCGGTCCGGTACATGCGGTCGCCGGGCGCGCCGTACGGGTCGGCGACGAACCGTTCCGCGGTCAGGCCGGGGCGGCCGAGGTAGCCGCGGGCGAGCTGGACGCCCGCCAGGTACAGCTCGCCGGGGACGCCGGGCGGCGCGGGCTGGAGGGCGGCGTCCAGCACGTAGGCGCGGGTGCCGCGCTGCGGTCCGCCGATCGAGGGCCGGTCGGCGTCGGCGACGACCTGGTTCATCGTGTCGATCGTCGATTCGGTCGGCCCGTAGAAGTTGCGGGTCGTGAGGCCGGGCGCGAGGGCCCGCAGCTCGGCCCAGAGGGCGTCGCCGACGGCCTCGCCGCCGAGGAGGAGCTGGGACGGGCGGTGCCGCCCGTCGTCGTCGAGCAGGCCCGCGTCGCGCAGGGACGTGAAGTGCGACGGGGTCGTGTTGACGAGGTCGATGTGTGCGCGCGCCACGTACCGGGTGTACGCCTCGACGTCGCGGCGGGTGTCGTCGTCGATGAGGTGGAGTTCGTGGCCGTGCATCATCCACAGCAGGCCCATCCACGACGTGTCGAACGAGAACGACGCGAGGTGCGCGAACCGCATCCGGCGCCCGCCCGCCGCCTCGGCGGCCGGGTCGATGAACCGTTCCCGGTGCGCCTCGTAGTAGTTGAGGACGGCCGTGTGGGTGACGGTCACGCCCTTCGGGCGGCCGGTCGAACCCGACGTGTAGATGACGTAGGCGGCGTTCGCGCCGCGCAGTCCCGGCCGGTCCGGGTTCCCGAGCCCGTCGCCGGCGGACGGGACGTCGTCCGCGGTGATCGTGCACGCGGGGGCGCAGTCGTCCAGCATGAACGCGATGCGGTCGGCCGGGTACTCGGGGTCGACCGGCACGTACGCCGCGCCCGCCTTGTGCACGCCGAGGATCGCGACGACGACGTCGGGGGTGCGGGGCAGGACGAGCGCGACGTGGTCCTCGGGGCCGACGCCGCGCGCGGCGAGGTCGCGGGCGAGGCGGTTCGCACGGTCGTTCAGCTCGGCGTAGGTGAGGGACGCGTCGCCGCAGACGAGCGCGACGTCGTCCGGGGTCCGCGCGGCCCGCGCCTCGAACAGGTCGGGGAGCGTCCCGGCCGGGGCGCCGGCGGCGGTGTCGTTCCACGCGGCGAGCGCGGCCCGCCCGCCGTCCCCGGCGAGGTCGAGGGCGCCGGCGGGGCGGGACGGGTCGTCGGCGAACGCCTCCAGGACGCGGCGGACCCGGGCCAGCAGCCCCTCCACGGCGTCCCGCTCGAACACGTCCGGCCGGAAATGCAGCCGCAGCGAAAGCTCCTCACCTGGCGCGGCGACGAACGACAGCGGGAAGTGCGTGGCGTCGTAGGAGTCGGCGGCGGCGATGCGGACGCCGTTCAGCGAGCCCTCCATCGACGCCGGGTCGAACGGGTAGTTCTCCAGCACCGTCATCGTGTCGAACAGCGCGCCGCCCTGCCCGGCGGCCCGCTGGATGTCGGTGAGGCCGAGGTGGTGGTGCGCGAGCAGGTCGGTCTGCTCGGCCTGCAGCCGTTCGAGGAGCGCGGCGAGCGGCTCGTCCGGCCGGTACCGGACGCGGATCGGCAGCGTGTTGATGAACAGCCCGACCATCTGCTCGATGCCGGGCAGCTCGGGCGGGCGGCCCGAGACGGTCGCGCCGAACACGACGTCGCGGGAGCCGAGGAACCGGCCGAGGACCAGCCCCCACGCGCCCTGCAGGACGGTGCTCAGCGTGACGTTGTGGCGGCGGGCCGCGCGGGTGAGCCGCCGCGTCGTCCGCCGGTCCAGCGCGGTGATCGTCCGCTCGGGCGGGCGGGGCGCGCGGGCGGCGGCCTCCGGCGCGACCAGGCACGGTCCGTCGACGCCGTCGAGGGCGCGGCGCCAGGCGTCCTCGGCGGCGGCGCGGTCCTGCCGCGCGAGCCACGCGAGGTAGTTCTTGTACGGGGTGACGCGCGGGAACCCCGCGTCGTGGCCGCCCTGCACGTACAGCGTGAACAGCTCGGTCGCGAGGATCGGCGTCGACCAGCCGTCCAGCAGGATGTGGTGGTTGGTGAAGACCAGCCGGAACCGCTCGGGCCCCATCCTGACCAGGACGAACCGCAGCAGCGGCGGCGCGGTCATGTCGAACCCGCGGGCCCGTTCCCGCGCCACGACCGCGTCGGCCTCGGCCGCGTCCGCCGCCGCGACCTCCTCCCACGGCAGGTCCACCGTCCGCGGGATCACCTGCACCGGCCGCGACAGGTCCTCGTGCCAGAACGCGGCCCGCAGGTTCGCGTGGCGGCGCAGCAGCGTCTCCGCGGCGGCCCGCAGCGCCGGGACGTCCAGCGGGCCCTCCAGGTCGAGGACGAACTGCGCCGTGTAGACGTCGGTGTCGTCGGCGTCGAACAGGGCGTGGAAGAAGAACCCCTGCTGCAGCGGCGACAGCGGCAGGATGTCTTCGAGGTCCCCCCGGTTCAATGCTGGTTCCTCCAGGCGTTCTGCAGCGTGTCGATCTCACTCTGGTCGAGGTCCACGAGCAGGTCGGACGGGGTGAACCCGCCGACCGGCGCGGACCCGTCGCCGGCCGCGGCGGCGGTGACGTGCGCGACGAGGCCGCGCAGGGCGGTGAACCAGGCGTCCGCGAGTTCCCGCACGTCGGCGCCGTCCAGCAGCTCGCCCGGCCAGGTCCAGGTGGCGGACAGGACGGGGCCGTCCGGGAGGTCGCGGGTGATCGCGTTGATCTCCAGGGCGTGCGCCATCGGCATCCGCGGGTCCTCCCCGGCGGGCGGCTCCTCCGGCGCGAGCGCCCAGTCCTCGCCGCCGCCGGGCGCGACCCGCCCGAGGTAGTTGAACGCGATCTGCGCGGGCGGCGCCTCGGCCAGCTCCGCCGCGGCCTCCCCGTCCGGGTCCGCGTAGCGCAGCAGCCCGTACTGCAGGGCGTCCGGGACGGCCCTGAGCTGCTCCTTCACCTTCTTCACCGCCGCCGCGACGCCCGGCCCCCCGGCGCGGACGTCCGTCCAGTCGGCGGGCCCGGCGTCGAGGCGCACGGGATGGATCGAGGTGAACCAGCCGGCCGTCCGGGACACGTCCGCGCCCGGCACCACGTCGTCGCGCCCGTGCCCCTCCAGGTCGATCAGCACGTCCGTGCCGCGCCCGCCGCCCGGCCGGTGCCGCCGCCACTGCGCCACCGCCAGCGCGAGGCCCGCGAGCAGGACGTCGTTCGCGCGGGCGTTCCACGCGGCCGGGACGTCCGTGAGCAGCGGGCCCGTGACGTCGGCGGGCAGGTCGAGGGTGACGTGCCGGGCGCGGGCCGCGATGTCCACGCGCGGATCGAGGTCGCGGGACGCGAGCCGCTGCGGCGGCCCGTCCACGATGTCCAGCCAGTCTTCGAGGGCGTCCTCCCCGGGCGCGGCGGCGGTGAGCTTCTGCGCCCAGCGGCGGAACGACGTCCCGACCGGCCGCAGGTCTCCCCCGGCCCACGCGGTGACGAGGTCGGGCAGCAGGATCCGCCACGACACGCCGTCCACGACCAGGTGGTGCAGGACGACGAGGAGCCGGCCCTGGTCGTCGCCCGCGTCGAACCAGACGAGCTGCGCCACCGTCCCGTCCCGCGGGTCGAGGCGGTCGCGGGCCGCCGCGGCCTGCTCGGCCAGCAGCGCGGCCCGCTTGTCGTCGTCCAGGCCCGCGATGTCGACCCGGGTGACGAGCGCGGCGGCGTCCACCGTGCCCGCCGGGCGGACCACGGGCTGCCAGCGGCCGCCGTCGTCCGCGTCCTCGTCCACGTCGAGGCGGAGCCGGAGGACGTCGTGGTGGTCGATCAGGGTCGCGAGCGCGCCCGCCAGCCGGTCGACGCCGAGTGCGGGCGGCGTGCGGAGCAGCATCGACTGGTGGAACCCGGCGATGAGCGACGCGTCGCCGTCCACGCGCTCCCGCAGCCACCCGACGATCGGCGTGACCGGCACCGGGCCGACCCCCGCGCCGGGCGGTTCCGCCTCGACCTGCTCGTCCTCCCCGACAGGGCGGGAGACGGCCGCCAGTTCCTCGACGGTCTGGTGTTGGAACACCTCGCGAGGGCTGATCACCAGGCCGCTCTGCCGGGCGCGGGAGACGAGCTGGATCGCGATGATCGAGTCACCGCCCAGATCGAAGAACCCGTCGTCCACCCCGACCCGTTCGAGGTTCAGGACCTCGGCGAACAGGCGGGCGAGCGTCTCCTCTTCGGGGGTGGAGGGGGTGCGGGAGGAGACCTTGGCCGAGAAGTCGGGTTCGGGGAGAGCCTTGCGGTCAAGCTTCCCGTTCACCGTCAGCGGCAGCGCGTCCAGCTCGACGATGACCGCAGGGACCATGTAGTCGGGCAGATCACGACCGACGAAACGCCGCACTTCGGAGGAGTCGACGCCCGAGCCCACCACGTAGGCAACCAGGCGATCGTCCCGGACGACCACGGCCGCGTCGCGGATCTCGTCGTGGCGGGTGAGGGCCGCCTCGACCTCGCCCAACTCGATCCGGAACCCGCGCAGCTGAACCTGCTGGTCCGCGCGCCCGAGGTATTCGAGGCGTCCGCCGTCCAGCCAGCGCCCGAGGTCGCCCGTCCGGTACATGCGGGTGCCCGGTTTGCCGTACGGATCGGCGACGAACCGCTCCGCGGACAGCGCGGGACGGTTCAGGTAACCGCGCGCGAGGCCCGGACCCGCCACGTACAGCTCACCGATCACACCGGGCGGGACGGGACGCAGCCGGTCGTCCAGGACATAGACGCGCAGGTCGGGGATGCCCGTTCCGATGATGCTGCCGGGCGCGGTCGCCGCATACGCCCGATCGAGCGCGATGTACGAGACATGCACGGTCGTCTCCGTGATCCCGTACATGTTGACCAGCGTCGGAGCGTTCTCCTGGTGCCGCGA
>NZ_JBFAUZ010000103.1:0-6214 GCF_040679555.1 Spirillospora sp. NPDC052242
CAGGGTCGGCAGATCCCGTTGAAGGCACCAGGCCAGTCAGGCGTTGGGCCAGACCCCAGCGGGAGGCGCTCACCTACATCATCACTGTCAGGCGTTGTGACGTCATCTGCCAACTCGAACAGGAACGGAAGGCTTGCCGTCGTGCACGGGTACACATCGCCTTGGTGGTGGATTGCGCCGTAGAACCTACTGAGAGCCTTACGCCGCTCCTCCGAGTCCGAGGAAGCCAGCGCCAGCAGGAGCGCCGGGACCTCCTCAGCCGAGCCGTACGCATGCCCCATCGACGCCCAGTCGATGTCATGAAGTCCGCTGAACATACGCGGCACTATGCCCGGCCGCACTGACACAATGACCGTCCTCACCTGGGTTGGTGGTGGAGGGGCATCCCGCGGGATAAGGCTTCTCTACGTAACGCTCAGGACCGGCGAACAGCAACCCGCTCGGACCTGCAGCCTCAAGCTGGAATGGGCTCACCGTGAATGCGTGGACCTGTTCGGTCCCGGGGCGTGGCCACTGGGTTTTCGTGAGGAAGATCTGTTGTGTGGTGGCTTTGCTGCGAGGTGCTTGGTGATGGAGTCCGGGAAGTCTTCAAGCGGCGCTGTTGCCTGCCGGTGTGCTATGAGATCTTGACCGGTGGTTCTCTGGTTCGTGTGAATAACCTGGATTGCGTTTCGTAGGAGAGCTGCTGCGTTGCGCCCTTCGGATTCGGCGACTTCGTAGCGGTTGTGTAGGTTGATGGCGCGGTTGTGCCATTTGGGGGAGTGGGGGTAGCGGGGGTGGTTCAGGTTGTCTTTCTCGATGGCGATGATGACGGCTGCGTCGCGGCTGGCGGCGCGTCGGTGGTGGGCGATGGTGTTGCAGGCGTCGAGGGCTTTCAGAGAGGCGACTGCGATCTCGGCTGCTTGTGCTGACGTTGGTGCGAGTTCATCGAGTGGCCTGATCAGGTAGGAGCTGCGAGGGGACGGGCGCCAGTCGGGGTCGCTGTAGACGAGACGCCCGAGCCTGACGATCAGGTCGCTTGCATCGATTGAGATCGCGCTCTCCGGAGGGCCGAAGTAGCCGGGGAGGCGATTCCAATGTTTGACGACGAAGCGCCATTTCAGTCTGGTGCGGTTGACGGCCATGGCGGTTTCTTTGAACTTTGTTTGCGGGTCGTCTTCGTGGAGTTCTTGCAGTCGTCGGGCCAGGCTGAGGATGAGTTTGTGGTTGATATCGCTGGTGACTGCGGCTGCGGTGGCGAGGTAACGCCAGGTCGCGACACAGGCGGGCGTTTGCGGGTCCTTGAGGCGTTGGACACTGGCGTGGATTCCGTTGAGGAGTTCGATGAATCCTTCGCCGGGCTGGGGTGGAATACGTTCTGGTGTGGTCCGGAACGGGACGCCGGATGCGAGTTCGATGTTGTGCTGGCCGAATACGCGGGATATGACTGCGGCCCGCAGGAGAGGCCCGGTGGTCTCCGCGGTGGAGGTGGCGGTCTGTTGGGCGAGGTGGGCGCAGGTGGCGGTGTATTCGGCGAGGTCGTCCATGAGGGAGCGGGCTGTGTCGGTGGCGTTGATGACGGTGGCGTTGTCGGAGGCCGGTTGGTCGGGGGTCGTGGGGAAGTGGGAGGCCAGGAGGTCGAGGCCGCATCCCAGGGCGACTGAGACGGACCGAAGCGTCCCCGCGAGCTCCGTGGCCGGCATCTCGGTGGCTGCGGGGGCGCCGAGGGCGAGCTGGGCTTCGCGGAGCAGCGCCGCACTGCGGCGGGCGGCGTCCCGCACCCCCTGTTCGTCGGGATGCGGGACGCCGAATCCGGTGGCGATACGGTCGTGGTAGCGGGCCAGGACGGCGGTGAGGCGGGAGATCTCGGCGGGGATGGCCGGATGCCGGGCTTGCGCGTTGATGTCCGGTGCGTTGAGTGTTCGTCTGAGTTCGGTGAGGTGTCGGCGGGCGAGGCTGGTCATGTCCCCGAACGTCGCCACGGCTGCCTACCGGAGGGCTTCCCGGAGTCGGCTGGCGTGCAGGGCCGCTTGAAGGCAGGCCATCTTGTCGTCGGGATCGGCGGCGAGTTCGGCGGCGCGGACGAGGTTCTGGGCGACCTTGCGTGCCAGGTCGAACAGGGCGTCGGCGGTGGCGCTCTCGGCGTCGTGGTCGGAGGGGACGGCGGCGTGCAGGGATGGAGCCTGCTTGAGGGCTCGGTGGGCTTGGACGGCTTCGCCCTCGGCCAGTCCCCAGGCGACGAAGCCGTCGGGTTCTTGGGCGGCGAAGGAGGTGATGACGCGCTCGGTGTGGGCGAGGTCGTTGAGCGCGGCCGTCATGATCTCGGTGAACCAGGTGTGCCGGACTTCTTCGTGTTCGCGTTCGTGAGCCATGGAATGGTTCCTCCGTCCGGGCGTTGCTGCGGGTTCTGCGCGGTCAGAACGGCTCGGTGCGCTCGGTCTCGCCTGGAGGCGAGACCGAGGCCGTTCTGCCGACGCGGGCGGCGTTGACGATCTTCGGGTTCAGCGCCTTCAGGAGTTCGGGTGCGGGCACCCCGCTCCAGGTGCTGAGCGCGGTGAGAAGCCTCTGGCAGTCCTGGCGCAGGGTGGCTTGGACGGGCAGGGCAGTACCGGGGATGCGCCTCGCCAGGTCGATATAGGCAGATTCGGCCTGGAGCGCGCGGGTCACGGTCCCGAGCGTTGTGCTCGTCGCGGGGAAGGACGAGGCGGGCGCGAGCCTGGCGGCAGGTTCGTCGTAGACATGGGTGACGCCCGGGACGGCGATGAGGAAGGTGCGGCCATCGGTGGTGTCGGTGGTGACCCAGCCGATGATGGTCCCGCACCGGTCGCCGTGGTGCGGGAGGCGTACGTGGTCGCCGATGCCGTAGAAGGACTGCTCGGCGGCCTCGTCCGCGTGGATCGACCGGCCGGTGTTGATCACGCTGGAGAAGCTGAGCCCACGCCGTCCGGCGTAATGCTCCAGGTCGCAGATGAGCGCGGCCATGAGCGCCGAGGCGTAAAGCTGGTCACGGTGGAGAAGTGAGGGCTTGCCGGGGAAAGCGGCTTCCTCGTAGCCCTGCAGGGCCTTGGTGGCACGGGAGAGCTGGCTGGTGGCGGCGTCGTTGGTCATGGTCACCTCAATGCTGCGTGGACGTGTCCGGCGTGGTGGGCGGCCCGCAGGCAGGCCATCCGGTCGCCAGGATCGGGTGTCTTGGACGCGACGTTGACGATCGCCTCGGCCACGACCAGGACGAACCTGGCGATGGCCGCGGCGAGTTCTTCCACGTCGGGATTGGCTGAGGCGGGATGTTCTGGACTGTTGAGCGTGGGCGCGGTGGACAGCGTCGCCCAGGCGCTCGTGGCTTCGGCCCGGGCGGTCTGGTAGCCGGGGTAGATGTGGGCCGGTGCCATGTCGGCGAGGTGCGCGGTGGCGCGCTCGATGACCTCCAGACCGGCGAAGGCGGCCGTGAGCAGGGCCGGAATGCTGTCGGCGGATCGGATCTGCTGGGTGATGTGCTCGAAGTGCTGCCTCACACGGGCCTCCCGGGCATAGCCGTCCCAACCTCGTTAAGTAACAGCAACATGTTTCATTGATTGAAGTTGCTGCAAGGTCAGTGTGGACGCGTGGTGGTTGAAGGTCAACGATCGTGGTGGAGTGTCGATGTTGTTGATTTGAGTTATCGGGAAGGTGTCTGCCTTCGAGGGTGGGATGCGGGTTTCGAGCCGGAACCGGGTGACTCGGACGGGTTGTCCCCGAGCCGCTGGGCGATGGGCGTCGGGAAGCCCTGGGCGGCGAGCCTGCCGGGGCTGGGCTCGTCCCCGTGCAGTCGTCCGTGGTCGGGGACAGGGAGCCGTTCGGAGACCCTGCTGAGGACGAGGTCGGTGACGCCGAGGCGGTCCATGCCGGTCCAGGACACGAACGAGTCGAGGAGAGCGCGGTGGTCGCGCAGGTCGTCGGCGTTCGGATGGAGGCCGTGCACATCGGCGAGTGCCGTGCGAGTCGCCGCCTCGAGCAGCAGGCCCTCGGCGTGGAGAGGGGTGTTGATGACGCCCTTCGAGGTGCTGGTGGTCGGGAACGGGGGCGCCGGCTCGAGGTCGGCGGCGATGACACGTTCGCTGTTCTTGTCCCCGATGAAGTGCACGTAGTACTCGGGGACGCCGTCGTCGGGATTGAGCATGCCCGTGACGGCCCCTCGGGTCGGGCGGCCAAGCAGGACGGCTTCTTGGGCGGCAGGCCCTTCCAGTTGGACGGGTGCGCCAATGGTGAACGCGTTGGCCTGCCGTTTCTCCGTGTGGAAGTAGCCTTGCGACTCGCCGAGGATGTCGCCGAAGTCCAGGCCTCGTCGCTCGGCGTAGTGCATCAGGTCGACGAGGAGGTCGCCGAGCAGGTCGCGGGCGTGGGCGTCGCTCGTCCGGTGGTCGAGGTGTCCGGTCTCCTCGAACAGTTGCTGGAAGGTGTCGAGGATCGTCGCTGCGAACTCGGCGAACTCTTCGGGTCCGGCATTGGCCATCGTGCCTCCGGATATCGGTGCGGCGTTTCGGGGCTACGGGTGTCGCTTGGCCGGTTGGCCGGGGGCGGGCGACGGTTTCGGACTTGCCTGGAGTGCGGGTTCGTCGGCTTGCAGGGTGGTGGCGAGGTCGTCGGGGAAGGCGGTGGCGGCGAGTTCGGCGGGGGATGACGCCCGCGGGTCGTCGTCCGCGGCGTGCAGGGTCTTCCAGGCGATGTGGCGGAGGTGGCGGACGACGGTGCCGGGTGTGGTGCCGGACCAGTTGGCCAGCGTTCCGGATAGTTCGGCGAGGTCGGCCAGCGCCTGCGGGTCGGAAGCGGAGCCGGTCGGGTCGCGCAGCATCTCGGTGGACAGGGCGATGATCGTGGCCTCGACTTCGGTGGCGGAGTGGGCGATCCCCGTGGTGCGGGTCGGGACGAGCGGGATGGGCACGGCGGGCCGCAGATCGGACGTGCGGGCCTGCAGGGGTTCGGCGAGCCCCGGGACGCGCACCGCGCACGCGTCCTGGCCGGTCGGGGACGCCTTCAGTTCGTCGATGAACCCGCGGTACGCCGGGGCGCCGTCGGGTTGACGTCCGCTGCGGTACTCGACCTCGGCGTTGAGCCGGAACCGGTCGGGCAGGGCCATGGCGAAGCTGTCGCGGTCGGCCCGGGCTCGGACGAGCTGGTCGATGAAGTCGACGGTGTCGAGGTCGTTGTGTTCGGCGTAGCGGAGGAGGTCGTGGACGAGTCCGTGGATGAGGCCTTCGGCTTCTGCTCGGCTTTCGCGGTGGCTGGTGGTGAGGCGGGGGAGCAGGTGCTGTTGGTAGGCGTCGAGCGCGAGGAGGGCGGCGTCGATGCGATTGGGCATGCGGATCTCCAGAAGGGACGGTCGATGGTTCGTCGATCGGTGGCTCAGGCGTCGGCCGGGACGGCGTCGTCGGGAAGCCAGCCGAAGGGGACGGGGACCAAACGTGCCTCGTGCGGGGCCAGGTGCTCGTTCTCGGTGCACTGGTAGAAGGGCCCGCGCGGGCCGAGCAGCACCGGGAGCTGATGGTCGAGGTGGTCGCGGTACCACAGCGCCATGCCGGTGGCGCCTTGCAGGCGCATGGCCTCCCACGCGTACCAGAGCGCGGTGAGCCGGGAGATCGCTTCGCCGTGGCGCCACCACTCGGCGCACCAGCGGAACTCGCCGCCGAGGGTGCGCCGGTAGAGTGGGATGAAGTGGTGCGTCACCCAGCTCGTGAGAGACGGGTACAGCGGTTCGGGCTGGGGATTGGGTGCGGGCATCGGACCTCCAGGAGTGCGTGTGCGTGCATGACAGGGCGTCCCTTCGAGGCGTGGGGTTCTACTTCTCGTAATGTCGGCGGGCGGCTTCGGCGATGGCGGCGTCCGCGGTCTTGATGGCCTGGTTGATGGCCGTGGCGTGCGGCCCGGCGTACCAGGGGCGCAGCCGGACGAGCGCGGGCTTGGTCCCGGTGGCGAGTAGCAGTGCCGTGCCGGTGGGGAGCGCGCGGATGTCGGAGGCTTCGAGGATTTCCTGGCGGCGCAGGGAGATCTGTTCGCTGGCGCGTCCGTCGCTGTAGGTGATGGAGCGGACGGGGACGTCGTGCTGGCCGATGAGGGTGGCCAAGTCGCGGACGAGCCGTGGCGAGTCGATGCCGGCGCCGATGAGCTTGCGGGTGGCGGCGCCCCAGAGGGCGGCCATGCCGGGTTCGCCCCAGACGGTGACGCCCTGTTCGTAGCTCTGCAGGATGGTGACCGGGATGAT
>NZ_JBFAUZ010000104.1:0-6126 GCF_040679555.1 Spirillospora sp. NPDC052242
GGTCCGTGGGGACCTGCCCGCCGGGCCGCCGCCGGTCGAGGTTCCGCGTCAGCTGAAGTACTCGATGAAGGGGACCTTCTTGCTCGGGTCGGACGCGGTGCCGGTGCTGACGACGGCGGACGTGCCGGGGCGGGCGTCGATGTCGCTCGCCTGGACCGTCCCGGTGCGCGACGGGCCGTCGTAGGTGGTCCAGCGGGCGCCGTCGTAGTGCATGTACTGGGACTTGCCGCCGGTCGTGATCGGGAGCATGACCACGCCGGAGCCGCCGTCCGACGACAGCCCGATGCCCGCGGCGTTCAGCGGGGTGTTGATCGTCCGCCAGGACGATCCGTTCCAGTGCATGAGCGCGTTGGTGATCTGGGCGTTCTGGCGGACGCGCAGGACGTACACGTTGTTCGGGCCGTGCGCGACGATGCGGTGCATCGTGCCCTGGTAGCCGGGGACGCCCATCGCGCCCGGAACGACCATCGTCGTCCACTTGGCGCCGTTCCAGTGCATGACGAGGCCGTTGACGGAGGTGCCGGTGGACGACACGGTCCCGGCGAGCCACACGTCGTTGGCGGAGTTGACGTCCACGGCGGTGATGGTCGACGAGGGCGGGAGCGGGACCTGCGGGTCGACCCAGGCGCTGCCGGTCCAGCGGAGGATGGCGCAGGGGCCGCCGGCGGCGGCGTCGACCCCGGCGATCGACCACGCGGTGCCGTCGGGGGCGGCGTCGACGGCCGTCGGGAATCCGACGAGCGGGTACGACACCTCGCTCCACTTGGTGCCGTTCCAGTATAGGCCCTTGGTGCCGTTCCAGCTGTAGCCGATGACCCACGCCTTGTTCGCGTTCGCGACGGCGACGTCGGTGGGGGTGAAGCCGATGGGGCTCTGGTCGGCGACCCAGGCCGAACCGTTCCACCGGACGAGCTTGGCCTGCGGGCTGAAGATGTCCCCCGCGGACCCGACGGCCCAGCCCGCGTTCGTCGCGCCGAAGTCGACCTTGTCGAGGCTGCCGTTGTAATTGAGGGCCGCGCTGGGGATGTTCCGCCAGCCGGCGGCGTGTGCGGGCGCCGCCAGGGCGAGCGTCCCGACCCCGCAGGCCACGGCGGTGACCATCGCCGCTTTCCGTCGCATATCCGCTCCCAAGATCCAGTTTTGGCAGGGAACACAGTACGGGACCGCTTACTCGGCGGTAAGGGCTGTTCCGGATCAGGCCACAGAAAAGAAGAAAACGCCCGAAACCGAAGTTCCGGGCGTTCTCTGCGTGACACGCGAGACGCGAAGGGTTACTCGCCCTTCCAGTTCGGCTTGCGCTTCTCGGCGAAGGCGGCCGGGCCTTCCTGGGCGTCCTTGGACGTGAACACCGGCAGCGTGATCTCCTGCTGCTTCTGCCACGTCTCGGCGTCCGACCAGTCGGGCGACTCGACGATGATCTTCTTGGTGGCGGCGAGGGCCAGCGGGGCGTTCTCGCCGACCTTCAGCGCCAGCTCCTTGGCCGCGGCGAGCGCGCCGCCCGGCTCGGTGAGCCGGTTGACGAACCCGAGTTCGGCCATCCGCTCCGCGGCGTACTTGTCGCCGGTCAGCGCCATCTCCATGGCGATGTGGAACGGGATGCGCTGCGGCAGCCGGAGCAGGCCGCCGCCCGCGGCGACGAGGCCGCGCTTCGGCTCGGGCAGCCCGAACTGGGCGTCCCGCGCGGCCACGACCATGTCGCAGGCGAGGGCGACCTCGCAGCCGCCGGCGAGCGCGTAGCCCTCGACGGCCGCGATCAGCGGCTTGGTGGACGGCCGCTCGACGATGCCCGCGAACCCGCGGCCCTCGACGATCGGGTTGTCACCGGTGAGGAACCCCTTGAGGTCCATGCCGGCGCAGAACGTGCCGCCGGCGCCGGTGAGGATGCCGATCGACAGGTCCTTGCGGGTGTCGAGCTCCTCCATCGCGGCCGCGATGCCCTGCGCCACGGCGCTGTTGACCGCGTTCTTGGCCTCGGGGCGGTTGATCGTGATGGTGAGGACGGCCCCGTCCTCTTCGGTCAGAACGGCGTCGGACATTCAGTGCCTCAC
The DNA here is from genome assembly GCF_040679555.1 of Spirillospora sp. NPDC052242. Lineage (NCBI taxonomy): Bacteria > Bacillati > Actinomycetota > Actinomycetes > Streptosporangiales > Thermomonosporaceae > Spirillospora > Spirillospora sp. NPDC052242. Next base: position 2,049 of record NZ_JBFAUZ010000104.1, read on the forward strand.
TTCGGCTGGAAGCGGATACCACCGTCGAAGCGGATGGTCTCGCCGTTCATGTAGTCGTTCTCGATGAGGGACTTCACCAGGTGCGCGAACTCCGCGGCCGTGCCCATCCGCTTCGGGAAGGGGACGGGCGCGGCCAGCTTGGCCTTGAACGCCTCGGCGGCCTCGCCCTCGCCGTAGATCGGGGTGTCGATGATGCCGGGGCAGATGGTGTTGACCCGGACGCCGATCGCGGCGAGGTCGCGGGCGGCGGGCAGCGTCATGCCGACGATGCCGCCCTTGGACGCCGAGTACGCGACCTGGCCCGTCTGGCCCTCGAGGGCGGCGACGGACGCGGTGTTGATGACGACGCCGCGCAGGCCGTCGGCGTCCGCGGGGTCGGTCTTGGAGATGGCGGACGCGCCGATCCGCATCAGGTTGAAGGTGCCGATGAGGTTCACCCGGATGACGGTCTCGAACGCGGAGAGGTCGTGCGGGGTGCCGTCGCGGCCGACGGTCCGCGACGCCCAGCCGATGCCGGCGCTGTTGACGATGACGCGCAGCGGGGCGCCGGTGTCGACGGCGGCCTGCACCGCGGCCTGCACCTGCTCCTCGTTCGACACGTCCGTCTTCACGAAGACGCCGCCGACCTCGTCGGCGAGGGCCTTGCCCTTGTCCTCGTTCAGGTCGGCGACGACCACCTTGGCGCCCGCGGCGGCCAGCGATCGGACGGTGGCCTCGCCGAGGCCGCTCGCGCCACCGGATACGACGGCGGAAACTCCGTTCAGGTCCATAAGCAGCACCTTACGTGAGGGACCGAATGTGGTTCGGGGTGATGTTACCCAGACGTCACCGCGCGCTCTGCTCACACCCCGGCGGATTGCGGAGGCACGGATGTTACTCAGCAGTCACAATAGGGCCCGTGTTTGCCGCCGATCACTCCGGGCACCCGCCCTACCTACCGGATCCACGGGGAGTGCGGACGGACATGAGCGAACGACCGGCGCAGAGCCAGTCCTACCCAGGGCACACGCGGGACATGACGCCCGAACCGAAGGACGAGATGCGCGACTACACCGGCAGCGGGCTGCTGGACGGACGCCGCGCGCTGATCACCGGCGGGGACTCCGGCATCGGCCGGGCCGTCGCCGTCGCGTTCGCCAAGGAGGGCGCGGACGTCGCGATCACCTACCTCAGCGAGGACGACGACGCCCGGCACACGGCGGACCTCGTGACCGCGACCGGCCGCCGCTGCGTCGCGTTCGGCGGCGACCTCGCCGAGGAGCGGCACGCCCGCGAGGTCGTGCGGCACGCCGTCCGCGACCTCGGCGGGCTGGACGTCCTCGTCCTGCATCACGGCACGCAGACCCCGGTCCAGGACGTCCGCGAGATCGACGACGAACAGCTGCGCCGCACGTTCGAGGTGAACGTCTTCGCGGTGTTCTGGACGATCCAGGAGGCGCTCGACCACCTCGGCCCCGGCTCGTCCATCGTCATCACCGGCTCGATCAACGGGCTGCGCGGCAACAAGACGCTGATCGACTACTCGGCGAGCAAGGCGGCGGTGATGGCGCTGACCGCGTCCCTCGCGCAGAACCTCATGGACCGCGAGATCCGCGTCAACTGCGTCGCGCCCGGCCCCGTCTGGACGCCGCTCATCCCCGCGACGTTCGACGCCGAGAAGGTCGAGAGCTTCGGGCAGCAGGCGCCGATGGGGCGCGCGGCCGACCCCGACGAGGTCGCGCCGTCGTACGTCTTCTTCGCCGCGAACCGCACGTCGTCGTACTACTCGGGCCAGACGCTCGTCCCGGCCGGCGGCGAGATCCACCCGGGGTGAGGCCCGTGGGCCTGCGGCGCAGCGACCCCGCCGAGCCCGGCTACGGGCGGCGCAGGAGCGGCAAAGGTTTCACCTACCTCGGCCTGGACGGGCGCACCCTCGCCGACCCGGACGAGCGCGCCCGCATCAGGTCGCTCGTCATCCCGCCGGCCTGGCGCGACGTGTGGATCTGCCCGGACGCCGACGGCCACATCCCTGGAGCTGCTGCGGTCCGCGTGATCACCAGGCGGCCACGCGCTCCTCGACCCGCTCGGCCCCCGCGCTCTCGGGCACTTCCAGGTGGTACAGCGCGTACGCGTGCTGCAGCACCGGCAGCGCCACGTTCCGGACCCGCACGCCGCCCTTCGTGATGCCCTTCTCCGTCCCCTTGTGCGCGTGCCCGTGGACGGCCAGGTCCGCGCCAGCCGCGTCGATCGCCTCGCCCATCAGGTAGCTGCCGAGGAACGGGTAGATCTCCGGCGGCTCGCCCTCCAGCGTGTCGTCGACCGGCGAGTAGTGCGTCAGCGCGACCCGCACGTCCGCGTCGAGCTCCAGCAGCGCCGTCCCGAGCCGGGCCGAGAAGTCCTTCGTGTGCCGGACGAACTCCTTCATCTCCGGCTCGCCGAACTCGCCGGCGCACTTTCCCTCGAAGCCCCCGCCGAAGCCCTTGCCGCCCGCGACGCCGAACCGCACGCCGTCGCAGTCGACGACCGTCCCGTCCCCTTCCAGCACGATGACGCCCGCGTCCCGCAGCAGCGCGGACATCTCGTCCTCGAGGTCGCTGTGGTAGTCGTGGTTGCCGAGCACGGCGATCACCGGGATGCCGAGGTCGCGCAGCTCGCCCGCCGCGACCCGGCCCTCCTCCAGCGTGCCGTGCCGGGTGAGGTCGCCCGCCATCAGGAAGACGTCCGCGTGATCGGCGATCCCGTGCAGGTGCGCCCGGTACTTCCCGGTCGACTCCGGGCCGACGTGCAGGTCCCCCGCCGCCGCGACACGGATCATGAGATCCTCTCCTCCCGGTCCGGCTCCCGGACCTCGAAGACGGACACCTCGTTGCAGATGCGATGGCCCTCCGCCGCGGCCCGCGCGGCCTCCTCGACGTCCAGCCGCTGCTCCTCGCTCGCCACCTGCCCCCGCAGATGGACGACGTCGCCGCGGACGTCCACGCGGATGCCGAGCTCGTGCGCCTCGGTCGCGAGCCGTTCCTGGATGTGGGCGGATATGTACGCGGACGGGTCGGTCACAGGACGCCCCCTTCGATGACGTTCAGCCGGGCCAGCAGGGTCAGGAACGCGTAGGCGTACGGGGACTCGGCGGTCTCGGCGGCGACCCGCGACCAGTCCACCTGCTCCCGCAGCGCCCGGCACACGTGCAGGAACCCGCTGAAATCGCACGCCGTCTCGGTGAACGCCAGCAGCCGCATGATCGCCAGATCGGTCGGGTGCAGCACCGGCATGAACACCGCCCCCACCGGGATCTCCGTCGTCCGGCCCAGCAGTTCCGCGTTCACCGGCCGCCCCGACGGGGTGTGGATGAGGTCGATCACGTGATCGCCGTCGCAGGCCTTCTCGAGCCAGTTCTCGGGGCTCTCCAGATGCGTCATGCCCGCCTCGCCGAGCGCCTCCAGCGCGGCCCCGACGTCCTCCGGCCGCACGACGAAGTCGACGTCGTGCGTCGACACCGCCGCCCCGTGCGCGTACGCCGCGAATCCGCCCGCGAGCGCGTACCGGACGTCCGCGTCGCGCATCGCCGCCGCGGCGCGCTTCAGGCTCGGCATCAACCCCTCCGCGGCCCCGCCCGGCCCCGGCGCCCCGGACCCGCGCCCGGCCGTCCACGACCGGGTCTGCACATCAACCACGCGATCCCCTGACCTCGACGGCGCTCGCGATCGCGGTACCCACTGAAACCCAACCCATTCCCCCGATTTCCCACCACCCCGCCCTCCTGCACGCCCGGCCACACCCCGCCTCGCGCGGCCACCCCGGCCCGCCCCGTGGGCTGCAGCACCAACGCCGTGGCCAGCGCACCGGACGCGCAGGGCGCCGCACCCCACGCGGAAACGCCCCGGCACGCGCGGCCGCACCCAACACGCGGCGCGGCACACCCAACGCACGGAAGGCGGCCACCCCGCGCGCGGGGCGACGCACCCCCGCGCGTGGGCGGCGGTATGGGCAGCGGCGGCCTGGCCGGGCACCGACACCCGGTCGCCGCTCTCCGCCATGTGGACGATCATGATGGCGTCCGCGCGGGCGCCCATCGACGGGATGTCGTCGCGCCGGTCGGAGC
>NZ_JBFAUZ010000105.1:0-5679 GCF_040679555.1 Spirillospora sp. NPDC052242
CACCGCCGTGGCCTGCTCGAGGGTGAGCGCCTTGCTCGGCCGCCCGGCCCGTCCCTTGGGAGTGGTGACGAACTCGGCCACGTTCCGCACGACCCGGTCGCGCGCCTGCGCCTGCCGGATGGACCGCTTGAGGATCGAGTGCACCGCCTGCAGGCTCCGGGTGGACAGCTTCCCGGTGAGCCCGTCGAGCCACTCGTCGACGTCGTCCGCGCGCAGGTCCTTGAGCTTGATCTTGCCGATCAGCGGGATCACGTGCTTGTCGGCGAGGATCCGGTTGGTCGCGACGGTGTTGGCGTCGCGTCCTTTGAGTCCCTTGGCGAGCCAGTCCTCGACGGCGTCCGCGATTGTGTAGCTCGCGGAGCTCTTGATGCCGGCCTCCAGGTCTTTGACGGCCTCCCTGAGCTTGTCCTGGACCTCCGCCTTCGTCCGCCCCTTCCTCTTGAGGCGCCTGCGCTTGCCGTTGGGGTCGAACCCGAGTTCCAGGGCACCGGTGTAGCGGTTGCCCTCCGGGTAGATCGACCCCTCGTACTTACCGATCATGATTCTTGCCAACGGATCCCTCCTTCTGTCGGTCGAGGTACTCCTCGCTCGCCGCTCGATCACACGACACGGAGGGCCCCGCCGGTCCGACCCACGTGACCAGGGCTCTTCTCGGCCGTCTGGCCGTGTTCCCGGCCAAGATCGCGGCTCGGCTTTCGGGCATGTTCGTGTGGTGGCGTACTCGGCATGCCGGGTGGCGAATGTGTGCGCGAGTCAGCGACGAACTAGGAAGGGTGAGGGAAGTCCGGGGACGGCCCCGGATGCCTCACGAGACCTGCAGGCCCTGCTGCGTGCCGCCACGGGAGCCACTGGCTGCGGTGGCGGTACCAGCGGACATCGACAAGTCTTTGCCCCGGCTTGGCCTCGACTCTACTACAGAGCGTGTCGATATCTCACGGAAGGTGAGGCTCGGTTGGCGGCTCGGCTTGGTGATCTACTTTGTAAAGGCGTGCGCCGGTATGAGCCCGATCGCGTCGATGATCGCCAAACCCAATATCGAACCCTGGCGCTAACACCCAAGACCCTCGAAACAGCCATGGCATCATTTGCGCCTCGGTCATTCCACTCCAGTGACCGCACCGGATCTCAACAGCCATCGGTTGATCACCCGATGCGGGGGTTATCCGTCGAGACGAGTCCAGGGGAAGTCGTGTGCCGCAGAGGGGTGAGAGTTCCGCAGTGGCGTGCGCCGAACGCGATGGTCGGCCTGGTCGAGGGCGGTGAACCAGTTGGCGCGGATCATGGTGCCGTGTCCGCCGGACGGCCCGGAGTTGTTGAGGCAGTGGGTGCAGTTCAGCTGGCACTTGCGGGTGAGGTCGAGCCACAGCCGCTGCGGCGCGGATGCCGTCGGGGGGTGTCGATAGTGGTGGTCATGTGCACCTCCGGCGCGCGTCTTCGGGTGACCCGCGGCCCCGGGTCCGCGCCGTTCGCCCGGGGCCGCGGAGCTGGTGGGGACGGCGCGGCGCACAACCGGATGCACGCGGCGCCGCCCCGGCCTTTTTATCCGGCTATGGGGGCTCGGAGGATGTCCTGGCCTGAAAGGCGGTGGAGCCGATCACGTGGCACCGCCCCCGGCCGGTTCCCGCTTGGGGGCACCGGTGAGCAGAACGGGGAGGCTGGTGATGTTGCTGATCCAGGTCGTGCTCGGACGGCGTTTGCCGATGGGCCAACGGCTGACGAGGACTGCGCGCATCCCGATATGTGCGGCGGGGGCGATGTCGTGGGCGTAGTCATTGCCGACCGCGAGGACTTCTGCGGGCGCGGTGCCCAGGTTGTTCAGCACGTATTCGAAAGCGGCCGGGTCCGGTTTGGCGACGCCGATCTCGTGGCTGAGGAACACCCGGTCGCCGAACAGCCCGTCGATGCCGGCGGCGGCGAGCGCCGGGCGGCGGTCCTGCCAGGCACGGGCGTTGGAGAGCAACGCCAGCGTCACCCCGGCCTCGGCGACCGCGCGCATGGCGTCGCGGGCGGTGGTGCTGACCGGCCGCATTCCGAGGTTGAGATCGACCCGGTCGCCCCACTCGGTGAGCGTCCGGCCGTACTCCACGACTATGTGCGTGATGGCTCCTCCGTGGGCGGCGGCCCGGAACTCGGTCAGGTCGCGTTCTGGCATGGATGTCCTCATCGGTGAGCGGGCTGGTAGATGACTCGGGAGTGCGGTGCGGTGACGTTGTGGCTGATGGGTGCGGGGCCCGGGATGCGGGCGACGCCGCAGTACTGCAGCACCGGCGGTGCCTCCCACGGGGTGGGGTCGGGGCGCCAGTTAGAGCAGGGCACGATGCCGGGGTGCAGCAGGTCCAGGCCGGTGAAGAACCCGGCGATCTGCGCGGGGGTGCGGGCGAGGGTGGGGGTGCTGCCCAGCTCGGTCAGCAGCCGCATCGTGTCGCGCAGCAACTCGCCATGTAGTTCGGCGGTGGGGTGGGCGATGACAAGGTGGCTGCCGGGTGCGAGCGCGCCGACCAGGTCGGCGACGGTGGCTCGTGCTTGGTGGTCGTCGACGAGGTGGCTCAGCACCCCCAGCATCAGCAACCCGACCGGCTTGGTGAGGTCCAGGATGTGAGCCGCCTCGGTGAGGACGGTGCCGGTGTCGCGGGCGTCGGCGTCGACGACTTCGACGGTGCCCCGGCGACTGCTGGTGAGCATGGCGCGGGCGTGGGCCAGGACGAGCGGGTCGTTGTCGACGTACACCACGCGCGCGTCCGGGGTGATGCGCTGGGCGACCTCGTGGGTGTTGTCGACGGCGGGCAGGCCGACGCCAATGTCGAGGAACTGCCGTATCCCCGCGTGAGCGGCGAGGTGGTGGACGGCGCGGTTGAGGAACGCGCGGGAGTGGCGGGCGGTGTGGACGATGTCGGGGATGAGCTGGGTGACCAGATCGCCGGCGTGCCAGTCGGCCTCGAAGTTGTCCTTGCCGCCCAGCCAGTAGTTCCATAAGCGTGCCGCGTGCGGCACCTCGAATGCCGGGTTCGTGAGAGGGAAGCCGCTGAGCTCGTCCAGCATGGTTCGCTTTCGTCACTTGGGCGGGGAGAGGGTGGGCAGGAGGCCGTGGCCCCGGGACGGGTGCGCCGGGGGATGCGCCACCCGGGGCCACGGGGTCTGCGTGCGGACGATCCAGTCGCCGGTGGGCGGCTTTTCCGCGGCGCGGACCAGGCAAATCCGGACCCGTTCGGCCGTGGCCCGCAACGTCAGGTCAGCCAGGGATGTCGCCTGCAGAACCTCCCTGCACCCCATCTCCGCCATGAACGGCGTGATCGGGTAGGTCGCATGGGCCTCCCACCGGTCCCCGGGCAAGCACTGCACCCGGAACAGGTGCGCAGTGTTCCCGCTGGCGGGCGAATCGGAGAACGGTGCGAACAGGTCCGCGAAGAAACGGACCGGAGCGCCGACGTTGTGGGAAGGCAAAGCCGCCTCCTGCTGCGATGCACGGGTGCGCTGTGGTCGATGCCCATGTTTCTGTGGCGAGTGCCACAGCGGCAGGGGGATGATGGGGGATGACCGTGGATGCCGGCCCCATCCCTGGGACGGAAGGTGCATCGCCAATGTCTTCCGAAGCGACGGCGGCCGCGAAGAAGGCGATCGGGGCACGGCTCCGCCGGGTGCGGGAGGCGCCTCCGCGCTGGTCCCGCCCCGACCTGGCGCGGCTGCTGCGAGCGGCCGCGGACCCACGTGATCGGGCCACCTTGCCGCACGTGAAGACGCTCGCCGAGATGATCAAGCACTGGGAGAACGGGAAGCACTCACCGGGCGATCGCTACCGGCCGTTGTACGCGAAGGTGACCGGCAGATCCGAGGACGAGTTGTTCGGCAACGGACCGGGCTCCGATCCACTGGCCATGCTGTTGACGGAACCCGTCGCCGGAGACGGCACGGTGGGGCTTCCGACGGTGGAGCGGGCCGAGGGAATGCTGCGGCGCCTCTATCGACTGGAGGCGGAGTTCGGCGGCGACGAACTGGTCGCCGTGGTCGCCGAGCAGGTGTCGGCCGCCTCACGCGTCTTCGCGACCGCGGCGCTGGACCTGCGCGCCGAAAGGCGCCTCTACCTGGCGCTGGCCGGACTGACCCAGGTCGCCGGGTGGCTCGCGATCGATGCCGCCCGGCCGGGTGTCGCCACCCGCCACCTGACGGCCACGGTCTACGCCGCTCATGAGGTCGACGATCTCGGGCTGGCCGCGCATGCCATGGGCTACATGAGCCTGCATCACCTCTACCAGGGCAAGCCCCGCAAGGCACTCGCACTGGCCGACACGGCGAGCATGCTCGCTCGAGCGGAGGGCAGCCCTCGCACGCGGGCGATTCTGCACGAGCGGGCGGCCCGTGCCCACGCCGCCCTCGGCGAGACCGGCGCGTGCCGTCGGCATCTCGACCAGGCCGACACCGAATACATCGCGGACGCCGACGACCCCGAGCCCTCCTGGACGGAGTACGTGACCGAAGTCGAGATCGCGGCCCAGCGAGGCGCGTGCCTGCTGGACTTGGGCTTGCACGACGAGGCGGTCGACGCGCTGCAGCGCACCATCGCGCTGCTGGAGACGGCGGCCCCGGACCATCTCCGCGACCTGGCGCACTACAAGACGCGGCTCGCCACCGCGCATCTGCGGCAGGGAGAGCCGGAACAGGCCGCGCACGTAGCCGAACAGGCGTACGGATTGGCGCAGCAGATCGGGTCCGCGCGGGTGAACGCACGGTTCCGTGAACTCGTCACCGACCTGGAGCTGTTCGACGTCCCACAGGTGCGGGAACTGGTGGAGCGAGTCATGGGCCGCTGACGTCCAGGACCGCTGCCACCACGGCGTCGGTGTCGCGCAGGTCGGGCAGGACGAGTTCGGCGCCGGCGGCCTTCAGATCGTCGATGGTGCTCGAGCCGGTGGCGACCGCGACGACCCGTGCGTCGCCCTGGTGCCCGGCCTCGACGTCCTTGGGAGTGTCCCCGATCAGCACGGTCGTGGACGCGTCGAACGTCAGCCCGTACTTGTCCTGTGCGCGCCGTCGGGCGAGCGCGACGAGCGGGGGGCGTTCGGCGCCGTCCATTCCGTAGGCGCCGATGTCGAAGTCGACGAACCGGTCGAGGTCGAAGGCGGCCAGTTTGCAGCGGGCGATCGGTTCGGCGTTGCCGGTCAGCACCGACTGGACGACGTCGTCGCGTCCGGCCAGCGTCTGGAGGGCGTCGTGGGCACCGTGCAGAGCCCGGCCTTGGGCGGCGAGCCGGTCGCGGTTGCTGTCGAATGCGGCGGCGAGAGCCTCGGCGAACGAGGCCAGCAGCGAGTCGGTCGGGACGATGCCGTGAAGCCGGAGGGTTTCGCTGGTGATGGCCAGGTCGGTGCGGCCGGTCATGTCCGCGAGCCGTTCGAAGGGCTGCGCGGTCACCTTCACGAACGTGTCGCGGTACAACTCCCCGCTGAGGGGGCCTATCGACAGGAGGGTGTGGTCGATGTCCCAGAGCACCAGAATCGTCACGCAGGGATCGTAAGCGGCGAAGGTCATCGTTCGGGCGGCGAACGCGTCCATCCCGAAGGATGCCCCTTCCGTGCGCTGGGCGCCTGGTGTTCGCTAGTGTCCTGAGTCTTAATTTCGCCTAGGGTTCTGGCATGACGCGTCCGGGGCCAAAGCTTGCGCCGTTGGAGTTGACCGCCGAGGAACGGG
>NZ_JBFAUZ010000106.1:0-4960 GCF_040679555.1 Spirillospora sp. NPDC052242
GGGTCGGCAGATCCCGTTGAAGGCACCAGGCCAGTCAGGCGTTGGGCCAGACCCCAGCGGGAGGCGCTCACCTACATCATCACTGTCAGGCGTCGCGGCGGCGCAGCAGCATCGTGCCGCACCACAGGGCCGCCGCCGACCACGCCGCCACGATGGCCAGGCCCGCGACGGCGGGGTAGGGGCCGCCGTCCCCGGCCAGGAAGTGGCGGCCCGCGGTGGCGGGCAGCGCGTCCGCCACGTTCTTCAGGGCGTCGGAGCGGGCGTTGGCCAGGGACATGGGCACCACCATCAGGAACAGGAACGCCGTGGTGAGCGTGGCCGCGGCGCTGCGCAGCATCGCCGCGACGCCCGTCATCAGCACGCTCGTCAGCGCCAGGTAGGTCCCGGCGGCCAGGGCGTCCCGCGCGAGCTCGCCCGCCTCCAGGCGGCCCCACTCGCCCAGGACGGGCGCGCTGATCGCGGCGCCGGCGAGGATCAGGACGATCCCGGCGGGGAACGTCACGGCCGCGACGACGGACGCCTTGGCCGCCAGCATCCGGCCCCGCAGCGGCACGCACTGCAGCGTCGTGCGGATGCTTCCGGTGGCGTATTCGCCGGTGACGGCCAGGATCGCCAGGGTCAGCACCACGAACTGCACCAGGTCGACCGCGCCGACGGGGATGTCGGTCACCGGCAGCACCCCGGGCGGTTCGACGTCGGGCCGCCCGGAGGTGTTGTCCATGGCGGCGTCGGTCGCCAGGATCATGCAGGCCACGCCCATCATGGCCACCGCGCCGGCCAGCCCCCACCAGGTGGACCGCACCGACCACAGCTTGATCCACTCGGCGGTGAGCGCCCCGCGGAACCCGCCGCCCCGGGCCCCCCGCCCGCCGGACGCGCCCGTCCGGGCACTGTCGTCCGGCGTTCGGACGGGGCCGGCCGCGGGCGGGTGCGGCGCCTGCGTCGTCGTGTCCCTGGTCATCGCGTGGTCCTTTCCGTGGCGGGCGCCGCCGCGTCGTACTCGACGCTCGAGCCGGTCAGTTCCATGTAGGCCTCCTCGAGCGACGCCTGCACGGTCGTCAGCTCGAACAGCGGCAGCCCGGCAGCGTGCGCGGCCGTCCCGACCTGCTCGGCGGTGGCGCCCGACACCAGCAGCTCGCCGTCGTCGCCGGGCCGCACCGCCGCCCCGCCGGGGCCCAGCCGGGCCGTGAGCTGCGCGGCGAGGTCGTCGGCGCGGGGGCCGCGGACCCGCACCGTGTTCCGCGAGCTCCCGGCGATCACCTCGGCGACGGGCGCGTCGGCGAGCAGGCGGCCCTTCCCGATGACCACGAGCCGGTCGGCGGTCAGCTGCATCTCGCTCATGAGGTGGGACGAGACGAACACGGTGCGGCCCTCGGCGGCCAGCGACCGCATCAGCCGCCGCACCCACAGCACCCCGTCGGGGTCGAGGCCGTTCACCGGCTCGTCGAACAGCAGCACGCCCGGGTCGCCCAGCAGCGCCCCGGCGATGCCCAGCCGCTGGCTCATCCCGAGCGAGAACGTCCCGGCGCGCCGCCCGGCGACCGCCTCCAGCCCCACGGCCGCCAGCACCTCGTCGACGCGCCGCGCCGGGACGCCGTTGGTGGCCGCCATCGCCAGCAGGTGCCGCCGCGCCGGCCGCCCGGGGTGCACCGCCTTGGCGTCCAGCAGCGCCCCCACCTCGCGCAGCGGATGCGGCAGGTCCCGGTAGGCGCGGCCGCCGATGAGGGCCTCGCCGGAGGTGGGGCGGTCCAGGCCCAGGATCATCCGCATCGTCGTGGACTTCCCCGCGCCGTTCGGACCGAGGAAGCCCGTCACCCGCCCGGCCGCGACGTCCATCGTCAGGCCGTCGACGGCGGTGCGGTCCCCGTACCGTTTCGTCAGTCCCCGCACAGTGATCATCGTGTCTCCCGATCCGTGTTCACCTGCACGAACCTAGGAACCGGGGGAGGGGCGGGGCAGTGCGCGAACGGCACCGGTGTCCCCCCACTTTCGTCAATCTCCGGACGCGCGGACGCGCGGACGCGCGGACGCGCGGACGCCGAACGCCGCCGAACGCCGCCGGACGCGCCCGAACCCCCTGGACACGTCCCCGGACACGCCGGCGGGCCGCCCCCGCGACGCTTTCACGTCGCGGGAACGGCCCGTCGGGATGCGGGGGATCCGCCGTGAGCCGCCCGGGGGCGGACGCCGGTCACCCGCGGGCGAGGGTCAGGGGCGCGGCTCCCGGCGCGGCACCACGCCGCCCATGACGTCCGGCATCGTGACCGCGGCGTCGTCGCGCCGCCCCGCGACCGGCTCCGCCGCCGCGGCGGCCCCGGGAAGGGCGCCGCCCGGCACCGGCCCCCCGGGGATTCCCGCGGCCGGGGCGGCGGGGGCCGGGCGCGGACCCAGCAGCGCCGCGCCAACCGGAACGCCCCGCAGCGCGTCCACGAGCGGCGCCGCCGCCCGCACCAGCACCAGCGCCACCACCGGCGCGGCCACGCACCCCAGGACGAACCCCGCGGCGACGTCGTGCGGGTAGTGCACGCCCACGAACACCCGGGAGAACGCCATCAGCATCGCCAGCGGCAGCACCAGCGGGGCCATCGCCCGCCACGCCACCACGATCGCCGCCGCGGACGCCGCCGCGATCGTCGCGTGGTTGCTGGGGAACGACCAGTCGCCCGGAGCCGGGCACTCGGCGATGTTCATCGCGCCCGCCACCGCGCGGCACGGGCGCTCCTCCTCGATGAACGTCTTGGAGACCTCGCTCACCAGGTACGCGGCCACCACCGCGAACGGCGCCGCCAGCGCCAGCCCCATCGCCCGTGCGTCCGCGCCGCGCGCCCGCCACCAGCCCGCCACGAACAGCGCGGCGAACAGCAGCAACCCCGCGTCCGTACCGATCTCGGCCACCGTGTGCACCCATGACGGCGTGCCGTGCGCGAACTCGCTGATCTCCCGGTAGAGATCCGCGCTGAACTCTGGCGCCTGCATCATCTCCCTCTCCATCGACGCGACCCGCCTGACGGGTCAGACCCCGGGCCGACCGCGAAAGTTCACCCTACGGTCACCCGAAGGCAAAGCCTGTCACGTAGGACGATCACGCACCGGGAAAAGTCCCCACACGACGCGTTTCCTCAGGGATCCGCTCATCCCCGTCGCCACCGTCCCCGCCGTCCCCGCCGTCCGGCGCGGGGGAGGCGGCGGGCGCGCGGCGGCGCCGCACGACGAAGCGGACGGCCTCCACGATCGCCGTCACCGTCAGCGCCAGCCCCAGGCCCACCGCGACGCCCTTGATCGGGTCGTTCTCGAACGCGACGCCGCCCAGGTAGCCCAGCAGCGCCCCGTACACCGCCCACGACACCGCCGCGATCGCCGCGAACATCGAGAACGAGCGCAACGGGTACCCGACGGCGCCCATCGTCATCGTCACGGCCGTCCGCCCGCCCGGCACGTACCGGGCCACGACCAGGATCAGGCCGCCGCGCTCGGCGAGCGTCCGGCTCGCCCACGCGAACGCGCCGTGCCGCCGGGTGCCGGGGCGCAGCCGCCGTTCCAGCCGCCCTCCCGACAGCCGCCCCACGGTGTAGGAGACGTGGTCGCCGATGAACGCGCCCGCCGCCGCCAGCGCCACGACCGGCAGCAGGTCCGGCTGCCCCGCCGACGCCGCGTACACGCCCGCCGTGATGACCGTGCTCTCGCTGGGCACGACGGGGAAGAACCCGTCGATCGCCGCGACCGCGAAGAGCACGAGGTAGAACCACGGCGAGGTCACCGCCGTGTGCACCAGTTCCATGACACCGTCCATGGGCAGAACGTTAGGAACCGGGCACCGTCCGGGGCATCGGCCGAAGGACCATCACCACCCCCGTCTTTCGGCAGTACCGGCCCCGACTCACGGACGAGCGCGCGCCCCGCCGCACGGCCGAACGGCCGCGCCCACGAAAACCTATGTTGTATTGGCGGGCATGCCCGAAACCAGCGCGTCCGACCGGGACCTCGACCACGTGGCCGCCGAGCTCGTGGCGATCCTGCCCGCGCTGAACCGGGTCCTGGAACGCCGCGCCGTGCGGGACTTCCCGCACCCCCGGCTCCCCGAAGGGCAGCTCGCGCTGCTGCGGCTGCTCCACGAACGCCACGGCATCACCGTCCGCGAAGCCGGCGACGCCCTGCTGATGAAACCCAACAACGTCAGCGACCACGTCACCGGCGCCCTGCACGCCCTGACCGACGGGCAGCGCCGCGCGCTCGGCTCCGCCGTCGGCGCCCTGTCGGCGCTCTGTCGGCGCTCACCGAACGGCTGCGCGACACCGCCGACTGACCCGCCCGTCCCGGCCGTCCGATCTCGGCCGTCCCGCGAGCCGGGGTCCGGCGCGGCCTTCCCGGCCGTCCCCGCCGCGACTCCGGGCCGCCGCCGCGACGATCCGTCCGTGCGGCCGGTCACGCACGCCCTCCCCGGGCCCGCACACGAGCCGATGACCCCGGGGGGAGCGGTCCGCTCGTTCACCCCGGCCCCCTGGAGGGCGGCCGTCCCGAGATCGCTCGCCTCGACCGGCGCACCGCGACGCGTCCCGACGCGCCCGGGCCGTCCCGTGACGGCCGCGGCCCGCACCCCTGAAGGCGGAACCGACGCGCCCCCGCCCGTGAACACACCCGCCCACGCCCGTCCGCGCGGCGCCCGGAACAACCCCTGGCCGACCCCTCGTCGCCGTCGCCTTCGGCCTGTTCATGGTCGGTCTCGACGACTCCGTCGTGTCCCTCGCCAACCCCGAGATCGGACGCGACCTCGGCGCGTCCACCGCCGACCTGCAGTGGGTCACCAACTCCTACCTGCTGGCCCTCGCCGCCGCGCTCAAACTCGGCGACCGCTTCGGCCGCCGCACCTTCTACATGATCGGCGTCGCCGGCGGCCTCCAGGCCACCGTCCTGCAGTTCGGCGGCGCCCTCGGCACGTCCGTCCTGGTCTCCCTCATCGGCA
>NZ_JBFAUZ010000107.1:0-4677 GCF_040679555.1 Spirillospora sp. NPDC052242
CCGGCTTTCTGCAGCAGCTCGATGGGGGTGGGGACGGCCGGTTCGTCGAGCCACTGCGCGACGTGGTGCAGGGATCGTCCGGACGTGGCGGCGGCCAGGAACAGTGCGCAGAGCAGGTCTTGGGCGGCGGGGCCCCACAGGTCCTTCTTCTGGCCGTCGTCGACGGTGAGGACGAAGTGCCCGGCGAGCCGGTGGGCGTCCTCGACGGTCGACAGGCCGGCGAGGGGGTTCCACCACCAGGTCTGCGGCTGGTAGGTGATGTGCTGCGGGTCGAACAGCCAGCTGCGCCCGCCGGTGCGTTCGGCGCGGACGGCGGCGATCGCCGACCACAGGTCCGCCTTGTTACTGGTGGCGATGACCGCACCGGGCGCCGACAGCACGTGCGGAATCGACTGCGTGGTCGTCTTGCCCGACCGCGGCGCCATGAACGCCACGACGGTGTCCTCCCACGAGGTGAACAACGTCGGACCGCTACGGTCACCGGGCAGAAGCACGTCGCCGAGCACCAGGCCGACGTCTTCGGGGGCCAGCGCGTCGGGCGCGGTGTCCTTCAAGGAACGGCGCAGGCCGACGGCCTTCTTCGCCGTCGCCTCTGGTTGCAGTGCAGTGAGGCCGGGGTTGTCGGCGAGCGCAGCCACGGCATCCCCAGGCTGTGGATAACGCGCGGAGATACGTCCCCAGCCGACCCAGATCCCGGTCGCGGCGGTGGTGACGATCACCGCGAGAACACTGATGACCAGGGGCGTTGGCGTTCCTGGCCATGCCTGGTCGGTGTTCCACTCGGCGAGGACCAACGCGAAGTCGGCACCGAACGGCATCACGCGTCCACCGGTGAACGCGGCGGCGACCTTGGCCGAGATCCACAGGATCCACAGCCCGACGATCGGCGTCCAGCAGGCGGCGAGGACGAACCATCCACCAGTCGCGCTGGAGTGGAACATCGACGA
Source organism: Spirillospora sp. NPDC052242 (assembly GCF_040679555.1). Classification (NCBI taxonomy): domain Bacteria; kingdom Bacillati; phylum Actinomycetota; class Actinomycetes; order Streptosporangiales; family Thermomonosporaceae; genus Spirillospora; species Spirillospora sp. NPDC052242. The sequence goes on from NZ_JBFAUZ010000107.1 coordinate 948, forward strand.
ACGGGGGCCGAGTGCGCGGCTCATGCGGTCCCTCGGATCGCCTGGTCGGTGTCGTACAGGTCGCCTTCGGCCCCGACGAGGGACAGCTCGACGGGGATGCCGAGGCGCTCGCCGGTCTTGATGAGGTACTTGCCGCGGCCGGGATGGCGAGCCCCGGGTTGCCAGCTGTCGGGGGCCGACCAGGAGGACACGAGGTGTTGTTCGGGTCCGGTGAGCGGGGTGATCTCGTGGACGCGTGCGAGTTCGCGTGGCGGTAGCCCGGCCAGGACGGTGATGGCGGAACGGTCGGCGAACCCCTTGGCCTTCGCACGGTCCTCTTCGGTGGCGAGGGCGTCGAGGTCGGCGAGCGAGTGCGTGATCATGATGGACGCCATGCCCTTGGCGCGATTGAGGCGGGTCAGGGCGTCGGCGTGCTCGACGAGGCCGGGGGCGCCGCGTAGGGCGCGCCAGAGTTCGTCCATGACTCCGAGGTAGGAGCGGCGTGGGGCGGCGCCGAGTTCGGCCAGCGCGCTGGCTGCGTCCACCATCCCGAACGCGTACGCCCAGGTGCACAGCATCGCGGCCGTGAGGAGTTTGTCGCCTGCAGCTCGTACACGGGAGATGTCGACGCTGATGGCCGGTGCGTCCAGATCCAGGGTGCGTGTGGTGGGAGAGTCGAAGACACCAGCCAGGGAGCCGGAGATGAGCAGATCCAGCGTGAACACCAGCTCACGGGTCTGAGTGCGGTAGGAGCCGTCGGTGTCGGTGCGGGCTGCGGCCCGCAGCTCTGCGGGGCCTTCTTCGACGATGCGCAGGACGTCGACGATGGTGGGTTCGTGGTCGAGGCGGTCGTCGAGCAGGTCGATGGCCTGTCCGAGTACGACCTCCTCGGCGTTGGTGATGCGGGTCTCGCGCACGAGCGTCGCCAGCGCCAGCAGCAGTGACAGCCGCCGGGATCGGACTTCCCAGCTCAGGGTCTCGGCGTCGGCGCCGGTGAGGCGTCGCCGGGCTTCGTCCAGCGGTCCGGCGTCGAGGGGGTTGATGCGGTCGGCCCCGCGTCCGACGCGGATGACCTGACCGCCGAGGTATTCGACGAGGCGGGTGTAGTCGGGCTTGGTGTCGCCCAGGACGATTGGTGTGGTGCCGGTGGCGACGGCTCCGGTGACGAGCCGCTTCACCAGCGTGGACTTACCGGTACCGGGCTGCCCGAGGACGAACATGCCGGGGTTGGTGACGAGCCCTTCGCGCAGCCAGGCCAGGGGATCGAGGCAGACGACTTCGCCCCAGAGTTGGTGGCGTCCAACGGGGGTGCCGACGGTCGGCGTGCCCGAGCCGGCGGTGAACGGGTACAGGCCGCAAGCTTGGCTTGTGGTGGCTTGGTACTCCGGCGCCGCCTCGACGTGCGCGGCGCGTCCGGCACCTCGGCCGCGCCAGCCCCAGGCGGGGGCGAGTGGCTCGGCCATCGCGTGCTGTTCAACGTGGTGATTCATCAGGATTACGTGCTCCAGGTCAGTGAATGAGGCGCCGGGAAAGGGTGGGAGGGCAGATGCCGCACGGCAGGGTGGTGGCGAACCCGGCGGCCTGGCTGCCCCACATGCGGCGCAGCCGGATCTTGGCCGAGTCCGCCGCCGCCTCCACATGCGCGACCGCGCGCCGCAGCTCGTCCGGCTCGGTGACGGTGACGGTGACGTACATCGACACCAGGCACACCCCGGCACCCATGGCCTCCTCGGCGGCGGCCTGCCGAGCCCGGGCGGCGTCCCAGCTGTCGCGGGCGGTCTCATCACGCCCGGTGCGGCGCCGGAACTGGGCACGGAACGCCGCCGCGTTCACCTCCTGCTGCAGCACCCGGCTCGCCGCCGCGGCCGGCAACGCCCGATACAGCAGCGTCACCCGCTTGGGAAACGGCCCCGGAGCGACCAGCCGCGCCAGCACATCGGACCGGACGTTCTGCCGCGGCGGCTCATGCCACGCCCAGCTCACCGACGTCCCGCCGTCGTGCTCGTAGCGATCGGTGTACTCGGTCGCCGCGACCGGCCCCGCCTCACCCCAGGACAGGACGTCCTCCGACCCCGGGCGAGCGAGCAGCCGATTGACCTCCCCGCGAGCGTGCGGGTCGAACGCAGTCCGGACGGCCCCGGCCAGCTCGGCGGCGGTCGCTCGCCCCACGACCGACACCCCGCAGTTGCCGAGCCGCGACGCCAGCCCGTCCAGCGTGCGCCCGAGTTCGGCGACGGCCTCGAACAGGTCCCGCGGCCGCGCCGACGACGCCTTGGGATCGAACGTCACCGACACCCGCGTGTCGACGTCAGCGGCGGCCGACGGCGCGGCTTGGACGAGCTGGTCCATGATGCGGCGTGCGGGTTCGGGCGCGGATTCCACGACCGCGCGGCCGATGGCGTCGGCGAGGGTGGAGCCGGGCTCGGGCGCGGTCTCCACGGTCACGGTCACCCAGCGGATGGCGGGCATGTGGCCCAGGGCGGCGAGCCAGCCGCCCCAGGAGGCGACCCAGGTGTCGGCATCGGACCGGTCGGCCAGCCACGTCGAGGTCGGCACCACCCGCAGGGTTGCGGTCAGCAGACCCGTGCGGCGATCCCACACGACCCCGTACCTGCCGCCGTAACCGTCTTCCACGCTCAGCAAGGTCAGCGGCGCCAGCACCCCGGGGAGCTGGAACGCGCGCGGGTGGTCGATGACCACCCCAGCCCGGTACCGGTTGTGGCCACGCAGGGTCGCCCACTGCCACCGCGCCCTGGCCAGGAGCATCCGCCCAAGCGGAGCGCCGCCGACGCGGACGAGTCCGAGCCCGCCCCCGATAGCCGCCGGTGGAAGCAGGAACATCAGGCTGCCCGGTGCGATGGCCGCGACCACGACGACCACCATCGCCCCGCCGAGCACGACGAAGGTCGCGGTGCTGTCCAGCCCCATCAGCCCGATGCCGTGCCTTCGCCGCCAGCCGCCGTAGGTGCGGGCCTCACCCATTGCCGCCGCCCCCTTCGCCGACCGCGCCACTGGGACCGCCGCCGTTGTCGTCGGAGCCGGTAGGGTTGCCCAGCCAGCGGATCGTGTCTTGGCCGCGCTGCCGTTCCTTGTCCGCTGCACGGATAGCGGTCGGCCCGACCGGCTCGTCGTGCCCGCCGTGGGGCGGCGTCCATCCGCCGCCGCGTGACTCACCGCCGGATGTCGGCCCAGGCGTGTGGGTCACGCCGCCGTCGGGTTTATCGCTACCGGACGGCGCCGCAGTGACCGACGGGCCCTGCTCGCTCTCGTCTCCCTGCTGGCCCGTCGCCCCCCGATCCGGGACGACCGGCGGCTGCTGCGCCGCCTTCTCCTCGTCATGCCGATCGCCAGGACGTTCGCCGAGTTGCTGCCCGAGGTAGTCGGCGTGCTCACCTGCGGATGCGGTGCGTCCGCCGCCGGACGCGCCGCCGTAGGCGCGTAGCGCGCCCAGGGCGGTGGCGCCGCCCATGACCGCGCTCAGCACGCCGCCGCCGCTGCTGGATTCGGTGCCTCCGGTGGTCCAGGAGAAGAACTTCAGCAGCACCGGGAACGCGATGAGGCTGATCAGCATCATCGTGAACCCCATTAGGAGCGTGTGGAGCTCCTCGCCCTCACCGATGAAAGTGAACGCCGTCGCGTACACGGCTGCCGCCGCTGGCTTGTAGAAGATGAGGGCGAGCATCCAGCCGGCGACCTTGCCGAACCACGGACGCGTCGCGGTCGTGATCATTCCAGCGGCGGCCAGCGGCAG
>NZ_JBFAUZ010000108.1:0-4237 GCF_040679555.1 Spirillospora sp. NPDC052242
CAGCGGCGGCGGCGTGCTGAGCGCGGTCATGGGCGGCGCCACCGCCCTGGGCGCGCTACGCGCCTACGGCGGCGCGTCCGGCGGCGGACGCACCGAATCCGCAGGTGAGCACGCCGACTACCTCGGGCAGCAACTCGGCGAACGTCCCGGCGATCGGCATGACGACGGGAAAGCGGCGCAGCCGCCGGTCGTCCCGGATCGGACGGCTTCGGGACAGCAGGGGAATGAGGGCGAGCAGGGCCCGTCGGCCGCAGTGGCGCCGTCCGGGAGCGGTCAACCCGACGGCAGTGTCGCCAGCACGCCCAGGCAGGCAAAGGGCGATGAGTCGTCCGGCGGCGGATGGGCGCCGCCCGGCGGCGGGCACGACGAGCCGGTCGGGCCGACCGCCATCCGCGCAGCGGACAAGGAAATGCATCGCGGCCAGGACACGATCCGGTGGCTGGGCAACCCCACCGGTTCCGGGGACGACAACAGCGGCGCTCCGAGCGGCGCTGTGGGGGACGGGGGTGGCGGTAATGGGTGAGGCCCGCACCTACGGCGGATGGCGGCGTCGGCACGGCATCGGACTCCTCGGCCTGGACACCACCGCCACCTTCATCGCATTGGGCGGCGCCATGGTGGTCGTCCTCGTCGCCGCCGTGGCACCAGGAACGCTGGTCTACCTACTGCCGCCAGCGGCGATCGTGGCCGGGCTCGGACTCGTCCGCGTTGGCGGAGTACCGGCAGGCCGCGTGTTGTTGGGGAGAGTCCGGTGGCGGTGGGCTATGATGCGCGGCCATAACCGGTACCGGGCCGGGGTCGTCATCGATCACCCGCGGGCGTTCCAGCTCCCGGGGGTGCTGGCGCCGCTGACGCTGCTGAGCGTGGAGGACGGGTACGGCGGCCGGTACGGGGTCGTGTGGGACCGCCGGAGCGGGTTGCTGACCGCGACGCTGCGGGTGGTGCCGGCCTCGACGTGGCTGGCCGACCGGTCCGACGCCGACACCTGGGTCGCCTCCTGGGGCGGCTGGCTCGCCGCGCTGGGCCACATGCCCGCCGTCCGCTGGGTGACCGTGACGGTGGAGACCGCGCCCGAACCCGGCTCCACCCTCGCCGACGCCATCGGCCGCGCGGTCGTGGAGTCCGCGCCCGAACCCGCACGCCAGATCATGGACCAGCTCGTCCACGCCGCGCCGGCCGCCGCCGCGGATGTCGACACCCGGGTGTCGGTCACGTTCGATCCCAAGGCGTCGTCGGCGCGGCCGCGCGACCTGTTCGAGGCCGTGGCCGAACTCGGGTGCGCGCTGGACGGGCTGGCGTCCCGGCTCGGCAACTGCGGGGTGTCGGTCGTCGGTCGCGCGACCGCCGCCGAACTGGCCGGAGCCGTCCGGACGGCGTTCGACCCGCACGCCCGTGGGGAGGTCAACCGGCTCCTCTCGCGCCCGGGAGCGGAGGACGTCCTGACCTGGGGTGATGCCGGGCCGGTCGCCGCGACCGAGCACACCGACCGCTACGAGCACGACGGCGGCACGTCGGTGAGCTGGGCGTGGCACGAGCCGCCGCGGCAGAACGTCCGCTCCGATGTGCTGGCCCGGCTGGTGGCTCCGGGGCCGTATCCGAAACGGGTGACGCTGCTGTACCGGGCGTTGCCGGCCGCGGCGGCGAGCCGGGTGCTGCAGCAGGAGGTGAACGCCGCGGCGTTCCGCGCCCAGTTCCGGCGCCGCACCGGACGCGACGAAACCGCCCGCGACAGCTGGGACGCCGCCCGCGCCCGCCAAGCCGCCGCCGAAGAAGCCATGGGCGCCGGAGTGTGCCTGGTCTCGATGTACGCCACCGTCACCGTCACCCACCCCGACGAACTGCGGCGCGCGGTCGCGCACGTGGAAACGACCGCGGACTCGGCCAAGATCCGGCTGCGCCGCATGTGGGGCAGCCAAGCCGCCGGATTCGCCACCACCCTGCCGTGCGGCATCTGCCCGCCCGCCCTTTCCCACCGCCTCGTTCACTGAACCAGGAGCACACGTTCCCGATGACCCACCCTGTCGAACAACAGGCGATGGCCGAACCCCTCGCCCCCGCCTGGGGCTGGCGCGGCCGAGGCGCCGGACGCGCCGCGCATGTCGAGGCGGCGCCGGAGTACCAGGCCACCACCAGCCAAGCCTGCGGCCTGTATCCCTTCACCGCCGGGTCGGGCACCCCGACCGCCGGCACCCCCGTCGGCCGCCACCAGCTCTGGGGCGAGGTCGTGTGCCTCGACCCGCTGGCATGGCTCCGCGAGGGGCTGGTGACCAACCCGGGCATGTTCGTCCTCGGACAGCCCGGCACCGGCAAATCCACCCTCGTAAAACGGCTCGTCACCGGCGCCGTCGCCACCGGCACCACCCCGATCATCTTGGGCGACACCAAGCCCGACTACACCCGCCTCGTCGAATACCTCGGCGGCCAGGTCATCCGCGTCGGACGCGGCGCCGACCGCATCAACCCCCTCGACGCCGGACCGCTGGACGAAGCCCAGAGGCGTCGCACCGGCGCCGACGCCGAAGCCCTGCGATGGGAGGTGCGATCACGACGGCTGTCGCTGCTGCTCGCGCTGGCGACCCTGGTGCGGGAGGCCCGCATCACCAACGCCGAGGAAGTCGTGCTCGGACAGTCCATCGACCTGCTCGACGACCGCCTCGACCACAAACCCACCATCATCGACGTCCTACGCATCCTGGAAGAAGGCCCCGCGGAGCTGCGGGCCGCGACCCGCACCGACACCGACACCGCCTACCGCGCCCAGACCCGCGACCTGGTGTTCACCCTCGACCTGCTCATCACCGGCTCCCTCGCAGGCGTGTTCGACTCCCCCACCACCCACCCCCTGAACCTGGACGCGCCCGCGATCAGCGTCGACATCTCCCGAGTCGGCGCCGCCGGAGACAAACTGCTGACCGCCGCGATGCTGTGCACCTGGGCCTACGCCTTCGGCATGGTCGACGCCGCCACCGCCCTCGCCGACCTCGGCGCCGCCCCACGCCGCCCCTACCTCGGCGTCATGGACGAACTCTGGCGCGCCCTACGCGGCGCGCCCGGCCTCGTCGAACACGCCGACGCCCTCACCCGCCTCAACCGCGCCAAAGGCATGGCCTCCATCATGATCACCCACTCGCTCGCCGACCTGGACGCCCTCGCCACCGAAGAGGACCGCGCGAAAGCCAAGGGATTCGCCGACCGGTCCGCCATCACCGTCCTCGCCGGCCTCCCACCCCGCGAACTGGCCCGCGTCCACGAGATCACCCCGCTCACCGGCCCCGAACAACACCTCGTGTCCTCCTGGTCGGCCCCCGACTCCTGGCAACCAGGAGCCCGCCACCCCGGCCGCGGCAAATACCTCATCAAAACCGGCGAACGCCTCGGCATCCCCGTCGAACTGTCCCTCGTCGGCGCCGAAAACGACCTGTACGACACCGACCAGGCCATCCGGGTAACCGCATGAGCCGGGCACTCGGGCCCCGCCCGTCAATGTTCCATTCCAGCGCGGCCGGTGGATGGCTCGTCCTCGCCGCCTGCTGGACACCGATCGCCGCGCTGTGGATCGTCTGGGCCTCGGCCAAGCTCGCCGCCGCCCTCACCGGCGGACGCGTGATGCCGTTCGGCGCCGACTTCGCGTTCGTTCTCGCCGAACGGGACACCGGCCAGGCGTGGCCGGGCACGCCGACGCCGCTGGTACTAGGTGTCCTCGCGGTGCTCCTTGCTGCACTTCTGACGGGCACATGGGCGGGGTGGCAGCGCATTGCCGCCCGTCGCCCACAACCTGGAGATGCCATCGCCGCGCTCGCCGACAACCCCGGCCTCTCCGGCCTACAGCCCCAAGCGACGGCGAAGAAGGCCGTCGGCCTGCGGCGCTCCCTCCGCGACACCGCCCCCGGCGACCTGGCTCCCGAGGACGTCGGGCTGGTCCTCGGCGACGTCCTGCTGCCCGGTGACCACAGCGGACCGACGTTGTTCACCTCCTGGGAGGACACCGTCGTGGCGTTCATGGCACCCCGGTCGGGCAAAACGACCACCCAGTCGATTCCGCACGTGCTGTCGGCGCCCGGTGCGGTCATCGCGACCAGCAACAAGGCCGACCTATGGTCGGCAATCGCAACCGTCCGCACCGAACGCACCGAGGGACGGGCCTGGCTGTTCGACCCGCAGCACATCACCTACCAGCCGCAGACCTGGTGGTGGAACCCCCTCGCCGGCCTGTCGACCGTCGAGGACGCCCACCGGC
>NZ_JBFAUZ010000109.1:0-3641 GCF_040679555.1 Spirillospora sp. NPDC052242
ATCCAGACCTGCCGGCAGTTCGTTCTCTGCCGCTTCTCTTGGACTTGTCTGTCTTCGATGACAGGAACAGTACCCGACTCGGCCGCGAATATCTAACGTGGCCGCTGCAGAGTTTGCTAGATCACACTTCAGGTTTTCTTTGATCGCCGCGAGTGGACCGGCTGCGGCGGGGTAGGGCCATAGGCCCTTGTGACCGGGAGGCGATGCAAATGTCCGCCGTCTGAGCGTCCTGCGCACCCGGTTCCGGTCCAGCGCGCGGCTGTGCCCGCCTGACCATTCAGCCTTTTGACGGCGCGGACCGGGTGGGCGCCCGAGGCCACCGCACGGTTACCGTAAGTGAGCAATACTGGGAGGGAGGAAGCATGCCATGGCTTTGACCATCGACCGTTCCCTCCATGAGGAGGACCTGGCGGTCGTGGTGCTGAGCGGCGACATCGACGTGGCCACCAGTCCCCGGCTGAGGGGAGAGCTCATCACCCTGATCGCGTCGGGCGTCCGACACCTGGTCCTGGATCTGCGCGCGGTCTTCCTGATCGATTCGCGCGGCCTGGACGTCCTGGTCGCCATCCAGCGGCACCTGCACCGCCATGGCGGCTCGGTCGTCTTGACCGCCCCGAGCCGACAGGTCCGCACCGTGCTGCGCACGACCCAACTCACCAAGGTCTTCCCCATCTATGGGTCGACCGACGTGGCGCTGCACCTGCACCGCTCCGAGCAACCCACTGGGCGGACGACCGGCGACCACGACCCGGAACCAGAGTCCCCCTGCGGCGACGACCACACCGGGAACCACGACGACAGCCTCACCGGGGGATGACCCGCCGACGTTCCGCTGTATCGGCAGGCCTCCGGAACGTTCAGTGGTCGTCCCAGTGGCCGGCGTGGGCGGCGTGGCGGTGTCCGTCGTGAAGGTAGTCGACGTGATCGTCGTGCGGGACCGCGACGTGGCCGCAGTTGAGGCCGTGCTGATGCTCGTGGCCCTCGTGCGGCGCGTGTTCGCTCTGGCCGCACTCGTCCACGTGGTCCTCGTGCACGCGGTGGATGTGGCCGTCGTGTGCGTAGTCGACGTGGTCATCGTGCTGGAAGGCCACGTGACCGCATCCCTCGCCGTGAACGTGTGAATGGCCGGTGTGGGGACGGTGCTCGGCAGCGGACATGGTGACCTCCTTCTCCTGGCACGCCTGCCCGGGAGTACAGGCGACGGGTTCCCCCTTGCCCGCGAAGCCGCCACACGACCCCCATGCCTACGCAAAGCATCGCCAAACGCCGACCCGCGTCCGTCACGGGCGCGGCGTTGCCGAGATGCATTCCCGCAACGATAATGGTATTCATTTTCAGTAGAGGCGCGAGAGGAAGGGGTGCGCGATGAGCCGCAAGCCGGGACGGACGGCGCCGACCGGACGCTGGACGCAGCGGCGCGTCGCCATCGTCCGGATCCTGGCCCGCTGCCAGGACTTCGTCTCGGCCCAGCGACTGCACGCCGTCGCCAACGAGCAAGGGCTCGAGGTGGGCTTGACCACGGTGTACCGCGCGCTGCGCGACCTGGACGCGCAGGGCCGGGTCGACGTCGTGCGCGACGACGGCGGCGAACGCCTGTACCGGATGCGGTCCTCCAACGGGCACCGCCACTACCTGGTGTGCCGGTCCTGCGGCCACAGCCGCCCGGTGGAGGCGGAGGTGGTGGAGGCGTGGGCCGACACGAGGTCGGCGAAACCGCCGGGTTCGACGACGTCGAGCACACCGTCCAGCTCACCGGCATCTGCGTCGCGTGCCGTTCCCCATCGTCCGCCCACCGTTCGTGAAGGAGCACGTCATCCCGATCGGAAACCGCTCACCGGCGGAACCGCCGCAGACGCTCGCGCTGAAGCAGGTCGTACGGCGGCTGCTGTCCCTGGACGACGACACGGGCGTGGTCGTCCGGCAACTGGCCTGCACCGAACCGGGCTGCCCTCCGCTGGAGACCGTCGACGAGGTCGTCTCCCGCGTCCGTGCGATCAACGCGCCGGTGGAGATCATTCCGGCCCGGCACGCGGAGATCGACCTGCACCGGGTCCTGGACGTCGGCGCGTTCGACCTCGAACGGGTGCTGAAGGACGACCCGGCGTTCCTCACCGAGACCGAGCACCAGCACGACACCACCGTCACCTCGGTCGGCATCGACGTGCCCGGGGAGCTCGACGAGGAGCGGCTCGACCGGTGGCTCGGCGACCTGCTCCGCACCAAGGGGGCCGACATCTTCCGCTCCAAGGGCATCCTCGCCATCGCGGGCGAGGCCCGGCAGTACGTCTTCCAAGGCGTGCACATGCTGCTCGACGGCGAGTTCGGCCGAGCCTGGGCGGACGGCGAAGCCCGGCACAACCGTCTCGTCTTCATCGGCCGCGACCTGGACCGGGACGCTCTGGAACGCGCCTTCGCCGACTGCCTGGTCGACACCGGGAAGGCCGCATGACCCCGGCCGCCTCCACCACCGATCTCGACGCCGCCTGGGAGGTCGCCGTCGACGACGCCCCGGTGTCCGTCAGCGCGCAGGGCGATCTCGTCGCCGTCGCGGGGGCCGAGGGAACGGCCTGGACACTGGATCTCGCGACCGGAGCCGCGACCGAGGCGCTGCACCTGACCGGCGGGCTCCTGAAGGTGGCGCTGGCACCCGGCGCAGGGCATCTGGCGGCCACCGGCCCCACCGGATACGCCCTGTGGAGCCGCGGCGACGGACGCGTGACCGTCGCCGACACCGGCGCCTGGTCGTCGACCGCGGTCTGGGCCGGCGCGGGACGTGTCGCGGTCGCGTCCGGCCGGCGCGCCGTCGTCCAGGAGGCGGACGGCCGGCGGCTGTGGACGACCGAAGACGCCGCCAGCACCGTCACCGACCTGGCGTGGATGCGCGACGGTCGCCGCCTGGCCGTCGCCGCCTACGGCGCGGTGCGCTGCCACGAGCGGCACACGCCCGCACCCGTGGCCACCTACCGGTATGTCGGCTCCCACCTGGCGCTGGCCATCGCCCCCACGGGCCGATGGATCTGCAGCGGCAACCAGGACGCCTCCATCCACATCTGGCGCGCCCGCGACGGATCCGAGCTGACGATGTCCGGCTATCCCGAGAAGGTCTCCCGGCTCGCGTTCGACGACACCGGAACCTGGCTCGCCGCCGACGGCGCCCCGGACGTGACCGTGTGGGACTTCTCCGGCAAGGGCCCGGCCGGTACCGCGCCCCGATCGCTGGCCGCCCACGAGACCGTCACCGCACTGGCCTGGCGGCCCGGTTCGGCCGGGCATCTGGCCAGCGGCGACGAGGACGGCACCGTCGCGCTGTGGCGCGCCACGGCGGGCACGCCGCAGGCGCGCCTGCGGCCCGCGCGCACCCTGCACGCGGACTCGGCCGTGGCCGCACTCGCCTGGGCGGGCCCGGATCTGCTGATCGCCGCCCACCACGACGGACGGGTCCGGGCGCACCGGATCCCGTCCAGACCGGCGCTCTGACCAGCGGCCTTTCCGGCGCGGTCGGCTCCGTTCACGGTCCGGCGCGCCGCTCCCAGGGCGCGGCGCCCCTCCCCCCGGCGCCGCTGCCCGCCCGGCTCAAGCGCGTCGGGCTCGACGCCGGGCTCCCGCCGACGGAGGCGACGCTGCGCGCCCTGCACCGCGCC
>NZ_JBFAUZ010000110.1:0-3542 GCF_040679555.1 Spirillospora sp. NPDC052242
GGTACCTCGTGTCGGCGCTGCTGCGGCTCGCGGGCGGCCAGGCCGCAGGGCGCCCACCGCCCGCTCGGGTCCCGCCGCCCGAGCGGGCGGTGCGGCGCAGCCACAGCAGGCCCAGCACCGGCAGCACCAGCGGCACGAACCCGTAGCCGCGGCCGTACCCGGACCAGACGGTCTCGTCGGGGAACGCCGCGGGATCGGCGAGGCTGAGCGTCCCCACCACCAGCACGCCGGCGAGCTCGACCGCGCAGGCCGCCACCGCGACGCGGAACGAGGTGCGCCCGCCGAGCGCCAGCGCCACCGTCGCCAGGACGTAGACGGCGGCGGCGAGCGCCGACAGCGCGTAGGCGACCGGCGCGTCGCCGAAGTTCGTGGCGATCTGCACCCCGGCCCGGGCCCCCGCCGCCAGCGCGAAGATCGCGTAGACGGCGACCAGCATCCGGCCCGGCCCGCTCCCGGTGCCGCCCGCGCGGGCCTCGGCGTCGGCGCGGGCGCCGTCGTCCGCGCGGGCTCCGGGCCGGACGTCCCGGGCCTCGGGCTCGATCTCGGGCTCGATCTCGGGCTCGATCTCGGGCTCAGGCAACGGTCCCGCTCCACAGCTGGTTCATCCTGACGACCATCACCGCGACGCCCAGCGCCGCGACCACGATGACACCGGGCCCCCAGCGGGTGCGCTCCAGCAGGCCCCACCCGGCGCCCGCCGGCGGGATCAGCAGCACCCCGATCAGGTAGCCCGCGAAGGTCGTCGCCGGGTCGGGCCCCTCCCCGCCGCCGAGCTTCACGAACCCGACGACCGCCTGCGCGATCAGCAGGACCTCCAGGACGCCGAGCACCACCAGGTGACCGACGCTCATCGGCCGGTCCCGCACCGTGGTGACCAGCGCGTACCCGGCCGTCAGCAGGGCCGTCACGATGACCGCGGTCGCCAGCACGTTCGTCACGCCGACAAGAGTACTACCGCGTGTAGAGCACGGCGTCCGTGGCAGCATGGCGGGCGTGAGAGCGCTGCAGTGGCTGAACCTGACCCGGCACGGCGAGAGCACCGGCAACCTGGCCCACCGGGACGCGGAGCGCGCGGGCGCCGAGGACGCCGGGATCCCCGAGCGGGACGCCGACATCCCGCTGTCTGACCGCGGCCGCGCCCAGGCCGAGACCCTCGGCCGCCGGCTCGCCGACCTCCCCCCGGACGAGCGCCCCACGCTCGTCGTCTCGTCCCCCTACCTGCGGGCGCTCGACACCGCCCGGATCGCGCTCGCGCAGACGTCCTGGGCCGCGCCGGCCGCCCCGGACGGGCCGCGGCTGCGGGTCGACGAACGGCTCCGCGACCGCGAGCAGGGCGTCCTGCAGGGCCTCACCGCCCTCGGGGTGCGGCGCCGCTTCCCCGCCGAGGCCGAACGGGCCCGGCACCTCGGCAAGTTCTACCACCGCCCGCCCGGCGGGGAGTCGTGGGCCGACCTCGCGCTGCGGCTCCGCTCCTTCTACCGGGACGTGGAGGCCGACGCCCCCGGCGGCCGGGTCCTGGTCGTGGCGCACGACGCGATCGTCGTCGTCACCCGCTACCTGGTGGAGGAGCTGACCGAGCAGGAGATCATGGAGATCGAGAAGGAACCGATCGGCAACTGCTCGCTGACCCGCTGGCGGGACGGCGCCGACGGCCTGCGCTCCGTCTGCTACAACGACACCACCCACCTGACGGGCCCCGGCGCCCCCGCCGGCCTCGGCCCGGACGACGGCTGACGGACGTCCCCCGTCGGGCGGGTCGTCGGGCGGGTCGTCGGGCGGGTCGTCAGACGGCGTCGTCGTCGCTGAGGAGCCGGTCGCTGCGGGTCGTGACGGCGGCGCGGCGCGGATCGCCCGGCGGCAGCACCGCGCCCAGCCGCTCCAGCGCCTCCAGGTCGCCCCGCCCCGGCTCCGTCTGCGCGTACGCCCACAGCGCCTCGGCGCCGCCCCGATCGAGGGCCTGCCGCCGCATCAGCACCGCCAGCTCGTCCCGCTCGGCGCGGACCGCGGGCGCGTCCGACCGGGGCAGCAGCTCCCCCGCGTACAGCCGCGCGGCGGCCGGCACGTCCCCCTCGTCCAGCAGCCGCCGGACCGTCCGGAAGTCGGCGTCGACCGCGCAGTCGAGCCGGTAGGGGCGGGCCCGGACGAGCCCGCCGAGCCGGTCGCGGAGCCGGTGGATCTCCGCGCGGACGGTGCCCGGCGTGCCTTCGTCCCCGTACAGCAGCCACGACAGCCGGTCGCCGGTCAGCCCCTGCGGGTGCAGCGCCAGCAGCGCGAGGATCTCCGCGTGCCGCAGCGTCAGCGGCACCGGACGTCCGTCCACCCGGGCCAACGGCGGGTCGGCGCCCAGCAGCGTCAGCGCCAGCAGCGGCCCGCCCTCCGCCCGGGGCGCCGGACGGGCGGCGGCCCGCCCGGCGCGCGGGCGCAGCAGGTACACCTCGCCGAGCGGCTCGGCGAACATGGCGCGGCCGTCCGGCAGCGTGATCGTCGCGCCCGGCTCGGGCACCGCCAGGCGCCGCCCCCGCCACGCGTCCGGGCCGCCCGCCAGGATCCGGCCGGTCGCGGTGACCAGCGCCGCGCCGCCGCGCATCCCCGTCAGGTGCGGCAGGTAGCGCTCCCGGAACCGCTCGTCCCGCCGCCGCATCTCCACCTCCAGCCGGGACTCGGCGAGCCGGGCCGCCGTCGCGACGAGCGCCGCCATCGCCGGATGCAGCCGGTCGGCGGTCGCGCTGACGTCGACGCAGCCGATCACCCGTCCGGTGTCGGGGTCGGTGACCGGCGCGCCCGCGCACGACCACCCGTGCAGGACGTACGCGACGTGCTCGGCCGCGTAGACGTGCTCGGGCCGCCCCTCGGCGAGCGCGGTGCCGATCCCGTTCGTGCCGACCGACTCCTCGGCCCAGCAGAACCCCTCCAGCAGCCCGATCCGCTCGGCGGCGCGGCGCGTCCGGCGCGGCCCCTGCGTCCACAGCGCCCGGCCCGCCTCGTCGGTGATCACCAGCAGGTGCTCGGTCTCGTCGGCGACGCCGCGCAGCAGGTCCCGCAGCAGCGGCAGGTGCGGCGCCAGCGGATGGGCGGCGCGGGCGTCGGCGAGGACGTCCCGGTCGAACACCAGCGGGGCGGCCGGCACTCCGGCGTCCACGCCGGCGTCCCGGGCGCGCCGCCACGACGCGGCGATCGGCGGACGCGGGCGAGCCGCGCGTTCCCTGGTCACCATCGGCGAACTCCCCCCGCATGCGAACCACATCGGGGTTTGAGGATCGGCCGAATCCGGGGGCCGCGCAAGCGGTTCCCCGTAACCCGGCCGACGATTTTCGCGACGCTGCGTGATCGGACGATCGCAACGTGCATGCAACGTGCGCGGGCCTACCGTACCGACCGCCGGGAGCCGAGGGGCTTCCCGAGGGGGTCCCGCCGCCCCGCACCGCGGGCGGGGGGATCGCGTGCGGGGGGGCGTGCGCGGGCGCCAGGGGGGCCGCCCCGGCGGTGGCGGGGGGGGGTTGGTGTTGGAGGTGTAGTATAAAGAGCTGTAAGAAGTGGTGGGC
>NZ_JBFAUZ010000111.1:0-2852 GCF_040679555.1 Spirillospora sp. NPDC052242
CGCGCAGGGTCGGCAGATCCCGTTGAAGGCACCAGGCCAGTCAGGCGTTGGGCCAGACCCCAGCGGGAGGCGCTCACCTACATCATCACTGTCAGTCGTCGAAGCCCTCGTCGTCGTCGGAGCCGCCGTCGTCGTCCCCGTCGTCGTCCGTCTCGACGGCGCAGCCGGCCGACGCGACGGCCGTCGCGCCGAGCACCCCGGCCACCGCGACCGCGGGCAGTGACACGGGCGTCACCGCCGTCAGCGCGGCGAGCAGCGTCTTGAGCAGTTTCATCGGCAACCCGGCCATGGGTCCCCCAAAAGGTGAGTGGTGACCGGCAATGTAATGACCCGGAGCCGCCCGCGGGAGGGCCCGTTCGCGGCCCGGCGCGGTTCTTGTCCGAACCTCCACTGGGCGGAAGCCCGGCGGTCACCCGGCCGAAACGACCCCATAACCTGCAGAGTGCGCCGCCACTTGTCGAGTTGAGGAGCATGCACATGCGCGAAGCGGTCATCTGCGAGCCGCTGCGGACCCCCATCGGCCGGTTCGGCGGGGCGCTGAAGCCCGTCTCCCCGGCCGAACTGGCCGCCACCGTCATCCGGGCCCTCGTGGCGCGCACCGGCCTGCCCGACGACGCGATCGACGAGGTGATCCTCGGGCAGTGCAACCCCAACGCCGACGCGCCCGCCGTCGGCCGCGTCGCCGCGCTCGACGCCGGGCTGCCCGTCGAGGTCGGCGGCACCCAGCTCGACCGCCGCTGCGGCTCCGGCCTCCAGGCCGTCCTGGACGCCGCCATGCAGATCCAGACCGGCGTCAGCGACGTCGTCATCGCGGGCGGCACCGAGAGCATGAGCAACGCGCCCTTCTACACGACGAAGGCGCGCTGGGGCGTGCGCGGCCCGTCCATCGACCTGCACGACGCGCTCGCCCAGGGGCGGGTCACCGCGGGCGGCGTCAACCACCCCGTGCCCGGCGGGATGCTGGAGACCGCCGAGAACCTGCGGCGCGAGTACGGCATCGGCCGGGAGGAACAGGACGAACTGGCCGTGCGGTCGCACGCGCGGGCCGTCGCCGCCCAGCGGGACGGGCGGTTCGCCGACGAGATCGTCCCCGTCACGATCAAGGGGCGGAAGGGCGACACGGTCGTCGACACCGACGAGCACCCGCGCCCCGACACGTCCATGGAGGGCCTCGCGAAGCTGCGTCCCGTCCTCGGCGAGAACGACCCGGAGGCCACCGTCACGGCCGGGAACGCCAGCGGGCAGAACGATGCGGCGGCCGCGTGCGTCGTGACGACGCCCGAACGCGCCGCCGAGCTCGGGCTGCGCCCGCTCGTCCGGCTCGTCTCGTGGGGGCGCGCGGGCGTGCCGCCCCGCACCATGGGCATCGGGCCGGTTCCGGCCACCGCGAAGGCGCTCGCCGCCGCCGGGCTGACCCTCGCCGACATGGACCTCATCGAGCTGAACGAGGCGTTCGCCGCGCAGGTCCTCGCCGTCGCCCGCGAGTGGGGGCTGAAGGACGGCGACTGGGACCGCGTCAACGTCAACGGGTCGGGGATCTCCCTCGGCCACCCGGTCGGCGCGACCGGCGCCCGCATCCTCGCCACCCTCGCCCGCGAGATGGACCGCCGCGAGGCCCGCTACGGGCTGGAGACCATGTGCATCGGCGGCGGCCAGGGCCTCGCCGCCGTCTTTGAACGGGTCTGACCCCGCGTACCTCCCGGACCGTTCCCCCGGACCCCGGTGCCCGCGTTCAGGGCGCCGGGGTCCGCTGCACGGGGGACAGGGGCGTCGGCGTCCAGGCCGGGTCGCGCCCGGTCAGCGCGATCAGCCGGTCGAGCGGCCCCGCGTCCGCCGGCACCGCGACCGCCGGGCCGAACAGCCCCTCGATCCCCGCGCCGCCGCTCTCCTCGACGGACGGCCCGACGAACGCGAGGCACGCCTCGACCTCGTCCGTCCCGGCGTCGTAGGGCTGGCCGGTAGCGCGCGCGACGTCCCAGCCGTGCACGACGACCTCGTTCAGCGCGACGCTCGCGGCGACGTCGCCCGGCATCTCGACGCCCCCGGCCTCCGTCATCCCCTCGCGGGCCCCCGGGACGCGCCACGCCGCGGCGAGTTCGTCCAGTGCCTCGGGGATCCGCACCCGCCAGTCGGGCGCCAGGTTCGCCGCGTCGACCGTCGGCGGCTGCGACCCGCCCTCGGGACGTTCCTTCGCGGCGGCCCGCGTGAACGCGATCGACAGGCCGTGGACGTGGTCGAGCAGCGCGGCGAGGTCCATGCCCGCGCAGGGCGTCGGCATGGTCAGAGCTGAGTCGGGTATCGCGGCGAGCAGCCCGGCCAGGCGGCGTGTCGCGGGACCGTGGTCGGTGGTCGGCGTCATCGTGCATCCTCCGTGGACGGCGGGCGGACCGTGATCGGTCGTGTCCCGGTCTTCAGGATGCGGACTCCCGGACGGCGCGGAACTCATCGATAGTCGGAGCGGGAAAACCAGGGAATCGCGCGGGCGCGAGGGCCGCGCCGCGAGCAGGGCGGGAACGGCGGTGGGGCTGTGCGCGCGCACAGGACGGTTGTGACCGGAACAGCGGGGATCGCTTCGGCCGTGGGCGCCGTGTACCGGGGAGGGGGCCGCCGGGTACGCTCCGTCCTGGTCTGCGACGGTGCCGACCAGCGTGTGTGACGCATAAGCTACTACCGAGTAGTATTCGGGACCCGGATGAGGTGCAGTCTGTCACGAGCCCTACGCTGACTGCCATCGCCCGTACCCAGGAGGACGGAACAGTGTACTGGATCACGTTGATCATCGGGCTCGCCGGACTGGCGGTCACGCTGGCGCTCGCGGGGCGGCGGGTGCTGTTCCTGTACAAGACCGCCAT
>NZ_JBFAUZ010000112.1:0-2292 GCF_040679555.1 Spirillospora sp. NPDC052242
GGCGTTCCCGCCCTGGGCAGTCACCACCGGGGTCTGGGGGGTGAGCGGGGGGTATACCGCCGTGCTGCCGCCGCCGCCGGCCTCCCCGCCCCGGCGGGGGCGGGCCCCCCGCCCCGGCCACGGCACGTTTCAGCAAAACGGCCGATAATGGTCATATTCGGCGTCACCCCCGAAAACGGACCCGATCCGTCATCCAAGATCATTAAGTTCGCGGTGTGACCACGCCTCCGGACGCCCACGGCGCCGACGACCAGCCGCGCGATCCCTCCCAGGGGCCGTCGGGCGCCGTCCCCTTCCCGGACACCCCGGGATCGGGCGCCGTCCCCTTCTCGACGCCCCCGTCGGGAGCCGTCCCCTTCCCGGATCCCCCCGGCACGGGCGCCCTGCCCTTCACGGACCTCCCCGAGATGGACGCCGCCCCACCCCCGGGCCGGCCGGGAACGGGCGCCGCCCCCTTCCCGTCGTCCTCCTGGCCCGCGCCCGGCCCGCCGAACCAGGGCGCTCCGCCCGTGGGCGGCCCGCAGCCGCCGGAGGAACCGGCGCGGACGAGCGGGCTCGCCGTCACCGCACTCGTGACCGGACTCGTCGGGCTCGTCCCGCTCGCCCTCGGGTTCGGCATCGCCGCGCTCGTCCACCGGCGGCGCAAGACCCGGACGGGCAAGAGCTTCGCGATCGTGGGCATCGCCGCGGCCGCCGCCTGGTCGGCGGCCGTCTCGGTGCTCCTGCCCGTCGCGGTCGAAACGGTGTTCACGCCCGAGCGCGACGCGTCGGGCTCGATCTCGGAGTCCGGCACGACGGCGTTCTCGGCGCTGCGGAAGGGCGACTGCTTCACCGACTACGACTCCACCGAGCGGCTCCGGCTGGTGCGGGCGGTGCCGTGCGCCGAACCCCACACGGGCGAGGTCGTCATGCACACCGCGCTGCCGGACGGGCCGTGGCCGGGCGAGGATCGCGCCCAGCGGGCGGCCCACGTCGTGTGCGGTCGCGAGATCGGCCGGCTGCGCAAGAGCCCCCTGTACCCGGCCCTCAAGCCCTACACCGAGGTGCCCAACAACGTGGGATGGAAGACGGGCCGCCGGAAGACCATCTGCGCCGTCCACCACGACGACGAGCGGAAGGGCGGCCTGGCCGACACGGTGAACACCGAGCTGCGCACCTACGAGGAACTCTCCCGCTGGCGCTGCATCAAGGGCTGGGCCCAGGAGAAGCATCCCCTCGTCTCCCCGGTGTCCTGCTCCAGGCCGCACTTCGCCCAGGTCTTCGCCACCTACGAGTTCCAGCCCGGCCTGGAGGACGACCCGCTCTCGTATCCGCCGTATCCGGACAGGAAGGCGCTCGAGCAGCAGGTGATGAGCCAGTGCGAGGCGCACGCCGTCAAGACCTGGCCCCGGCTGCCGAGGCCCGACCTCCAACTGTTCGTGGTGCCGCCCCACCCGTACGACTGGGAGATCGGGATCCGGACGGTCGTGTGCATGGTCAACGTGCCCGGCGAACGCCTGCGAGGCTCCCTCGCCCCCCGCTGACCGGCGAACCCCCGAAGCGATCATGTTTCGGCATCAAGTGCCGAAAGCACACGGTCCGTTATGCGGGATCATTACATTGCCGCGCGATCCCGGGGCCGTTTGCGCCCTCGGGCGTGATCCCGGGCCCGCCGCCCGTGCCACCGCCGCACCGGCCGGAGGCGCCGGCGCCGACCTACGCGGGGGTCGAGCCGGACGCCACGGAGATCACGCTCGTGAAGGCCGTCCCCTGCGACGGGCCCCACCAGGGCGAGGTGATCGCGGTCGCCCCTCTCAGCGCGGCGCCGCAGGTGGAAGGGGTGCGACAGCAAGACTCGACACCCGGCTGGCCGAGACTCTCGACCCGAGCCTGACGAGCTGCGCGGCACTGGAGGTCGGCAAGTGCATCGAGGACCTCGACGACCTCGACTACGAGACGTGGCCCGTCCAGATCGCCCGGCCGGTCCCGTGCACGCGGCCGCACCGCTACCAGCTCTACGCGAACCTCGACGTCCCCGCCTTCGAGGGCGCGACGTGGCACCCGCGCCCGCAGCAGGAGATCGACGAGAAGGCCGACCGTGAGTGCGCCGCGAAGGCTCAGCGGATGCTCCCCCGCGCACACGCCGTCGAACTGGAGATCACCTGGCTCGTCGGCAAGCCCGAGCAGGGGATACGGAACGCGCCCGTCATCTGCTTCGTCCACGTGGACGACTCGGTCGGCGAGGGCGGCGAGGGCGGGGCGGTGGGCGACGAGGACGACCGTGCGGTCGGCGGTGAGGCGGCGGACGGCCTC
>NZ_JBFAUZ010000114.1:0-1577 GCF_040679555.1 Spirillospora sp. NPDC052242
GAGGTCGCGCGCGGCAACTTCGGCTACAACGGCGCCGCGTACTTCTCCCACCTGACGGGGAACCTGTTCGAGGGCATGTCCGACGACACCCTGCACGTGCTGGAGGCCGTCGGCCTGCTGGCGCACATCGGCGTCGCGTTCGTGTTCCTGGTGTTCGTGGTGAACTCCAAGCACCTGCACATCTTCCTGGCGCCGCTGAACGTCATGTTCAAGCGCCGCCCGGACGGCCTGGGCGCCGCGCAGCCGATGATGTCGGGCGGCAAGCCCCTCGACTTCGAGGAGGCCGACCCCGACGAGGACGTCTTCGGCCGCGGCAAGATCGAGGACTTCACCTGGAAGGGCTTCCTCGACATGGCGACCTGCACCGAGTGCGGTCGCTGCCAGTCGCAGTGCCCCGCCTGGAACACCGGCAAGCCGCTGTCGCCCAAGATGGTCATCCTGGAGCTGCGCGACCACGCCCTGGCCAAGGCCCCCTACATGCTCGCCTCCGAGGAGGAGCGCGAGAAGTTCACCGACGAGCAGAAGCTCGCCATGCAGGTGGACAAGGAGCTGGTCGCCGACGACGGCGTCATCCACCCGGACGTCCTGTGGTCGTGCACCAACTGCGGCGCGTGCGTCGAGCAGTGCCCGGTCGACATCGAGCACATCGACCACATCCTGGACATGCGCCGCTTCCAGGTGATGATCGAGTCCTCGTTCCCGTCCGAGGCCGGCGTCATGCTGAAGAACCTCGAGAACAAGGGCAACCCGTGGGGCATGTCCGAGATGAAGCGCCTCGAGTGGATCGAGGAGCTCGACTTCGAGGTCGAGGTCGTCGACGACAAGGTCTCCGAGGACACCGAGTACCTGTTCTGGGTCGGCTGCGCCGGCGCCCTGGAGGACCGGGCCAAGAAGACCACCAAGGCCGTCGCCGAGCTGCTGCACATCGCGGGCGTCAAGTTCGCCGTGCTCGGCCCGATGGAGGCCTGCACCGGTGACCCGGCCCGCCGCCTGGGCATGGAGTTCGTCTTCCAGATGCTCGGCCAGCAGAACGTCGAGACCCTCAACGACGCGGGCGTCAAGAAGATCGTCGCGACCTGCCCGCACTGCTTCAACACCCTGGCCAACGAGTACCCGCAGATCGGCGGGAACTACGAGGTCGTCCACCACACCCAGCTGCTCGCGCACCTGGTCGAGGAGGGCAAGCTCACCCCGGTCGCCCCGATCGAGGAGAACATCACCTACCACGACCCCTGCTTCCTGGGCCGCCACAACAAGGTCTACAAGCAGCCGCGCGACATCATGGCGACCGTCCCCGGCGTCAAGACCCAGGAGATGCACCGGCACAAGGACCGCGGCTTCTGCTGCGGCGCCGGCGGCGCCCGGATGTGGATGGAAGAGCGCATCGGCAAGCGCATCAACACCGAGCGCGTCGACGAGGCGCTGGAGACCAACCCCGACACCGTCTCCACCGCCTGCCCGTTCTGCCTCGTCATGCTCGGCGACGCGATCAACGAGAAGAAGAACGAGGGCGCGGCCAAGGAGTCCCTGGAAGTCGTGGACGTCTCCCAGCTCCTGATCCGCTCCATCAAGGGCGA
>NZ_JBFAUZ010000115.1:0-1362 GCF_040679555.1 Spirillospora sp. NPDC052242
GTGGATCTTCGACCCGGGCTTGCCGCGGTCGACAGGATTCGGGCCCGTCAGCTCCCCGTTACTTTGTTCGTGGCCCGGAGACGGGCTCCCGGTCTCTGGATCTGGCATGACTCCAGCTCCCCAGTCCTTCCATGATCGAAAGGGTGTTGTCACCAGGTTCGGAGGCATCGGCAGACCGCTGATGAGGGGCATGACCGCGCAGCCCACCTGGGCTGGCAGGCTCTTTGTAACGTGGATGCCGGCACGCTGATGCCGCAGGTGAGGCCGGGGAGAACGCATCACTTCGATCGGAAGGCAGCACGTGAGCGACCCCGGCGACATCGGCGTCTTCTGCGGCCTGGACGTCGGCAAGAGCGAGCACCACGCCACCGGCCTGACCCCAAGCGGCAAGAAGGTCTTCGATCAGCGGCTTCCCAACAGCGAGCCCAAGCTGCGGGAGCTGTTCGACCGCCTTCAGGCCCGCTGGGGCACGGTGCTGGTGGTCGTGGACCAGCCCGCCTCCATCGGCGCGCTGCCGCTGGCGGTGGCCCGCGAGGTCGGCTGCCAGGTCGCCTACCTGCCCGGGCTGGCGATGCGCCGCATCGCCGACCTGTATCCCGGCGAGGCCAAGACCGACGCGCGCGATGCGTTCATCATCGCCGACGCGGCCCGCACCATGCCGCACACCCTGCGCCAACTGGCGTCCGACGACGAGGCCGTCGCCAAACTGCAGATGCTCGTCGGCTTCGACGATGACCTGGCGGCCGAATCGACTCGCCTGATCAACCGCCTGCGGGGCCTGCTCACCCAGATTCACCCCTCGCTGGAGCGGGTGCTGGGACCGCGGCTGGACCACCCGGCCGTCCGCGCCCTGCTGGAACGCTTCGGCTCCCCGGCCCAGCTCCGCGCCGCCGGACGCGGCCGGCTGCTGCGGGCACTGCGGCCCAAGGCGCCTCGCACGGCCGAGCGCCTGGCCGACGACATCCTGGCCGCGCTGGACGAGCAGACGGTGACCGTGCCCGGCACCGACGCCGCCGCACTGATCATCCCCAGCCTGGCGCGCTCGCTCAGCGCCGTTCATGACCAGCGCGCCGCCTTGGCGGCCCGGATCGAAGAACTGCTGGAGGCCCACCCTCTTTCCAAGGTCCTGACCTCCCTGCCCGGCGTGGGGGTCAGGACCGCCGCCCGCATCCTGATCGACGTCGGGGACGCCAGCCGCTTCCGCAACGCCGGGCACCTGGCCGCCTACGCCGGCCTGGCCCCCGCCACCCGGACCTCAGGCTCCTCAATCCGCGGCGAGAGCCCGTCCCGACGCGGCAACCGACAACTCAAACGGGCCTTCTACCTGGCCGCGTTCGCCTCCCTGCGCGACCCGATCTCCCG
>NZ_JBFAUZ010000116.1:0-1321 GCF_040679555.1 Spirillospora sp. NPDC052242
CTGACAGTGATGATGTAGGTGAGCGCCTCCCGCTGGGGTCTGGCCCAACGCCTGACTGGCCTGGTGCCTTCAACGGGATCTGCCGACCCTGCGCGGGAGGCGCTCATGTGCACTCACCGGATATGGCGGGGTGACCTAATAAGAGCCTGGCCAGAGGCCCCATCACTGTCTTGTCCCACCGTCCGGCCGGTGCGTGCCGCCCCGCCCCCGGCCAGGAGAACAGGACGACGATGACCCCCATTACACCCGATGACGCGGCGATCGGCGAGGTCGCCGGCGGCGTCGACACCCACGCCGACACCCACACCGCCGCCGTACTCGACCCGGTCGGCCGTATCCTGGGCACCGAGCAGTTCCCCGCCGACCGGGCCGGATACACCGCCCTGCTGGACTGGATGCGCTCGTTCGGGCGCCTGGAGCGCGTCGGGGTCGAGGGCACCGGCGTCTACGGCACTGGCCTGGCCCGCCTGCTGCACGACGCCGGCGTCCAGGTGATCGAGGTCGACCGGCCCGACCGCAAGACCCGCCGTTTCCAGGGCAAATCCGACCCGATCGACGCCGTCGCCGCCGCGAAGACGGCCCTGGCCGGGGAACGCACCGGTGCCCCCAAACGGCGCGACGGCCGCGTCGAGGCGCTGCGCAACCTGCGGGTGGCCCGCCGCAGCGCGGTCGGCCAGCGCGCCGACGCCCAGCGGCAGATCAAGGCACTGATCGTCACCGCCCCCGACGGACTGCGCACACGCCTGCGCGGCCTGCCCGCCCGCGAGCTGATCGCCGCCTGCGCCGCCCTGCGGCCCGACCCCGCCGACGCCGCCTCGCCCGAGACCGCCGCCGAAATCGCCCTGCGGTCCCTGGCCCGCCGCCACCAGCGGCTGTCGGCCGAGATCACCGAGCTGGACGAGCTGCTCCGACCCCTGGTCGCCGCGATCAACCCCGAGCTGGCCGCCGTCAACGGGGTCGGCACCGACGTCGCCGGGCAGCTCCTGGCCACCGCCGGGCAGAACCACGACCGGCTCCGCTCCGAAGCCGCGTTCGCCATGCTCTGCGGCGCCGCCCCGATCCCCGCCTCCTCGGGCCGCACCCACCGGCACCGCCTCAACCGCGGCGGCGACCGGCACGCCAACGCCGCCCTCTACCGCGTGGTGATCTGCCGCTTGCGCTGGGACCCCCGCACCCGCGCCTACGCCGAACGACGCACCAAGGAAGGCATGACCAAGAAAGAGATCATCCGGTGCCTCAAACGCTACGTCGCACGCGAGCTCTTCCAGATCATCACCGCTCACGATCTCGAACTCGCCGCTTGACATCCATAAGAGCATCC
>NZ_JBFAUZ010000117.1:0-1318 GCF_040679555.1 Spirillospora sp. NPDC052242
GCGCCGGGACGGACGTGCCGATCGGCTCGCCGATCGCGGGCCGCACCGACGAGGCCCTCGACGACCTCGTCGGCATGTTCGTCAACATGCTCGTCTTCCGCACCGACACGTCCGGCGACCCCACGTTCCGGGAGCTCGTCGCCCGGGTGAAGGACACCGACCTCGCCGCGTACGCGCACCAGGACGTCCCGTTCGAGCGGCTCGTCGAGGTCCTGAACCCGCCGCGCCACCTCGCCCGGCACCCGCTGTTCCAGATCGGCCTCACCTTCCAGAACAACCCTGAGGCCCGCCTCGAACTCGACGGCTTCAGCGCCGAACTCGAACCCCTGCACGCCGGCGCCGCCCGCTTCGACCTGCTGATGATCCTCACCGAGCGGGAGGACGGCCTCGACGGCGAACTCGAGTACGCCCTCGACCTCTTCGACCACCGCACCGCCGAACGCCTCATCGCCCGTTTCGAGCGCTACCTCGCCGCGCTGCTCGCCGCACCGGACGCGCCCATCGGCGCCCCCGACGTCCTCGACGCGGACGAGCGCGCCGCCGTCCTCGGCGACTGGGCGGGCGGCCCCGGCCCCGCGCGTCCCGTGGAGCGCGCCACGATCCCGGAGTTGTTCGAGGCGCGTGCGGCGGAGCGTCCGGACGCGGTGGCGGTGACGTTCGAGGGGGTGTCGTGGACGTTCGGTGAGGTGAACGCGCGGGCGAATCGGCTGGCGCGTCGCTTGGTCGAGCGTGGTGTGGGTTGTGAGCAGTTCGTGGCGTTGGCGTTGCCGCGTTCGGCGAATCTGGTGGTCGCGATCCTGGCGGTGCTGAAGGCCGGTGCCGCGTATGTGCCGATCGACCCGGACTATCCGGCCGATCGCATCGCGTACATGGTCGAGGATGCTCGGCCCGTCCTGACGATCCGCGCCGAGGATGTGGACGCGCCCGGATATGACGAGACGAACCTGGACGTTCGGATCTCGCCTGACGCTCCGGCGTACGTGATCTACACGTCGGGTTCGACGGGACGCCCGAAGGGCGTCGTGGTCCCGCACCAGAACGTGGTGCGGTTGCTGCGGTCGACCGAGGAGTGGTTCGCGTTCGGTCCGGACGACGTGTGGACGTTGTTCCACTCGTACGCGTTCGACTTCTCGGTGTGGGAGTTGTGGGGTTCGCTGCTGTACGGCGGCCGTCTCGTGGTCGTGCCGTACCTCACGTCTCGTTCCCCGGCCGATTTCCTCGCGCTGCTCGAAGCCGAGCGGGTGACCGTCCTGAACCAGACGCCGTCGGCGTTCTACCAGCTCATGGCCGCCGACCGGGAGAACCCGGGGCGCGATCT
>NZ_JBFAUZ010000118.1:0-1159 GCF_040679555.1 Spirillospora sp. NPDC052242
GGAGCGGTCGAAGGTGGGGCCGGCGATTGGGACGAAGTCGTAACAAGGTAGCCGTACCGGAAGGTGCGGCTGGATCACCTCCTTTCTAAGGAGCACAAGCTGGCCGTCGTTGATTCCGCTTCGGTGGGGTGCGATGGTCGGTGGCTACTGTTGACGGCGAATGTTCGTCAGGTGGCTGCTCATAGATGTGGAGCACTGGCTACTCAGCCTGTCGGCTGTGCGGCTCGGCAAGTACCGCCTCACCCTCGTGGTGGGGAGTGGGAACGACGAGTTCCGGGCGGTCGGCAGGTTGGACACGCTGTTGGGTCCTGAGGAAACGGGCGCGAGCCCGGGAACTCTGGACTGCGGGACCAGACTCCGCAACCCCTTACCGGGGTTGTGGGCTGGTGGACCCGGTTGTTTTTTGAGAACTACACAGTGGACGCGAGCATCTCTGGTAGACGACGATGCTTGAGAGGTCGGATCTTCGGGTCCGGTTTTCTTGGGTGTTGTTGTTTATCTGCGATTTGTTTTGATCGTTTTGTGTGTTCAAGTTTTTAAGGGCATACGGTGGATGCCTTGGCATCAGGAGCCGATGAAGGACGTGGGAGCCTGCGATATGCCTCGGGGAGTCGGCAACCAGACTTTGATCCGGGGATTTCCGAATGGGGAAACCTGGCACCCGTCATGGGGTGTCGCCGCCGTCTGAATGTATAGGACGGTTGGTGGGAACGCGGGGAAGTGAAACATCTCAGTACCCGCAGGAAGAGAAAACAATAGTGATTCCGTGAGTAGTGGTGAGCGAAAGCGGATCAGCCTAAACCGTGCGCGTGTGATACCTGGTAGGGGTTGCGTGTGCGGGGTTGTGGGACCATCCTGTCGGATCTACCAGTCCGGCGAAGAGTTACAAAACATCGTGATAGTCGAATGGCATGGGAAGGCCGACCGTAGACGGTGAGAGTCCGGTAGACGAAATTGCGGTGTCTCTTGGGTGTGTTCCCGAGTAGCACGGGGCCCGTGAAATCCCGTGTGAATCTGCCACGACCACGTGGTAAGGCTGAATACTTCCTGATGACCGATAGCGGACCAGTACCGTGAGGGAAAGGTGAAAAGTGCCCCGGTGAGGGGTCGTGAAATAGTACCTGAAACCGTGTGCCTACAAGCCGTCAGAGCCTCCTCA
>NZ_JBFAUZ010000119.1:0-1097 GCF_040679555.1 Spirillospora sp. NPDC052242
GGGTCGAAGCTGAGAATCTAAGCGCCGGTAAACGGCGGTGGTAACTATAACCATCCTAAGGTAGCGAAATTCCTTGTCGGGTAAGTTCCGACCTGCACGAATGGCGTAACGACTTCCCCGCTGTCTCAACCACAGGCCCGGCGAAATTGCAGTACGAGTAAAGATGCTCGTTTCGCGCAGCAGGACGGAAAGACCCCGGGACCTTCACTACAGCTTGGCATTGGCGCTTGGAGCGTCTTGTGTAGGATAGGTGGGAGACTGTGAAGCTCGGACGCCAGTTCGGGTGGAGTCGTTGGTGAAATACCACTCTGGTCGTTTTGAGCGTCTAACCCGCACCCGTGTATCCGGGTGGGGGACAGTGCCTGGTGGGTAGTTTAACTGGGGCGGTTGCCTCCTAAAGTGTAACGGAGGCGCCCAAAGGTTCCCTCAGCCTGGTTGGCAATCAGGTGGCGAGTGCAAGGGCACAAGGGAGCTTGACTGTGAGACGGACGTGTCGAGCAGGTGCGAAAGCAGGGCCTAGTGATCCGGCACCTACGTGTGGAAGTGGTGTCGCTCAACGGCTAAAAGGTACCCCGGGGATAACAGGCTGATCTTCCCCAAGAGTCCATATCGACGGGATGGTTTGGCACCTCGATGTCGGCTCGTCGCATCCTGGGGCTGGAGTAGGTCCCAAGGGTTGGGCTGTTCGCCCATTAAAGCGGCACGCGAGCTGGGTTTAGAACGTCGCGAGACAGTTCGGTCCCTATCCGCTGCGCGCGTAGGAGAATTGTGAGGGTCTGTCCCTAGTACGAGAGGACCGGGACGGACGGACCTCTGGTGTGCCAGTTGTCCTGCCAGGGGCATGGCTGGTTGGCTACGTTCGGTTGGGATAACCGCTGAAAGCATCTAAGCGGGAAGCCTTCCTCGAGATGAGTTCTCCCTCCACCTTCGGGTGGGTAAGGCCCCCGAGAGACGATCGGGTTGATAGGCCGGGGATGGAAGCGCGGTAACGTGTGGAGTCGACCGGTACTAATAGGCCGAGTGGCTTGAACACACTGAACGTTCAAAGCATCTCGCTGTGTGTTGTTCGCGTCCCTGTGTGGTTCCCAGAAAACAAA
>NZ_JBFAUZ010000120.1:0-1067 GCF_040679555.1 Spirillospora sp. NPDC052242
AGGACGTGGGCGGGTCGGGTGTGGGGGTCGAGGTGGACGTAGTTGGCTTTGGTCCAGGTGTAGGTGGTGTCGTCGAGTTCGTCGGTGAGGGTGAAGGTGTGGTGTGGGTCGTCGGGGAGGCCGAGGGCGGGCAGGTCGAGGTGGACGGTGGCTTCGCGGGGGTGGTGGGGGTTGAGGTTGACGACGGCCAGGACGGTGTCGTCGAGGTGTCGTTTGGAGAAGGCGAGGAGTTCGGGCTGGTCGACGTGGTGGAAGTGCAGGTTGCGCAGGCGGTGCAGGGCGGGGTGGGCGTTGCGCAGGGTGTTGAGGCGGGTGATGAGGGGGGCGATGGTGGTGCCGCCGGTGGCGGCGGTGTCCCAGTCGCGGGGCCGGTACTGGTATTTCTCCGAGTCGCGGTATTCCTCGCTGCCGGGCCGCACCGGGGTGTTCTCGCAGAGTTCGTAGCCGGAGTAGATGCCCCAGGTGGGTGACAGCAGGGCGGCGAGGATGGCGCGGATCTCGAAGGCGGCGCGGCCGCCGTGCTGGAGGTATTCGTTGAGGATGTCGGGGGTGTTGGTGAAGCAGTTGGGCCGCATGTAGGCGGCGGCCGCCCCGGACAGGTGGGTGAAGTAGTCGCGGAGTTCGTCGGCGGAGTTGCGCCAGGTGAAGTAGGTGTAGGACTGGTGGAAGCCGATTTTGCCGAGGGTGTGCATCATGGCGGGGCGGGTGAAGGCTTCGGCGAGGAAGAGGACGTCGGGGTCGGTGGCGTTGATGTCGGCCAGGAGGCGTTCCCAGAAGGGGACGGGTTTGGTGTGGGGGTTGTCGACGCGGAAGATCCGCACGCCGTGGTTCATCCAGTGCCGCACGATCCGTTCGACCTCGTCGTAGAGCCCGTCGGGGTCGTTGTCGAAGTTCAGGGGGTAGATGTCCTGGTACTTCTTCGGCGGGTTCTCGGCATAGGCGATCGAACCGTCCGCCCGGGTCGTGAACCACTCGGGATGCTGCTGCACCCAGGGATGGTCGGGGGAGCACTGCAACGCCAGATCGAGGGCCACTTCCAGGCCGTGGTCGTGGGCGTGGGCGACGAA
>NZ_JBFAUZ010000121.1:0-1052 GCF_040679555.1 Spirillospora sp. NPDC052242
GGGTACGGGCCGCCGGCACACTCACTAGAGGCTTTTCTCGGCAGCATGGGATCACTCACTTCACCTAAAACGGCTCGGCATCACATCTCACCCTTGATGCGCCACGGATTTGCCTATGGCGCGGGCTACATGCTTACCCCAGGACAACCATCGCCTGGGCTGAGCTACCCTCCTGCGTCACCCCATCGCTCACCTACTACCCCCTCGGGTCCCATGCTCCCCAACCAACACTCCCCGAAGGGAGCTGAAGGCGGTTCGGATGGTTAGCATCAGAGGATTCAGCGTTGGCGCGTACCAGCGGGTACGGGAATATCAACCCGTTGTCCATCGACTACGCCTGTCGGCCTCGCCTTAGGTCCCGACTTACCCTGGGCGGATTAGCCTGCCCCAGGAACCCTTGGTCATCCGGCGCACACGTTTCTCACGTGTGATTCGCTACTCATGCCTGCATTCTCACTCCCACAGCCTCCACCACTCGATCACTCGGCGGCTTCACCGGCTGCAGGACGCTCCCCTACCCACCCCGAGCAAAACTCGGAGTGCCACGGCTTCGGCGGTGTGCTTGAGCCCCGCTACATTGTCGGCGCGGAATCACTTGACCAGTGAGCTATTACGCACTCTTTCAAGGGTGGCTGCTTCTAAGCCAACCTCCTGGTTGTCACGGCAACTCCACATCCTTTACCACTTAGCACACGCTTAGGGGCCTTAGCCGATGATCTGGGCTGTTTCCCTCTCGACTACGAAGCTTATCCCCCGCAGTCTCACTGCCACGCTCTCACTTACCGGCATTCGGAGTTTGGCTGACGTCAGTAACCTTGTAGGGCCCATCAGCCATCCAGTAGCTCTACCTCCGGCAAGAAACACGCGACGCTGCACCTAAATGCATTTCGGGGAGAACCAGCTATCACGGAGTTTGATTGGCCTTTCACCCCTAACCACAGGTCATCCCCCAGGTTTTCAACCCTGGTGGGTTCGGGCCTCCACACCGTCTTACCGGCGCTTCACCCTGCCCATGGCTAGATCACCCCGCTTCGGGTCTACAGCATGCGACT